>NZ_JBHFCS010000004.1:0-299004 GCF_044143025.1 Pseudomonas sp. TR47 | reverse complement strand
GCCGCAAAGCGGCCCCTTCACATCATCAGTCAGCCAGACGCCAGGTGGTCGCGCCCTTGCTGTCCTCCAGCACCACGCCCATGGCGGTCAGCTGGTCGCGGATACGGTCGGATTCTGCCCAGTTCTTGTCGGCACGCGCCTGCAGGCGCGCCTGGATCAGCGCTTCCACTTCAGCCGCATCGACCTTGCCCTCAGCCCCCGCACGCAGGAAGTCATCGGCCTCCAGCTGCAGTACACCCAGCACATCACCCAGCTCACGCAGGCGACCGGCCAGGCCGGCAGCCGCATCCGGGTCGCTGTCGCGCAGGCGGTTGATTTCGCGCACCAGGTCGAACAGCACGGCGCAGGCTTCGGGGGTGCCGAAGTCGTCGTTCATCGCCACGCTGAAGCGCTCGACGAATGCCTCACCACCCTTGGCCGCCACACGTGGCAAGCCACGCAGCGCGTGATAGAAGCGCTCCAGGGCGCCCTTGGCATCACGCAGGCTGTCTTCGGAGTAGTTGATGGCACTGCGGTAGTGGCTGGCCACCAGCAGGTAGCGCACCACCTCCGGGTGATACACATCGAGCACGTCACGGATGGTGAAGAAGTTGTTCAACGACTTGGACATCTTCTCGCCATTGATGCGGATCATGCCGCAATGCATCCAGGCGTTGGCGTACTGCTTGCCGGTCGCCGCTTCGCTCTGGGCGATTTCGTTCTCGTGGTGCGGGAACTCCAGGTCGCTGCCGCCACCGTGGATGTCGAAGCTCTCGCCCAGGCAGCAGGTGGACATCACCGAGCACTCGATGTGCCAGCCCGGACGGCCAGGGCCCCAGGGCGAATCCCAGTACGGTTCACCCGGCTTGACGCCCTTCCACAGTACAAAGTCGAGCGGGTCCTGCTTGGCCTCGTCGACCTCGATGCGGGCACCGATGCGCAGGTCCTCGATCTTCTTGCGCGACAGCTTGCCATAGCCGACGAACTTGCCGACCCGGTAGTACACGTCGCCATTGCCCGGCGCGTAGGCGTAGCCCTTGTCGATCAGGGTCTGGATCATCGCGTGCATGCCGGCGATATGGTCGGTGGCACGCGGTTCCTGGTCCGGCTTGAGGATGTTCAGGCGCCGTTCGTCCTCATGCATCGCATCGATCATGCGGGCCGTCAGCGCGTCGAACGTTTCGCCGTTCTCGTTGGCCCGGTTGATGATCTTGTCGTCGATGTCGGTGATGTTGCGCACGTAGGTCAGCTCATAGCCGCTCTTGCGCAGCCAGCGGGTGACCAGGTCGAAGGCCACCATGCTGCGGCCATGGCCAAGGTGGCAGTAGTCGTACACGGTCATGCCGCACACGTACATGCGCACCTTGTTGCCATCGAGCGGCTTGAAGGCTTCCTTGGTTTTGCTCAGCGTGTTGTAAATGGTAAGCACGGTGGTTCCTTAGCTGCCCCAGGAGTCACGCAGGGTGACGGTGCGGTTGAACACCGGGCGGCCCGGCTGGCTGTCCTTGAGGTCGGCGCAGAAGTAGCCTTCGCGCTCGAACTGGAAGCGGTCTTCAGGCTGCGCCTGGCCCAGCGACGGCTCGGCACGGCAGCCGGTCAGCACTTGCAGCGAGTCCGGGTTGATGTTGTCGAGGAAGCTGGCGCCCTCCTCGGCCTTTTCCGGGTTCGGCGAGCGGAACAGGCGGTCGTACAGGCGCACTTCGCATTCGACACTGGCGTCTGCCGGCACCCAGTGGATCACGCCCTTGACCTTGCGGCCCTCGGGGTTCTTGCCCAGTGTGTCCGGGTCGTAGGAGCAGCGCAGCTCGACGATGTTGCCCTCGGCGTCCTTGACCGCTTCGTCGGCGCGGATCACGTAGCTGCCGCGCAGGCGCACTTCACCGGCCGGTTCCAGGCGCTTGTAGCCCTTTGGCGGCTCTTCCATGAAATCGTCGCGGTCGATGTACAGCTCGCGGGCGAAGGGCAGCACGCGCACGCCCATGTCTTCTTTGGGATGGCGCGGCAGTTCGAGCTGCTCGACCTGGCCTTCAGGGTAGTTGGTGATGACCACCTTCAGCGGGCGCAGCACGCACATGGCGCGCGGCGCGGTGCGGTCGAGGTCGTCACGGATGCTGAATTCGAGCATCGACATGTCGACCACACCGTCGGAGCGGTTGGTACCGACCATCTCGCAGAAGTTGCGGATCGAGGCCGGGGTGTAGCCGCGACGGCGGAAGCCTGAGAGGGTCGACATGCGCGGGTCGTCCCAGGCGCTGACGTGCTTCTCGTCGACCAGCTGCTTGAGCTTGCGCTTGGAGGTGATGGTGTAGTTCAGGTTCAGACGGCTGAACTCGTACTGACGCGGATGCGCCGGTACCGGCAGGTTGTCCAGGAACCAGTCGTAAAGCGGCCGATGGCCTTCGAACTCCAGGGTGCAGATCGAGTGGGTGATGCCTTCGATGGCATCGGACTGACCATGGGTGAAGTCGTAGTTGGGGTAGATGCACCACTTGTCACCGGTCTGGTGGTGGTGGGCATGACGGATGCGGTACAGGATCGGGTCGCGCAGGTTCATGTTCGGCGAGGCCATGTCGATCTTGGCGCGCAGCACGCGCTCGCCATCCTTGAACTCCCCGGCCTTCATGCGCGCGAACAGGTCGAGGTTCTCTTCGACGCTGCGCTCACGGAACGGGCTGTTCTTGCCTGGCTCGGTCAGGCTGCCACGGTAGGCCTTGGCCTGATCAGGGGTCAGGTCACAGACATAGGCCTTGCCACGCTTGATCAGTTCAACGGCCCAGTCGTGCAACTGGTCGAAGTAGTTCGAGGCATAACGCACGTCGCCGGCCCAGTCGAAGCCCAGCCATTTGACGTCGCGCTGAATGGCATCGATGTACTCCTGGTCTTCCTTGGCCGGGTTGGTGTCGTCGAAGCGCAGGTGACAGACGCCGCCGAACTCCTTGGCCAGGCCGAAGTTGACGCAGATCGACTTGGCATGGCCGATGTGCAGGTAGCCATTGGGCTCCGGCGGAAAACGAGTGACGATGCTGCTGTGCTTGCCCGAGTCCAGGTCGGCCTGGATGATCGGCCGCAGGAAGTTCGCAGGGACGGCGGGGGCGCCTTTGGCAGCGGCGTTGGGCGCGTTGTCGGCAGTGGGCTTGCTCATAGGATCCTTGAATGCACGTGTCCGGCCTGGGTAGGCCGATTGAATCAAAGGGCCTATCATAGCCGAAGCAGTCAAGCTGCTGACAGCCGGGCTCGGACAAACTGCCGTGATTTATCGCAGCTTTTTGTCGCGGCCTGGCAAAATGGCCAGTGCGCGCCATGTGTCGCGGTCGCCCGATCCTGCGTCAGGTGACTACAGGCGCACTGCGCACCCTAATTCCCGAATGCCTTGAAAGAGCGAATTCCAGCATGTCCAAAGTCAAACTGACCACCAACCACGGCGTTATCGTCCTGCAACTGGACGCCGAGAAAGCGCCGCTCACCACGGAAAACTTCGTTCAGTACGTCAAGGACGGTCACTACGATGGCACCGTGTTCCACCGTGTGATCAAGGGTTTCATGATCCAGGGCGGCGGCTTCGAGCCGGGCATGAGCCAGAAGAAAACCCGCGCCAGCATCCAGAACGAAGCTGACAACGGCCTGAAGAACACCAAGTACAGCATTGCCATGGCACGCACCATGGAGCCGCACTCCGCCTCGGCCCAGTTCTTCATCAACGCCTCCGACAACGACTTCCTCAACCACAGCGGCAAGAACACCCAGGGCTGGGGCTACGCGGTATTCGGCGAAGTGACCGAAGGCCGTGAAATCGTCGACGCCATCGAAAAGGTCGCCACCGGTTCCAAGGCTGGCCACCAGGACGTACCAAAAGACGACGTGATCATCGAGAAAGCCGAGATCGTTGAGTGATACTGCTGATCTCTGATCTGCACCTGCAAGAAGAGCGCCCGGACATTACCCGGGCGTTTCTTGATCTGCTCGACGGCCGCGCACGCCATGCCAAGGCGTTGTACATCCTCGGCGACTTCTTCGAAGCCTGGATCGGCGACGATGCCATGACGCCGTTCCAGCAGTCGATCTGCCAGGCCGTGCGCCAGCTGAGCGACAGCGGCACTGCCGTGTACCTGATGCACGGCAACCGTGACTTCCTGATTGGCGAGGCTTTCTGCAAGGCCGCCGGCTGCACCCTGCTGGCCGACCCCTGCGTGATCAGCCTGGGCGGCGAGCAGGTTTTGCTGATGCATGGCGATACCCTGTGCACCCGCGACATCGGTTACATGAAAATGCGCCGTTATCTGCGCAACCCGTTGAGCCTGTGGATTCTGCGGCACTTGCCGCTTGCCACCCGGCAAAAGCTGGCGCGCAAGCTGCGTAACGAAAGCCGTGCACAGACGCGCATGAAGGCCACCGAAATTGTCGATGTCACACCAGAAGAAGTGCCAGCGGTGATGGCGGCACATGGCGTGAAAACGCTGGTGCATGGCCACACTCACCGGCCGGCGATCCACAAGCTGGTGGTGAACGGGGAGCCTGCGCGGCGCATCGTGCTGGGCGATTGGGACCGTCGCGGCTGGACCCTGCAGGTGGATGCGCAGGGCTTTCAGCTGGAGCCGTTCGAGTTTTCCTGAAACTGGTAGCTTCGCCGTACCGGCCTCATCGCCGGCAAGCCGGCGCCTACAGGTACGCCACTATCCTTGATACCTGTGGGCCGGTTTGCCGGCGATGAGGCCGGTACAGGTTTGTAACTTAAGGCTGGCTCGCCACTGCCCCCTTGTCCCGCTCACTGACCACATACTGCCGATACTCGGGGTCAGCCTTGATTTGCGCCTCGGTGAACGGGATGGGCGCCAACTGCTTGGCCGAGAACGCTTTGGTCTGGTCGCTCGCATGCGCCGATGCGGCTTCGCTGGACTGCGAGAAGGCCAACAACCCGCGCGCCTGGGGCCCCTTATCGGTGAAGCTGACCAGTTGCAAGTAACTGGTGCCACTGACCACCAGCCGCTTGCCCGGCCCATGCGGGACGCTGTAGATCGCGTTATACACCCCCAAGCCCTGCGGGCCGCCCGGCACCGGTGTGCCATCGGCCGCCTGCTGGATCTGCCCCCAACGGCTGTCTTCAGCAACGCCGGCTTTGGCTACCTGCTGCAGTGAGGCCAGCGCCGCTTCGCGCAGCAACTTGCGCACCGCCGCCTGCTCCACTGCCAACCCACGCGGCGTGTGTTGTGGGTCTGCCGGGTCGAAGGCCACACGCCAGCTTTGCGGATACCTGGCCAAGGCGTCGACGATGTTCTGGAAGTGCACCAGGCCAATGCCACTGTTCAGGTCAGCCTTGCCATCCCAGCTCGCCAGGCTCGCACATAGCGCCTGCAAATCGGCCTCAGCGCCTTTGCACCATTGCAACAAGTCTGGAAGCACCAGGCTGGCCAGGTAGACCTCATCATCCATCACCATCCGCTGCAGGTCCTCCACACCCAGCTTGGCCTTGCCTTGCAGGCGCTCCAGCGCGAAGCGCCCGCGCATGCCCAAGGGCTGGTCGCTGCGGCTGATCAGCGGCGAGTACCCCGTCAACGGCTGGGCGGGGTTGGTCATCCATGCCGGATCGTTGGAGCTTTGCACGAAATCGTTGCGCGCAAGGCTGGGCAACAGATGCGCCGGGAAGATGCCAGGCTGCGCTGCCTGTGCATCGACCTTCCACTGGCAGGCGCTGCGCGAACCGTCGAGCACCACCAGCGGCCCTTGCGCCGCCGGGTTGCTGCACTGGCTCAGCAACTGCTGGTCCACATAAGGCACCACCGACTGGTTAAGGTACAACGCCTGGCCACCGGCATCGACGGCCAAGGTATTGACCCAGGGGATGCCCTGCAACTGCTCGACCGAGCCCTTCAGTGCCGCCAGGCTATCGGCACGGTTGATGCGATACCACTGCTGCAGCACGCGGGTATTTTCCAGATTGGCGTCGCGCAGGCTGTAGGCCGCTTTGCTGTCCCAGTCCAGGCGCCCTGGCCACTGCACCACCGGCCCGAAGCTCGAACTGTAGACCTGGCGCTGCACCTGGCTCAGCGTGCCATCCTCAGCCTTGACCGTGACGCTCACAGCCTGGCGCGTCAGCGGCAGGGACTTGCCATCGAGCAGGTAGCGGGTCGGATCCTTGGGGTCCAGTTGCAGTCGATAGAGGGTGAAGTGTTTGGACGTATCGACCGTGTGGGTCCAGGCCAGGTGACGGTTGAAACCGATGTTCACTACCGGCAAGCCAGGCAGTGCGGCGCCCATGACGTCCAGTCGGCCAGGGATGGTCAGTTGCATCTGGTAGAAGCGCATCCCGCCCATCCAGGGGAAATGCGGGTTGGCCAGCAATAGCCCGCGGCCGTTGGCCGAACGCTCCGCACCCACTGCAACGGCGTTGCTGCCGCGCTCCGAAGCGAAGCGCTGCTGCTGGGCAAGTGCCTCGCCAAACGTGGGCGCTGCCTGCTGGCTCGCCAACTGCGGCGGCCGGGCAGCCGCCAGCGCTTCGGCGAACTGGCCCAACCCACCCTCAGCCAGCAGACGGCGGGTCAGCTTGACCAGGTCCAGGCTGGTGATCGGCCGCAACCACTGACCATCCCCGCACTCTGCCGGCAGCCCTTGGCTACGACGCTCGGCCAAGGCGCGGTTGAAGCCACTGGCATAGCCCTCCAGCAAATCACGCACCTGAGCAGGTTGGGCCTGCAGGAAGCTGTTGACCGCAGTCGGCGTATTGAACCAGGTGAAGAACAGGTCGCTGGTCAGGTTATCGCGCTGCTCGAGGGTTTTGCCCTGCGCGCCAAAAAAGCGCGAACGTTCACCGTTGACCGTCAGCACTTCATTGGCCAGCAGGCACAGATTGTCTTGGCCATAGGCATAACCGATGCCGTAACCCAGGCCGCGCTCATCCTTGGCCACGATATGCGGCACGCCGAAACTTGTACGGCGAATTTGCGCAGTGGCATCAGACTTGGGTTCCAACGCCTGCGCGGCCATGCTGGAGACAACCAGCGCGGCCGCAAGGCCAGCGCAGGTCATGGGACGTGAAATTGAGAGCACGGGCACTCCTCGGCTTCTGGGATCATTCCCAATCAGACGAACGCCCACATGAAAATTTTACGCACAAGGAGAAACAGATTCGTCTTCATGAGACCGGCAGAGAATCTTTTTTTTTGCGCAAAGGCTGCAGATTCTCCGTTCTCATTCGTCCTAGTAAGTGAGGCACCCATATTTCGGGAAAGTCCACGAAAAGGAGCATTCACATGTACAACCCGCAATCCTCACTTCAGACCGGGCGAACCCCGGCCAAAGCGGCCAATGGACAGGACGCCTGCGGGGAAGAGCGTATCGGCAACGAACAGATCCGCGAGTTGCTGCGCACCTATGGGCTTCGTACCAGCCTGATTCGTCTCAAAGTGATCGATGCCCTGCACAGCGCCGGCCGTTCCGGCCGCAGCATTGGCGTGCGCGGTGTGCACGCGCATCTGGAACAACTGGATATTCCACTGTCGTTTCTCAGTGTGCGGGAGGTGCTCAAGCGGCTGTGCGCAGAGGGCGTGATCAACCTGGGCAACGACAAGTGCTACAGCCTCAACCCGCAAGCGCGCGCCGTGCTCGAGCAACCCTCTGCACGCTGAGCGCATGGCCGGCCATACCTGGCCGGCCGGTACGGGTCAGGGCTTGACCTTGCGCCGCAGGATCCCGTTGATCACGACCACCACTGCCGCAATGGCGATGGCCAGCAGCTGGAAAGTCTGTTCACTGATGGTGCCCTGCTTCTGCAGGTGTGACAGGCCCAGCATGAGGCCCAGCACCACCAGGATGATAAGAATCGAATATTTGAGGCGCTGCACGTGTGTCATCGATAGTTCCTTGCAACATCGGGGGCAAATGGCTCGCAACGAGCCGGGGCAATGATACAACGCCCGTGGCTTTCGGCGCTGCATTTCCTGCTTAGCGTGGCACCTCAAGCCTGAAAGCATTGGCCTTCCTACCGCCCATGCTGGAGGCTCCATGCTCAAGCCCGCCCTGCTCATTCTGTTGTTACTGCCCTCTCTCCCCACCCACGCCCTGGATATCCGCCAGATACCACCTGAGCAATTGCTCAAAATGGGCCGCGAACTGGCGGACTACGCCGGCAGCAACCAATGGCAACAGTTATGGCATCGAACAAGGGCAGCCGGGCACCTGCTCGCAAGGCCCGGCCACGCCCATTTCACAATCGAGCAGCCGCAGTTGCCAAGGCTCGCCTACGAAACCTTGGCCAACGCCGGACAAGTCGAAGCAGTGGGCAAGACCCTTGCGCTCTATCGCCGATCCTTCCCCGGTAAAGTGCTGGGCCGGCACGATAAGCAATCTCTCAGTGCCCTCTGCCTCGTGGTCGACTGGCGCAGTCTGCCTCAAACAATGGCCGATTGGCCGCACGCCTACCTGCGCAACGTGAGCTTGATGCATGTTTACCCCTGCGGTTGAGGGTACTGGCACCCAGTTGCCTCACGGAAAAGTGCCCCCCTGAGTATCAACGGCTGTAGGGCAACGCCAGAGCGATGTCCTACAACGCGCGAAATCGTTGCCTTCAAATCCTGCTCCCCGAGGCTACAACAGCTGGACCACTTGGCGCCTAGCGACAGTATTCGTCACTCACTGACAATCCGCTCATGCCAACGACAGAACGCCGATGGTAATCGCCGACCCGCCATTGCGGCATATCAAAGCATCGCGCCCCATCTACCTCGAGGGAGCCACACATGGAATTGCAAGATCTCACAGCCATAGATATCAGCCAGCTACCGCACTCGCTGCAGTCCCTGATCGAATGTATCGGCATAGAAAACGCCTACCAACTGACCTGCGCCTTCGGCGGCAGGCCCAAATACATCCCCAAGCATCGCGAGCGAACCAAGCTCGCTGACGTACTCCCCGGCGAAGCCCTTGACGCCTTGATCAAGCGTTTTGCCGGTGTGGCACTGGAAATTCCCAAGCCGGACCACTTCCTGCGGCAGTTGCGCAACCTGCAAATCCAGAAAGAAAGCGCTGAAGGGCTGTCACGCAGCCTGCTGGCCGACAAGTACGGCCTGAGCCTGCGCCAGATCGGCAATATCCGTCGCCAGGAGCCTTGCACGCGCTGACGACGCCCACCCGGCCGTACTGACGGCCGTATTTGCATCATCCAACAGAGAAAGAGAATCCAGCAATGTCCCTAGACAACAGCCTTATCGGATCGGTCATCAACGCCTTGCCCATGGACCGGATGATCGCCGGGCCGCTACAAGCCATGGTTCAGGCTCAGGTCACTGCGAGCAAATCCTATGCGGACTTCCTCATGCAGGTCTGCGTACAGGATGGCAAAGCGGTTGCCATCCAGTTCGACTACGACGAGACCATCGTCAACGAACAGGGCGAATACAAAGGCGTCGTCAGCAAGTCCATGAAGGTCCCGCTGCTGGCGGCCATTACCCACCCGAACATTGTCATTGAAGAAGGCAAGGTCGAGTTCGAACTGACCATCAGCCAGGCGGCCGAGGATTTCAGTGAGTCCAGCAAAAGTGGTGACATGGCCGCCTCGCTGGGCTGGGGCCCTTTCAAGCTGGACATGAAGGGCAGTATCAGCCACAAGTCCACGCAGACCCGCAAGTCCGATACCCGTGCCCGCTATGCATTCAACACCACCTTGCGCCGCCAGGATCCACCAGAGGCGGTGATGAGGGTCATCGATTTCCTCACCGATGCTGCCACCAAACCGACGGTGGTACCCAACTCGACCCTGATAAGCACGGATGCGATCTCCGATGCTGACGTGCTGAAGGACGATACAGCGAGCACCGCCTCTGCAGGTGCCACCACTTCCTGATCCTTCGCCCTGTCTCAAAATGTCCGCCTCGCTGAACACAGCGGGGCTCCCCGTGTACCAAGGAGACAAGTGAGTGGACAACCACCCTGCCCCCATGACCGCGATTGACCTGCGGGATATCACCCGTGGCCTGCAGGAAGCCGCTGCGGCAACCAATAGCCTGATTGCCCAGCAGTACATCAATCTGTTCGATCATTTTTTCGACATCGATCCGCAGGCGCTCGGGGCTCCCATGAAAGCCAAGATGGTCGAGGTCGCCATGGACGACAAGCATGTGATACGCGTGCCGTTGTTCGCCCTGGTATCACCCAAGGGGCTGGCTCTGGAGCGCATGCAGGTCGACCTCTCTGTGCGGGTCAATGGCACGGAGGCGCTGCGTGCGATGCAGGCGAATGATCAGGCCGGCGGCGCTGCGGCCTTCAAGGTCACGATCGGCGCCCAGGGCCGCCAGGGGGAAACGCGAGACCCGGACGAGGTACAGATCCGCATGCAGTTTCAAGCCAGCGAGCCACCCGAGGCGCTCAACCGGCTGATCGAGGAATATACCAAGCTGATCAACCCCACCCGCAAGCCGCCCACTGCGCCTGCCCCTGAAACCAATGAGTTCATCGAGGCCGCCACCGTGCGGTGATGGCGCCCCTTCAGAAGTCGCGCTTGTAGAAAATATCCAGCGAACTGGCCAGGCCACTCGCCGCCTCAAGGTAGACCTTCTTGCTCAGCTTATAGCGCAACGCAATGGTATTGGCCGGCTCGAACACCCCTACCCCATATCGCAAGCTCAGTTTCTCGGTCAGGTTACCGCTAGCCACCACACTGGTGGAGTTGCCCGAGCCCTCAGTGTCCAACTGGAAATCGTCAATACCCAGGCTTGACGCGAGGCTGCCGGTGATTCCTGCGCTGCCAGCCAGGCCCAGGCCCAGGGCCGCCTCGGCAAGCATGTTGTTGTCCTCGCCCGAAGTGCCCAGCGGCCGGCCCAGCACCAGGTAGGACAGCGCCTGTTCCTGGCTCATCGCCGGCTCCGAAAACACCTTGGTAGTAGGCTGCTCGGCGCTGCCGCTCAGGCGAATACCGGCGATCACGTCATCAACTTGCCGAATGGCTTCGATGTCCAGGTAGGGCTGGTCGATGGGCCCGGCGAACAGCAAGCGCGCACGGCGAATGGTCAGGCGCTGACCGTAGGCGCGATAGCGTCCGTCAGCCAGGCTCAACTCACCACGGGTGTCCATGTTGTCGCCGATGTGTACATGGCCGAGCAAGTTGGCGGTAAGCCCAAAACCGCTGAACGACAGTTTGTCTTGCCCAACCTCTACATCAATGTCCATGGCCATCGCCATGGGCGTTTTGCCTTCTTCGGTCTGGTGGCCGACGATGACGGTGTCGTCCGATACTTTCACGGTCGATGGCGGCAGTTCGCGCACCGTGATCTTGCCTTTGGGCACCAGCACCTTGCCGGTCACCGCCAGTTTGTCGTCGATCAGGCGCAAGTTCAGGTCCGGCGCAACCTCAAGTGTTGCGTAGGGTTCGACGGTAACCGGCAACTGCTGGCCCTGCAGGCGCAGGTTCATGCCCAGGGCCTGGCCCCAGGTCAGGTCTCCGCTCAGCCGGCCACGGCCCGCCTCGCCACTGCGCCAACCACCGTTGAGCTGAACCTGCTCGCCAGCGATCAAGGCCTGCAGCGACAGGTCCTGCAAACTGACGGGCAGCTCAGCACCACTGACCTCGCCACCACTGAGCATCAGGTTGCCGTTGACCTTTGGCGCCAGCAAGGTGCCGGACAATCGGCCACTGCCATTCAATTGGCCTGCCAGGCGCTCGACCATCGGTACGAAAGGCCGGGCAACCGACAGGTCCAGACCGGCGAGGCGGAAGTCACCCGACAGCGGCTTGTCTTTCCCCAGCGGGTCGAGACGAGCGTTCAAGCTCAACTCGCCGAGGCGCTCGCCACGGAAATTCAGCCGTGTATCGATGCGGCGAGGCGCCAGGGTGCTGTCCAGGCGCAGCGCCTGGTAAGGGAAATCGATCCAGCGCCCATTGTCCCGCACCCTCAGGGTGCCGCCACTGGCATCGATACGCACGACACCCTTGGGGCCGCTGGCCGGAATGTCCAGATTGACGTCAGCGTTGAGCAGCCCCTGCCAGGCGAAATCCTTCGGCAGCCATTGGGCCAGGCTGTCCAGCGGGAACTGTTTGAGGTGATAACGCAGGCGTGGCTCTGGTGCCAGGCGTTGATCCTCGCCACACAGGCTGGCCTGACCGGAGCGCCAGCAGTGGGCACCGAAGTCCAGTTGGCCGCTGGCCAGGCGCTGCAGGCGGGCCGGCGCCTGCAACTGCCAGTCCTGGCCACCGGCCTGGACTCTGCCGCTGGCCAGCCGGCCACGCCAGTCCCCCTTGTTCAACTGGCCGTCGAGCCCCAGGTCAAGCTTCAACTGCGGGCCATCGAGGCCCAGGGTCAAGGCTTGCTGGCGGATATCGCCCTTGCCGTTGGCCTGCAAGGTGCCCAACGCCGTATCGCCCAGGCGGATACCATTGGCCTTGAGGTTGATCACGCCACGCTGGGCGTTGTCCAGGCGCGCATTGAGGTCAAGCCGCTGGATACGGTTCTGCTCCTGCGCCAACTGCTGGCCTTGCAGGGTGAGGGTACCCTGGGGAGCGCTCAGCGTGCCGCTGACATCCAGCCGCCCTTTGGCCTGGCCTCGCAGCCCGGGCCACAGTTGCCCTAGCCGGGGCAGGTCGAGGTCGACACGCCCGGCCAGGCGCTGCTGCAGGCTGCCACTGCCGTTGATGCGGTTGTCACCCAACTGCACAGCCAGCGCACCGAGGGTCCAGTTCTGCCCGGCGCCTTCGGCCTGTACCTTGAGCAGCGCCGGCTGGCCGCGCAGGCGGCCCTTCAGGTCAAGCTGGGCATCGAGGGTGAGCTGCTCACCCTTCATTTCACCTTTGCTGCGCAACGGACCGGCCAGGGTACCGGGCAGTTCGGCGAGCCAGTAGGCGGGGTCGAGTGCCGACAACTGCAGGTCGACATCCCAGGCCAGGGTATCGGCAAAGCGCACCGCGACACTGCCGGCGGCCTTGCCTTGCCCGGCGGTCAGGGCCAATTGCGGCAGGCGCACCTGGCCAAGGTCACCCTCGAAAGGGCTGGCCAACGTAAAGGCTCCGGCCGGGCCGTCGAGGTCGCCATTGAAGGTACCCTGGTAACTGCCATCGCGGTATTGCACCTGCGCGTTGAAGCGCTTGAGCGTGACATCTGGCGGCGCGTCCAACGGGTACAGACGTAGCCACGGGAAATCCTGCCAGTCGAGCTGGGCATCGGCCACCAGGCCTTGCTGCCAGTCGGCGCTGGCCTGCAGCTTCACGTGCTGAGCGTCGCTGGCAGAAAGGTCCAACGCCTGAACGTTCGCCCCTTTGGCATCTACCTTGCCCTTGAGCAGCAGGGCGATCGGTGCCTGTTCTGCCGGCAGGCTGGCGCTACCGGACAACTGATAACCTTTGAGCAAATCGCCCTCGGCGTCGAGCTTGAGCTGATTGAGCTGCAGCGTGTCCGGCAGCGTTTGCGCGGGTTTGAAGGCATCGGAGCGCAGCTGCAACCTGGCCGGCAAGTGCTCGGCCAGTGCCTGCAACTCACCGGTCAGACGCGCGTTGAGATAACCGCTGCTGGTCGCATCCAGTACAAGGATTTTCTGCAACTCGCCTTTGGCGGTCAGCGCCAGTTGCCAGGCCTGCCCTTGCACCGCAGGCAGGTGCACCTGCCCCTGCAGTTGCACCGGCCAGTCACCCTCGGGTTGCAGATCGCCCTGCACATTCAATTGCAGGTCATCGCGCTGCAGTTGCAGGCTGTCGATCTGCAGCCCTGTGGCAGTCCAGTGCGCCGCCAGGTGAAGATCGCCGAGCAGGTCGCTGCCATCGAGGCGCACCTGGCCAACCTTGACGTCACCCAGCTCGATGGCCACCGGCAGCCGCAAAACCGGTAACTGCAGCGGCCCGCTGTCGGCAGGTTGTTCGCTCGGCGCGAACACCATGTCGATACGCTGGGCATGCAGTTGATCGATGCACAGCGTTGCCCGCAATAAACAGCCAGGTGTCCAGTTCAGCAGCGGAGCCAGCACTTCGACGCGGTTGCCGCCGTCAGCCCAGGTCAATTGGCTCGCCTGCCACCTGCCCGCAAGGCGCCCTTGAAAGTTATCGACCTGCAGGCCTGGCACGCGCCCAAGTACCCAACGGCTGCCGCCTTCGGTACCAAGTAACGATGCCAGCGCCAGAACAACCAGTAACACACTGCCAAGCAGGCCCAGCAGAATGAATTTGAACACACGCATCACAGCTCAGGCCCCATGGAGAAGTGCAGGCGGATACCACCGTCGTCATCAAGGGCCTTGGCCAGGTCAAGGCGCAATGGCCCGACCGGCGAAACCCAGCGCACGCCGATACCGACCCCGGTCTTGAGGCTCGGCAGCTCCAGCGTGTTGAACGAATTGCCCTGGTCGACGAATGTCGCCACACGCCACTTCTCGGTCAGCGAATACTGGTATTCGACGCTGCCTGCCACCAGGTAGCGGCCACCGATACGGTCGCCGTCGCTATTCTTTGGCGACAGCGTCTGATAGTCGTAGCCGCGCACGCTCTGGTCACCACCGGCGAAGAAACGCAGCGATGGCGGGATGTTGTTCTTGTAACCGTTGGTGGCGCTGCCACCGAACTGCACCCTGCCGAGCAAGCGGTGGTTGTGCCCGAGCGTGGTCAGGCCCTTGAGCAGCACGTTGCCATGCAACAGGTTGGTGTCGGACACCAGCCCTTCCTTGGCCACCTGGGTATCGAACTGCAGGCGGTAGCCATTGTGCGGGTCGATGCGGTTGTCGCTGCGCAGGTAGGAGAAGCTTACGCCTGGCATAAGCAGGTTGCTCAGGCCCGAATCGTCGCCAAGGCGATACTCTTCACGCTGGTACTTGAGCGAGATCACCCGTTGCCAGCCACTGGGCAGCTTGCTGTGCCATTCCGGCCCCACGGTCAGCAGCTTGCTGAGTGTGTCTGTACCGGCGATCTCTTCATTCTGATAGCCGCCGGCGAAACGCAACTTGTCGGTCAGGGGCGGGTCAAGGGGCACGTCGTACCACAGCCCCACGTTTTGCCGGGGGGCTGAAAGTTCTGTTTCCCAGCCGTAGCTGTGACCTTGGGGGTTGACCCAGTGGCGTGTCCAATTGGCTTTGCCGCGCGGCCCGACATCCGTCGAGTAACCCAGGCCCAGGCCCATTGTCCGCGGTTTGCGGGTATCGAGGCGCACGTCCACGGGGATTTGCTCAGCCACTGCGGCAGTGGGCGCAGCATCGACCCGCACACCCTCGAAATAGCCGCTGGACTGCAGGTCGTTGTTCAGCTCAGCGATCAGTTCGGAGTCGTATGGCGTGCCCGGTTCGAACGAGACCATGCGCTGCAGCAGTTCTTCGTCCAGCGGCGTGTCGCCACTGAACCTGACCGCACCCAAGCGATAGCGTGGGCCGCTCTGATACACCAGTTCGATATCGGCCACCCCGGCCTGCGGGTCGACGGCAAGGCGCTGGCGGCTGAAATGCCCACTGAAGAAGCCGTAGCGCGACGCCTGGTTCTGGATCAACCGTTTGGCGTCCTCGTATAGCCCATGGTTGAGTTGCTCACCGGCGCGCAGGGCTTTGCTGTCGGGTACGCGAAACGCTTTCATCTCGCTGGCAGGCCCTTCGATGCGCACGGTTACGTTGCGCAAGCGCACAGGCTCACCCGGGTCGATATGAAGGATCAGCTTCGCCGGTTGGTCGGCCTTGGCAGGCGGCCTGACCTCGCTATCGATCTGCGCCTGATAGTAGCCAAGCGCTTGCGCCGCTTTTCGCGCCTGCTCCTGCGCCCCGCGGCTGAAGCGCAAAAGCGCCTCTTCATCGCGGTCACCCAGGGTACCTATATAGCCTTCGACATTGGCTTTGAGCGCTTTGTTGGCAGGGTTTACCTGCACAAGCAATTCGCTCTGCCCCCATGCTGTGAAACTGGCGGCCCAGAAAACCAGGCCCCAAGTCAGTCTTCCTGAATACGTCATGCGGCGCATGCTACCAGAGCCAGGCGCTCAAGGGAGCCGCTTGGCGGGCTTTCATGCTGTCGGGGAAATTGAAGATACCGGACAGGGATGAAAAAACACTCTTTCTCGGATTGGCCCTACAGCCACCTCGCCAATCTCCTCATACCCCTGGCGCTCATAGAACGGGAGGTAATGCTCGTTGCCCGAATCCAGCACCACGCCTTGTGTGTTGGGGTCTTCTGCGCACCAGTCGTGCACGGCCTGTAACAATTGTTCGCCATAGTGCTGACCGCGAAACGCTGGGTGCACACCCAGGAGCGGCAACATGTGGACCTGTTCTGTCGGCAGGCAACCGACCAGCGCCGCCTGATAATCCATGTAGCGTCGGGTGCAGCGTTGCCCGGTGCCCAGCAGCATGCGCAGGCGCCAGGCCCAGCTGTCGGCCACGCCCAACCGGCGCTGCGGCGGTACGATCAGCGCCAACGCTATCAAACGGTCATCCAGCAACAGGCCAATGGCCGGCAACTGCAGGTAGAAATGCTGTCGTACCCACTCGCGCACCATCACGCGCAAGCGTCGTTCATAGCCAGGGCGCTGGGCCTCGAAGATGTAGGCAAAGGTGGGCTCTTTAAGGTAGGCGTTGTACAGCAGTGAGCGTGCCTCACGGCTGTAGCCATCATCGAGTGTGCAGATGCGAGCCTGGGCGGCAGTGGCTTCGGGCATTGCGGGCAGTCCTCCTGGAATGGGCATACAGTGCCTTGGAGGAGCCCCACGGCGCATCGTTCCCCCCTTGAGTGCACGTTAGCAGCGCCTTCGCGAAGCCGCCACGCTGGTGATCAGGGACGATGTCGGCTAGCATCCGGCCTTTTACCGGGATTGTCTTTCCATGAAGATCGTCTGTTTCAACATCAATGGCCTGCGGGCCCGCCCGCACCAGCTGGCGGCGCTGATCGAAAAGCACCAGCCGGACGTGATCGGCCTGCAGGAAACCAAGGTCAGCGACGATCAGTTCCCCTTGGCCGACGTTCAGGCCCTGGGCTACCACGTGCACTACCATGGCCAGAAAGGCCACTACGGCGTCGCCCTGCTCTCGCGCCAGCCCCCGCTGAGCCTGTTCAAAGGCTTTGCCACAGACGAGGAAGACGCCCAGCGCCGTTTCATCTGGGGCACGTTCGCTGATGCCAATGGCACGCCGATCACCATCATGAATGGTTACTTCCCGCAGGGCGAAAGCCGCGACCACCCCACCAAGTTTCCGGCCAAGCAGCGTTTCTACAGCGACCTGCAGGCGTTGCTGGAGGGGCAGTTCAAGCAGGACCAACCGGTGCTGGTAATGGGCGACATGAACATCTCACCCCAGGACTGCGATATCGGTATCGGTCCGGACAACGCCAAACGCTGGCTGAGGACAGGCAAATGCAGCTTCCTCCCCGAGGAACGCGAGTGGATGAAGCGCCTCAAGGGCTGGGGGCTGGTGGACAGCTTCCGCCACCTGCATCCAGAAGTAACGGACCGCTTCAGTTGGTTCGACTACCGCAGCCGCGGCTTCGAGGACGAACCCAAGCGTGGCCTGCGCATCGACCTGATCATGGCTTCGCAGCACCTGGTGCCGCGGATCAAGGCCGCGGGTGTGGACTATGAGCTGCGCGCGATGGAAAAACCCTCGGACCACGCGCCGATCTGGCTTGAATTGAGCTGACAGGCTCCGGCGCCTTCGCGAGTGAGGCAGCCCAACGCTTGTCGTGTGAACCGGCTCGCAGCGATGCAGGCACTGCGGTGCATGGCACCGGCTTTGCCGGTGATCGCCGGCAAGCCGGCCCCCACAGCGGACGCGTCGCGACGGGGGGCTAACCGACACTAAAGGCCCAACCGCAAGGCCTCCCCCACACCCGCCCCGCGCACATCATCCGCCGCACTGACCAAGGCAAAGTTATAGGCCCCATGCGACCAGTACCTCGCCTCCAGCTGGCCATCGACACGCTGCCCTTGCGGCATGCGCTCGAAACGCTCCCCAGGTGAGCGCAGGAACAGGCTGATGCGCTGCCCTTGGCGGTCCTGGAACACCAGCAACGCCGCTGGCCCTTGCTCATTGCTCAACAACCGTGCGCCCACAGGCTGGAACCCGTAGCCGGTGAGGTCAGGCAGCTGCCCCACCCTGCTGAAATGCCTGCCCAGCCAGTCGCGCAACTGCGTCGGGTCACTGGCCTGGATATCCAGCGCCTCGCTGCCGGCGAACAAGCGGTGCGCCTGAACGGCGTCAGCCATGGGCAACTCGTTCCCTGCCAGCGTGACCTGCCGGGCCTGCCAACCACCCACCCCGCCTATGCCCAGTGCCAGCAGCAAAACCGCAGCCGAAGCCAGGCGGCGTTGGCGCCGTTGACGCACACGCCGCTGCAACTGGCCCCGATCCAACTGCGCCGCCCTAGGTTGATCGCCAAACCCGGCCAAGGCCGTGCGCAAGCGTCGAGCATCGTTGCGCCAGGCCTCGATACGTGCAGCTTGCTCAGGGTTGGCCGTCAGCCAGGCCTGCACCTCGGCACGCCGCGTCGGCTCGAGTCGATCGTCAACATAGGCATGCAGTTCGTCTTCGCTGGGTATCAGGCGCGTCATTTCAGTCTCCGCAAGGCCGGGGGCTGGGGGTTGCCCTCAGTCAGTTCACGCAAGGCGGCACGGGCACGTGACAGGCGCGACATCACTGTGCCGATGGGGATGCCCAGTGCCTGGGCCGCCTCCTTGTAGCTCAGCCCTTCGACACTCACCAACAGCAACAAGGCACGCTGTTCGGTCGATAGCCGGGCAAAGGCCTGCAGGTCGGCCTGGGCCAGAACGATGCTCTCGATGTTACCGCCGAGCGCTTCGCTTTCCTGCTCCGCGCGGCCGAACCACGATAGCCAGCGGTTATGCAGGCGCTCACGGCGTTTACCGTCGAGAAACAGCCGGTAAAGAATGGTGAACAACCAGGCACGCAGCGCATCGGCATCACGTTGCTGGCTGCTGCGGCTGAGGGCACGTTCTACAGTGCCCTGCACCAGGTCGTCGGCGCTGCCCGGTTCGCGGCTCAGCCACAAGGCAAAGCGGCGCAGGCGCTGCAGCAACTCGCGCCACTGCTGTTCGTCCAGGTCGTGCATGGCAAGGTACCGGCTCGGGGGTTGTCAGTGTAGGGGGCAGACGCGCCGCCACAAAATTTATTCCCATCGATGGAATAAATATTTCCCTGCCCCGTCGTACCGGCATCTTCACTGAACCGGATGAACACCATGAACTCACCCTTGCACGGCCCGGACAAGGCCCTGCGCCTGGCCGGCATTGGCGCCGTGATGCTGGCTTTGGGCGCGGGCTTTGCCTACGCCGCAGGCTGGATCGGCGGGCCGCAGCTGACTCCGCAACGCATTATCGACACCTTCGAAGCCCAGGCCGGCCACTACCCGGGTTATCGCAAGAACCACGCGAAAGGCCTGTGCGTCAGCGGCTACTTCCAGCCCAGCGGCCAGGCCGCCACGCTGTCGACAGCACGCGCGTTCACCCAGGATCGGGTACCGGTAATCGGCCGCTTCGCCATCGGTGGCGCCAACCCGTTCGCCCCCGATACGGGCATACCGGTGCGCAGCCTGGCAATTGAGCTGAGCACCGACGACGGCCAAGTCTGGCGCACCGGGATGAACAACCCCCCTGTGCTGGCGATCAGCACACCACAAGGGTTTTACGACCAGGTGCTGGCCAACGCGCCAGACCCTGCCACCGGCAAGCCGGACCCGGCAAAGCAGCAGGCCTTCTTTGCCGCCCACCCGGAAAGCGCTGCCTTCCGCCAATGGGCCGCAAACTACAAACCCAGCGACAGTTTCGCCAACACCCAGTACCACAGCATCAATGCCTTCCGCCTGATCGACGCCAGTGGCACTGCGCACCCGGTGCGTTGGCAACTCGAGCCACAAACGCCTTTCGCTGCCCTTCCCGGCAAGGTCGACGACAAGCAGTTCCTGCAGCATGACCTGCAGCAACGCCTGACCCAGGGGCCGTTGCGCTGGACCTTGCGGCTTGTACTGGCCAACCCCGGCGATGCACAGGACGACCCGGCCCAGCCCTGGCCCGCCGAACGGCGCAGCGTAGATGCCGGCACCCTGGTCATCGAACAGGTGGATGCACCGGAGCAAGGCGCTTGCCGTGACCTGAATTTCGACCCGTTGATCCTGCCCAGCGGCATCCAGCCTTCCAATGACCCGATTCTCGCTGCCCGTTCGGCGGCCTACTCGGAGTCCTTCAACCGCCGCAGCCGCGAATCCCTCGGCGCAGGAGCCCGCCCATGAAACCCGAAGCCTTCCACCCCCTTGCCCGCTTGGTGCATTGGCTGATGGCGATACTGATCATCGCCATGCTGTTCATTGGCGTGAGCATGGTTGGCGACCTGTCGCTGCGCCACCCGGTGCTGGTAGAGTTGCACAAGGCCACGGGCCTGGCGCTGCTGCTTCTGGTGATCGTGCGTATCGGCCTGCGCCTGAGCCTTCCTCACCCCCCTCTGCCACAAGACCTGCCCGCGCTGCAGCGGCTCGCCGCAGGCGCATCGCACCTGTTGCTCTACGCGTTGATGCTGGCAATGCCGCTATTGGGCTGGGCCATGCTGTCGGCAGGCGGGTATCCGCGCCCGCTGCAACTGCCCGCGATCGCCCCGCACGACCTGCAACTGTACGCAATGTTGCGCCAGGCGCATGGCTGGGCCGGCTACCTGTTGTTCGCTACGGTACTGGTGCACCTGGGCGCGGCGCTGATGCATGCACTGGTGCGCCGGGACGGGGTATTGCGTAGCATGTGGCCAGGGCCGCTGCGCCGCAGTGACTGACGGCATGCGGTGCATGGGCTGGCCCGCAACGCTGAATGTCTCATCGATCTGCACGCCGTCTGTTCAACTGCCCTGGACTGCCCAATGAATGTCGCAAAGGACCCTGCCCCCTTGACCACCGCCAGTACACTGGACACGCGCCCGTTGCTGCTGGCCAACATGGCCTGCACCATGGCGATGATGGCATTCGTCGCCTTGATCGGGCCCATCGCCCGACTGCTCGGCATGGCCACCTGGCAAGCTGGCGCTGCGGTGACTGTGTCAGGTGTGGTCTGGGTGCTGCTGGCCCGCCCCTGGGGCCGCGCAGCCGACCGCCTGGGCCGCCGACGCATCCTGTTGCTGGGCAGTGCCGGCTTCACGGTGGCGTATTGGCTGCTGTGCCTGTTCGTCGAAGGCGCATTGCGCTGGCTGCCCGGGGCTACCTTGGCGTTCGTCGGCCTGATGCTCGCGCGCGGCTGCATCGGTGCCTTCTACGCGGCCATCCCGGTGGGCTGCAATGCGCTGATCGCCGATCATGTCGGGCCACAACAGCGCGCCCGTGCCATGGCATCGCTGGGTGCAGCGAATGCCGTGGGCCTGGTACTCGGGCCGGCGCTGGCGGCATTGCTGGCACGGCACAGCTTGAGCCTGCCCTTCCATGTGATGTCGCTGCTGCCTGCCAGCGCGTTTCTGGTCCTGCTGTTCAAACTCAAGCCACAACCCCTGGCCCATCGCCATGCGCCCAGCCCGGTGCACTTGAGCGACCCGCGCCTGCGCCGGCCGCTGCTGGTGGCATTCAGCGCGATGCTCAGCGTGACGGTGTCGCAGATCATCGTCGGCTTCTTCGCCCTTGACCGCCTGCAGCTGGGGCCGGCAGAGGCCGCCCAGGCTGCCGGCATCGCCCTGACCACCGTCGGGGTGGCACTGATCCTGTCACAAGTCATCCTGCGCCAGCTGGAATGGCCACCGCTGAAGATGATCCGCGTTGGCGCCAGCGTTTCGGCACTGGGCTTTGCCGCCGGTTCGCTGGCTACCAGCGCGCCGTGGCTGTGGGGGTGCTATTTTGTCGCTGCCGCCGGCATGGGCTTTGTCTTCCCGGCGTTCTCGGCACTCGCCGCCAATGCCATGCACGCTTCAGAACAGGGCGCCACCGCCGGCTCCATCGGCGCAGCTCAAGGTATGGGCGCGGTGATCGGCCCGCTGGCCGGGACACTGGTCTACGCCCTCGACCCACGCCTGCCATTCCTGGTGGTGGCTGTGCTGTTGCTGCTGGTCGGGCTGTGGCCTATGCCGCGCTCACGCGCCTGACAAGCACAGCGCGCGAGCGTGCAGAGTGTGTTTTAATGCGCCCATTATTTTTAACACCTCTGATTACAAGGCGGCTATGGACACGGGGACACGACTCAAACTGGTGCGTGAACGCAACAACCTTTCCCAACGCGAACTGGCCCGCCGCAGCGGGCTCACCAACTCGACCATTTCGCAAATCGAACAGAACCGCGTCAGCCCATCGGTAAGCTCCCTGAAAAAACTGCTCGAAGGCATCCCGATGACCTTGGCAGAGTTCTTCAGCTTCGACGAGCCGGTACGGGAAGAGCGCTTCGTGTTCCGCGCCAGCGAGCAGCCCGACCTGGGCCGCAATGGCCTGCGCATGCTGCTGGTCGGTGCCAGCGTCGAGGCACGGCAGATGCGCATGCTGCGTGAACTGTATGCACCGGGTGCCGATTCGGGTGAGCCGATCGTGCATGCCGAAGGCGAAGAATGCGGACTGGTCACACGGGGCACCGTGGAACTGTGGGTCGATGGCCAGGTCAGCGTTCTGAACTCCGGCGATGGTTACTACATCCCCACCACCCTGCCGCACAGCTTCAAGAACATTGGTCAGGACGAGGCGGAGATCATCAGCGCCAACACGCCGGCCAACTTCTGATTCAAGGCCCAATGGGCCGGGCTGATCGCGGCCAGCACCGCGAACAGCCCGCAGCGCTCAAAGCTTCAGTGCATCGGCCACGAAGTCCAGACGATCCTGGCCAAAGTACATCTGGCCATCGACAAAACAGGTCGGCGCACCAAACACCCCGCGCTCCACAGCCTCTTCTGTCGCCTGTTTCAATGCCGCCTTCACCTCTTCGTCGCCAGTCAGCACCTGAAATTCAGCGGCGGTAAAACCGGCTTCAGCGAGCACCTGCTCCAATACGGTGACATCACCAAGGTTGCGCCGTTGTACCCATAACCCGTTGAACAGCGCCGCGAGCAAAGCGTCGAAGCGTTCCGGCGCGCGCAACTGCGTGCCCACCAGGCCACGCATCAAGGCCAAGGTGTTGATGGGAAAGCCAGGCGGCAGCCCGAACGGCACGCCATAGCGCGCGGCAAACCGCGCCAGGTCGGTGAACATGTAGCGCCCCTTGGCGGGGATCATCACTGGCGACGCGTTGCCTGTGGCCTGAAACACGCCGCCAAGCAACATCGGCCGGTAACGCAACGCTGCGCCATGGCGGGCGCACAGCGCCGGTAGCTGGGTCCAGGCCAGATAGCTGGCGGGGCTACCCAGGTCGAAGAAGAACTCCACGGTCTTGCTCATGCAACGCACTCCTTTAAGGGTAGGGCTTACCAGCGCTCCATCCACGGGCGCAGGTCGAGTTCGAAGGTCCAGGCGTCGCGTGGTTGTGCGTGCAGGAACCAGTAGCTGTCGGCGATGTGCGCGGGATCCAGAATGCCGTCCTGATCCTTGAGGGCGTAGCGTTCGGGGAAACTGTCACGGATGAATGCGGTGTCGATGGCGCCATCCACCACCACATGGGCAACGTGGATATTGCGCGGCCCCAACTCACGCGCCATGCTTTGCGCCAAGGCCCGCAGGCCATGCTTGGCTCCGGCGAAGGCCGCAAACCCGGCTGCGCCACGGGTGCCCGCGGTGGCACCGGTAAACAGGATTGTGCCGCGCTCACGCACGACCATGCGCCGTGCCACCGCCTGGGCGGTGAGAAAGCCTGCGAAGCAGGCCATTTCCCAGATCTTGAAGTACTTGCGCGGGGTTTCCTCAAGGATGCTACAGGGGACATTGGCGCCAATATTGAAAACGAAGGCTTCGATCGGCCCGATATCCCGCTCGATGGTTTCGACAAGCTCGGCGACTTCATCTTCCTTGCGTGCATCGGAGGCAAAACCGTGTGCCTGTCCGCCGGCAGCACGGATCTCTTCCACCAAGGGTTGCAGTTTGTCGACCTGACGCCGTGTGACGCAGGCGATGTACCCCTCACGGGCAAAGCGCTTGGCGATTTCGCCGCCAGTGGCATCTCCCGCACCGATCACCAGCACCACTTTTTGTTGTTCTGTCATACGCGCCTCAATTGATGAACGATCGTTTAGTAAACGAACGCTATGTTACGATCACCGGCAACGTCAAGCCCGCCCGCGAGGTTTTTCAGGTGCGCTACTCAACTGAACACAAGCAACAAACCCGTGACAAGCTGCTAGCCAGCAGCGGTGCGCTGGCCAAGCGCGGCGGTTTTGCCAGCACCGGCGTGGCCGGGCTGATGAAAGCCATCGGCCTGACCGGCGGCGCCTTCTACAACCACTTCCCGTCCAAGGACGACCTGTTTACCGAAGTGGTCCGCCAAGAGCTGTGCAACAGCCCGCTGGCACGCCTGGCCAATCAGGGCGCCAGCCGCGAACGCCTGGTGCGCTGCCTGCAGCAGTACCTGAGCCTGGCGCACCTGCACAATCCCGAAGGCGGTTGCCCGCTGCCGCCACTGGGCGTGGAGATTGCCCGCGCCGAACGGCCGGTGCGTGAAGAAGCCGAGCACTGGCTGGTGAGCCTGCACAGTGCGTGGAGCCAGACGCTGGAGGATGAAGCCCTGGCCTGGGTGCTGATCAGCCAGTGTGTCGGGGCGCTGGTGGTCGGGCGCATGCTGGCCAGCGAGTCGGTCCAGACCCAGCTTCTGCAAGCCAATCGAAGTTGCGTCGAAAGGGCTCTGAATGAGAGCTGCTAGCCTGCTGTGTGCAATGTTGCTGAGCACTACGGCCTCGGCCGAGCAGGCCTGCCCACCAGGGCAGTATCAGGTCTGCCTGATGGGCTGCTTTTGCGCGCCGATCGACCTTGGCCAGGCCGGCCAGGTGCTCAAGGACGTCGAGGTCATGGCCTCCAGCAGCCTGGCCTTCGCCTTGCGCCAGGCCCGCGATGAAGCGACCGCCAACGGCAGTGAACCGATCCCCTTGCACATCCGAGCCCAGCTTGAGGGCTGGTATGACTTTGCCGTGCTCGATACAGCGCGCTATCGGGTTGGGGACGAGCAGCAGATCAGCGCCGCCAATGCCCTGCTGCAGAACCCGGATGTGAATGCGGTGACGCTGATCGACACGATCATCTTCCGCCATGCCAGTGATGCAGAGGACAACGTGGCACTGTGGGCGCATGAGCTCAAGCATGTGCAGCAGTATCAGGAACTGGGGGTAGAGGAATTCGCCCGTCGCTATACGCGCAATTACGAGGCGCTCGAAGAGCCGGCCTACAAGATCGAGGCCGAGGTCGGCAAGGCCTTGCGCCAGCGCAGTTCGGGGCAGGCTCGTTAGCCTTCACCGGCCTCATCAGGAGGAAGCAGTAGCCCCCTCACCCTCTTCCACCCTGCTGGCATACCGCTGCGCCAGCACCGCACACACCATCAACTGGATTTGATGGAACAGCATGAGCGGCAAGATCATGGCGCCGATGCCACTGCCCACGAACAACACTTGCGCCATTGGCACACCCGTGGCCAGGCTCTTCTTGGAGCCGGCAAACAGGATGGTGATGCGGTCTTCCAGGCTGAAGCCCAACACCTTGCCCAGTAAGCGCGTACCGTACAGCACTACCGCCAGCAGAATCCCGCATACGGCGAACAAGCCCGCCAGGTGCTGCGGCGATACCGTGTGCCACAAGCCCGTCACTACCGCCTCGCTGAACGCGGTGTAGACCACCAGCAGGATCGAGCCCTGATCCACCACTTTGAGCCAGCGCGCATTGCGTTTGACCCATGCGCCAATCCAGCGCCGCGCAATCTGCCCGGCGATGAAGGGCACCAACAGCTGCAGGGTGATTTTCAGCACTGCATCCAGGCCCGACCCGGTATCGCCCCCAGCCCCCAACAGCAGCATCACCAGCAGCGGCGTCAGGAAGATCCCGATCAGGCTGGACGCCGCTGCACTGCAAATGGCAGCTGGCACGTTGCCGCGGGCCAACGATGTGAAGGCGATGGCCGACTGCACAGTGGCGGGCAAGGCGCACAGGTAGAGCACGCCCAGATACAACTCGTTGCCCACCAGCGGCACGAACAGTGGCTTGAAGGCAAGGCCGAGCAACGGGAACAGCACGAAGGTGCAGGAGAACACCAGCAAGTGCAGGCGCCAGTGCCCGGCACCGGCGATAATCGCCTCGCGCGACAGCTTGGCACCGTGCAGGAAGAACAGCAGACCGATGGCCAGGTTGGTCAACCAGCCGAAATACACCGCGCCATCACCAGAGCAGGGCAACACGGTGGCGATCAGCACTACCCCGAGCAAGGCCAGGGTGAAGTTGTCGAACAACATGCGCAAATACTTCATAACAGTTCCGTCTTGTCGTTGTGCAATGACAGACGATAAGGTCTTGAGCTTTTTCCCGCTAACGCTGGAACCCCCACCGGTGTCGCTCAACGGACACAGTCTGAAAAGGATCGTTGCATGCACTTCGCTCGCCTCACTGCAGCTACCGCGCTGGCGTTGATCGCCGCCACGGCAAACGCAGCCGCCCCCCTGCAGGCCCAGGTCGACGAGATCATCCGCCCACTGATGCGTGACCAGGACATCGCCGGCATGGCCGTAGGCCTGTACGTAAACGGCCAGGCGCACTACTTCAGCTACGGCGTGGCCAGCAAGGCCGACAACAAACCCGTCACCGCCGATACGCTGTTCGAGATCGGTTCATTGAGCAAAACCTACACCGCTACCCTTGCCGCGCTGGCCAGCGCCGAAGGCAAGCTTGATCTCGACGCACCGGCCCAACGCTACCAGCCAGCCCTTGCCGGCACGTCGCTGGGTAAAGCCAGTGTGCTCGAACTGGGGGCGTACAGTGCCGACTGCCTGCCCCTGCAGTTCCCTGACACTGTCCAGACGGACGAGCAAGCCCTGGACTTCTTCCGAACCTGGAAGCCCCGTGCTGAGCATGGTACCCAGCGCTGCTATTCGAACCCAAGCCTGGGGCTGTTCGGCGACTTGGCAGCACGCGCGCAGCAGCAGCCATTCGCAGAACTGATGACCAAAAGCCTGTTGCCACAAATGGGCCTGAAACACACCTACCTGCAGGTACCTGCCAGCGCGCAGGGCCTCTATGCCCAAGGGTATGACGCACAAAACCGGCCGGTGCACGTCAGCCCGGGCCCGTATGCCGATGAGGCCTACGCAATCAAGACCAGCGCCAGCGACCTGCTGCGCTACGTGCGCCTGCACATGCAGCCAGCCGAGCTGTCGCCTGCGTTGAGAAATGCGGCCGCCATTACCCAGGCGGGCTATTTCCAGGTCGGTGCAATGACCCAAGGCCTGGGATGGGAACGCTACCCCTACCCCGCAGCGCTCGATACGCTGGTCGATGGCAACGGTTCACGGATGGTTCGGGAGCCTCAGGCCACCCAGCGTCTGAACCCGACACGCCCCGCCCTGCCCCAGGCCTGGTACAACAAGACCGGCGCCACGGGCGGCTTTGGCGCCTATGCCGCGTTCATTCCGGCCGAAGGCAAGGCCATCGTTATTCTGGCAAACCGCAATTATCCCAACGAAGAACGCGTGCGTGCGGCCTACCGGATCCTCTCCAGCATTGACCGCTGAAAGGCACCCCGAGCAGGATTGTCCGACAAGATGTAGTGGAAAAAAATATTCACTACAAAACGGTTGACGCCATTCATCGCGCTTGGGCATGATGAAGCCGTCTCCCTGATCGGGAGCGGTGGCAAGGGTGTTCCAGATGGCCTGCGCGGTAACGCAGGCCGTCCGTGGAGAGGGAACTGTCCAAAAGGCAGCGTGAGAAAGCCCCTGTTGCGATGCTGCTGTAGCAGCCTTGGTAGTGCGCTACATGCTGTAGCGCCAACTGTGAAAATCACCAACAAAAACGGGTAATGGGGGCTTTATGATGAACTTGAACAACAATCCCACAATTGACCAACTGGCCCAGCTGTTTGCCATGCGCAAGGACAGCCTCGACGACCACCTGCTGTGGGTCAGCCAAACCGGCGAAGTGCGCCTCGACCGCCTGCCGCCGAACACCATCGAAGATGAATTCGAAGAGCACCTGCCCAGCATGCGTGCCCGCTTCAAGGTCTACCGCCGTGGCCAGGGCTACGTCGGCAAGAAGGCCGCCGCCGACACCGAGTTCGTTGGCCGCGTGCTGCAGACCCTGCAACAAGAATGGCCCGCCGCCCGTGAGCGGCAGGCAGTCAAGGTGATCGAGCCGCTCAACTGACCCTTCATTGAGCTGCCACACCACTTCCTGAGCCCGGCCCGCATAGGCCGGGCTTTTTCATGCCTGGCGACGCTGTCGCTGCGGCAATGCCAATGCGCCAATCGCCAGCGCCCTGGCCCGCTCGACGCCCCATACCAAAGCACGTGTCATGGTCTCACCCGGGCGTGCCGGGTAATACTCTTCCAGCAACGCTTTGCCGTCCTGGCCGTACAGCCCAAGGAACAGTTGCGTGGCGCCCAGCCGTGACAGGCGCACCTGTACATCGATGGTGGTGCCATCGCTCAGTACTTCATCGTGGCTGCGGCAGTGCAATTGCGCATCGGCCCACTGCCAGTAAGCCTCTTCCCTGACCCGCATGCAAACAGTGCTCCTTTCCTGAGATCCCCAGGCAGAAGACCACAGCTGCATCGATTCGGCGAGCACAACCCAGCGTTACCATGAGCAAGATCAAACAAGGAACAAAAAAAACCCGCGAAGGGTGCGGGGTTATGTGAACGGGGTCACTTTCTCGGCGCAACCCTCGGCGTGAAGCGGCCCTTTTTGCTGCGTTGCAGATGTGCCGGTTGCAACTGCTCCGAATCATCCAGCGTCATGTGGGCAAAGCCCAGGCGAAACGCTGCCTGACCGCAGCGCACCTGGCTGTTGATAGGGAACGCATCATTCATGTCTTCGAAAAAGGACTCACTCATGCCCTGTCTCCATTTCAGTGGCGACCGCGCCGGCAAGTGAAGGGTTTTGCCTGGAAAAACGCAGCCTGTGAAAGTGAGACTAGCCGGTCATTTACGGACTGCTCGGGCAAACCACCCGGAGCCGACAAGTGGCACAATGCCTTTATTTCAGGCGCACAGCGGTGCCCGTGGCGAACACTACAACCATGCCGCCTTGCACTGAGGGCATGCTGATTTCGAAATCCACACCCACCACTGCATCGGCTTGCAACTGCCGTGCCCGTGCTTTCAGTTCCTCGGTTGCCTGCTCGCGGGCGAGGCGTAGTGCGCCCTCCAGCGTCTGTGAGCGGCCGCCGAAGAAGTCGCGAAAGCGTGCAAAGAAATCGCGCACGAAGTTGATGCCTTGCACCGATTCGGAGCTGACTACGCCAAGGTATTCAGCAATCGGCCGGCCTTCGAGCTGGCTGGTGGTGGATATGATCATCGCAGGCTCCGGTGGCGTGACAAAAGAGCCCGAGTCTAACAAAGCATCGGCCCTTCGGGTTTACCCGGGAGAGGGCCGAACGGCTCTACACAACCATTATTGAGCGCTCGCAGCCCGTAACCGCTGGCCAAGCTTGGGTCCGAACACATTGACCAGCAGCCCGAGCATCACCAACAGCGCCCCCCACCCCTGCACTGCCGTCAGCCGCTCACCCAGCAACCAGGCGGAAGAGCTCAAGCCAATCACCGGCACCAGCAACGAAAACGGCGCGACCTTACCCGCCGGGTGCCGCGACAGCAGCGTGCTCCACAAGCTGTAGCCGAGCATGGTGGCTACGAACGCCAGGTAGATCAGCGCCAGCACCGAGCTCCAGCTGATATTGGCCAGCGCATGGCCGATACGCTCGGGCCCTTCCAGCCACCACGACAGGGCCAAAAACGGCAGCGGCGGGATCAGCCCGCCCCAGATCACCAGCGCCACCAGGTCGACCGAGCCAAACCGCCGTGTGATGATATTGCCCATGCCCCACATTGCGCCTGCGCACAAGGTCAGCAGTAGCGCCACCATCGGCACGTGGCCACTGTCCTCGCTGCCGATCAGCGCCAGCCCGCTGGCTGCAACCAGCAAACCCAGCAGGCTCGCCAGGCGCAAGCGCTCACCCAGAAACAGCGCAGCGAACCCGAGGGTGAAGAAAGCCTGGGATTGCAACACCAGTGACGCCAGGCCTGGCGGCATGCCGCTATACATGGCCTGGAACAGGAAGGCGAACTGCCCCAGGGAAATCGTGGCGCCATAGGCGATCAGCCAGCGCCACGGCAGTTTCGGCCGCTTGACCAGCAAGATCGCCGGGAACGCAACCAGCAAGAAGCGCAACGCCCCCAACAGCATCGGCGGCAGGCCATCGAGGCCCACCTTGATGACCACGAAATTGACTCCCCAGGCGACGATCACCACCAGGGCAATCAGCAGGTCCTTGAGCGGCATTGCAGCTTCCTTCTTCAGGCGTTCTAGACATATTTCGTTACAGCATAAAGCCATTTGCACATGCTGGACCGGCACAGTTAGGCTTCGGCCTTGCGCAACAGTACAGATATTCTGGAACGGGCTCGGGCGTTCACCCTGACTCAACCTCCCTGTAACGTTGCACAGCGCGACCAACTCATACCTTGGGGCGCCCGGTGACCCAATAGTCAAGCGCCACTTTTCGTTTCAATCAGGCCACACCATGACCGATATCGCAGGGCAACTCGACCCTCCCCTGTTACCCGTCGACCAGCCTCGGGTGGTGGTCTTCGTTGCCTACCCCGCCATGGGCCTGCTCGACCTCAGCGGCGCGCAGACCGTGTTCTGGGCAGCCACCAAGGCCATGGCCGAGCGCGGCCTGCCCGGCTACCGCCTGCATACCGCCAGCCTCGACGGTGGCCTGCAACCGACCGCCGAAGGCCTGGTGGTGGCCACCGAGCGCCTGGATGATGCCATCGCCCAGGCCGTCGACACGTTGATCGTACCCGGCGCGCCGGACATCATCCGCAGCCTTCCCGAGCACGGTCCGCTGGTGGCCTGGCTGCGCCGCGCCAGCCAGCACGCCAGGCGCACCGCATCGGTCTGCAGCGGCACGTTCCTGCTGGCCAGTGCCGGCCTGCTCGACGGCCGTCGTGCTGCCACCCACTGGGCCATGTGCGAGGTGTTGCGGCGCGACTTCCCGGCCGTGCAGGTCGACCACGAATCGATCTTCGTTCAGCAAGGTACCGTGTGGACCTCGGCGGGTGTGAGTGCAGGGATCGACCTGGCACTGGCGCTGGTCGAGCTGGACTGCGGCCGCGACGTCGCGATGCAGGTGGCGCGCGAACTGGTGGTGTTTCTCAAGCGCCCGGGCGGCCAGGCGCAGTTCAGCGAACTGCTCAAGCTGCAAGGCCAGGACTGCGCGGAGTTCGAAGCCCTGCACCTGTGGCTCAATGAGAACCTGGGCGACCCACGCTTGAGCGTGGAGCGCCTGGCCGAACAGGCGCACATGAGCCTGCGCAATTTCACCCGGGTGTACAAACTGAAGACCGGCCGCACACCGGCCAAGGCGATCGAGGTGTTCCGCCTGGAGGCGGCCCGGCGCCAGCTGGAAAACACCGACAGCCACATCGAGCAGGTCGCCCGCCTGTGCGGCTTCGGTAGCGAAGAACGCATGCGCCTTGCCTTCCAGCGCCACCTGGCCGTCACCCCGCGCGACTACCGTGCGCGCTTCGCCCGCAGCGTGCCGCTGGCCGAAATTCAGGGTTCTTTGGCCTAGGGCCCGCGCTTCGTCGCCCGTAGCATCGTTGATCGCAAACAAGGGCTACCTTGTTCTATCCGGACCTTCCAGGAGCACAACGATGAAAAACATCCTGATCATTGGCGCAGGTTTCGCCGGGCTGTGGAGCGCCCTGAGCGCTGTCCGCCAACTGGACCTGCATGGCCGTGCGGATATCGAGGTGACGCTGCTCGCGCCTCAGCCCGAATTGCATGTGCGCCCACGGTTCTACGAGCCCGACGTGCACACCATGGCTGCGCCGTTGCAGGCGTTGTTCGAGGCGGTGAGTGTGCGTTTCGTGCAGGGCACGGCGTTCCACATCGACGAAGCCGGCAAGCGTGTGAGCTACCGCACCCAGAGCGGCACCGAATGCAGCCTGCCCTACGACCGGCTGATCATGGCCTGCGGCAGCGTTCTCAACCGCCCGGACATGGTCGGTATCGAACATGTCTTCGATGTCGACAAGATCGACAGTGCCGCACGCCTTGAGGCCCACCTCAAGTCCTTGGCCAACCTGCCCGACACCCCTGCACGCAATACCGTGGTAGTGGCGGGCGGCGGCTTCACCGGCATCGAGACCGCGACCGAGCTGCCATCGCGCTTGCGCAATATCCTTGGCGAGCAGGCACGGCTGCGCGTGGTGGTGGTCGACCGCGGCGTGAAAATCGGTGCAGCTTTGGGCGACGGCATTCGCCCCTCTATCGAGCAGGCCTGCGAGTCACTGGGTATCGAATGGATCTGCGCGGCCAGCGTGGCCTCGGTCGACCCCGAAGGCGTACTGCTGGACAACGGCCAGCGCATCGAGGCCGGTACAGTGATCTGGACCGTGGGCTTCAAGGCCAACCCGTTGACCGAGCAGATCAGCGGCGAACGCGACCGCCAAGGCCGCCTGCACGTGGATGGCAGCCTCAAGGTCAAGGGCAATGATGCGGTGTATGCCGCCGGTGACGTGGCCTACGCGGCCTGCGATGAGGCGGGCAACTACGCGGTGATGTCCTGCCAGCATGCCATCCCGCTCGGGCGTTACGCGGGCAACAACGCTGTGGCCGAACTCATTGGCGTGGCGCCCATGCCCTACAGCCAGCCCAAGTATGTGACCTGCCTAGACCTGGGTGCCTGGGGCGCGGTATACACCGAGGGCTGGGAGCGCACGGTCTCGCCGCCCACGGACAAGGCCGAAGCGAAGGTGCTGAAGTCGCAGATCAACTCGATCTGGATTTATCCGCCAGCGGCCACGGACCGTCAGGCAGCATTGGCGGCGGCGGACCCGACCATACCAGTGGCCTGACCCAGCATCCATGGCCCACGCTTGGCAGCGCGGCAACACCTGCGCCGCGCAAGCAGTTCAATCCCGCTCGAAGAAGCTTGGGCCCTTTTCCTTCAGCAGCGCTACCAGCGCCCCGGCTGCCGGCGACAGGTAGCCGTCGGTGCGCACGGACACCGCCACGGTCCGGCGCATGGTGGTTTGCTGCAGAGGCACCTCGCGCAACCACGTCATCCCCAACCCGTGTTCCAGCGTTTCCCGTGCGACAAAGCTGAGCAGTCGCGTTCGGGCGATCAGCCGTGGCAACAGTGAAATCGCGTTGGTTTCCACCTGCACTTGCGGCGCCGGCAACTGGTGGCTGATGAATACATTGTCGATCCAGCGCCGCGCTGTAACGGTCGGCCCTGCCAGCACCCAGCGGTACTGGCAGAGGTCCTTCAGCTCGATGGGCCCGCAGAACACCGGATGCTCGGCGCTGGCCACCACAATCGCCTCATCTTCAAGGATGGCATGCGTGGTGAACTGCGGGTCATCGGCAAGCTGCGGCGAAATGATCACATCCAGGCGCCCCGCCCGCAGCGACTCCTTGAGTACATCGTCCTGCGCGATAGACAGCTTCAGGGTTACCTCAGGCGCCCGCTCGAGCAAGGCGGCGGTCAGGTGGGGCAGCAAGTGGTCGGCCATGCTCGCCGCGCAGCCCAGGCGAATGTTACCCACCAGCCCATTGGCAAAATCGCGCACCTCACGCTCGGTTTCGGCGATGTTCAGTTGCAGTTGCCTGCCCCGTGCCAGCAACAGCTTGCCGACATCGGTGAGTTTGATGCGGCGGCCGTCGCGCTGAAACAACCGGGTGCCCAGCGACTCTTCAAGCCGTTGAATGCTCTTGGTCAGTGCCGGCTGGCTGCGGTTGAGCTTTTCTGCGGCTCGGCCCAGATGGCCGAGTTCGGCGATGGTTTCGAAGTAGGCGAGATCGCGCAGGTCCATGATTCATGAATTTCAGTTATGGATTCATCAAAAGTAGAAAATAGACTTGATCGATTACGCAGTCGATAATTTTCTGCGCTGGCGTTGCCAGCCCGCGTTGTCGCTACGCAAGGAGTATCCCCGTTGCAGACTGCCCTCCCAGGCTCTTCCAGAACCCCCATCCTGTGGCTAGCCCTGCTGACCTGCGCCGGTGCCTGCGGCCAGCTGCTGCATGCCATGGCCGTACCGGCCGGCTTGTTCCTCGGCCCCATGCTGGTAGCCATTGCGTTTGGCGTATCCGGAGCACGCTTGAGCATGCACCGCCAGGTGTTCCGCTTCGGCCAAGGCTGTGTTGGCCTGCTGGTCGCACACTCGGTGACCTGGGCTGTGCTGGTCTGCATGGCGCACTCCTGGCACATGATGCTGGTGGCCACCTTCATCACCGTTGCCCTGAGCGCCCTGGTCGGGCTCGGTACCGTGCGTTTCGGTGGCATACCTGGCAGCACGGCTGCGTGGGGAACCGCGCCCGGTGCGGCCTCGGCCATGGTATCGATGGCCGAAGAAAACGGCGCCGACGCCCGGGTGGTGGCGACCATGCAGTATGTGCGGGTGGTGTGCGTGGTGATGATCGGTGCACTGGTCAGCCACCTGCTGGGCGCTACGCCGGGCAACGGCGCCGTGGCCAGTTCACCGGCGGTGATGCAAAGCCCGAACCTGTTCGACACGGCACTCAGCGTTGGCGTGGTGCTGTTCGGTATGCTGGTGGGTAGCCGCATGCCGGCCGGCGCCCTGCTGATGCCGCTGTTGCTCGGCGGTGCGCTGCAACTGGGCGGCGTGCTGACGATCACACTGCCCGCACCGCTGCTGGCCTTCGCCTATGGCGCCATCGGTTGCTACATAGGCCTGCGCTTTGACCGGCAGACCGTGCGCTATGTGTGGAAGCGCTTGCCGACGATGATTGCAGGCGCCATGGCCTTGATCATCCTGTGTGCCGCCTGTGCCTGGGTACTGGCAATGGCCATGGATACCGACTTTCTGTCGATGTACCTGGCCACCAGCCCCGGGGGGCTGGATGCCATGGCGATCATCGCGGTCGAGACGCATGCCGACGTCGGGCTGGTGCTGGCGATGCAGACCTTGCGCTTGTTTGGCGTGATTCTTACCGGGGCCTTCTGTGCTCGGCAGATCATTCGAATGACACAGGCATGACCTGCCTGAGCGCGCCCTGCGCTGACGGTCAGCCGCGCAACGCCGCCTCGATTGCGGCCACATCGATCTTGCCCATGTCCAGCATCGCCTCGAACGCCCGCTTTGCCGCCGCCCGGTCCGGGTTGCCGATGGCTTCGATCAGGATCCTTGGGCAGATCTGCCAGGATATTCCCCACTTGTCCTTGCACCAGCCGCAGACGCTTTCTTGTCCACCATTGCTGACGATGGCATGCCACAGTCGGTCGGTCTCGGCCTGGTCCTCAGTGCTGACCTGAAACGAAAATGCCTCGCAGTGGCTGAACGCCTTGCCGCCATTGAGCCCCACGCAAGGGATGCCCATGACGGTGAATTCGACCGTAATCACATCACCCGCCTTGCCTGAGGGGTAATCACTCGGTGCCTGATGCACCGCGATCACCTTGCTGTCGGGGAAAGTGCTGGCGTAGAAGTTCGCAGCGTCTTGCGCGTCGTGATCGAACCACAGGCAAATCGTGTTCTTGGCAGTCATGGCAAGGCTCCAGGGATAGGCCGGGACCTTTCAGTCTAGCCCCTGGGCACGGCACGGCGATGGGCGGGGCGCACGCTTGATCGGAGTGCGTCAAGCGCAGTGATTGCCGATGTCTGGCCAAATCAGAAAATCCCTACACGCAGCGGAGAATTATCGAGTCTTTGCACGCTTCACTTATCCATCCGGCAAGCACGATCATCTCCAAAGCGGCCTATAACCGACTTTTTTCAGGGAGATTCAGGTTTGTCGGACTTCCAAGCAAAGCTGCAGCACCTTACCGCTGAACAGGTCGAGGCGCTGTACAGCGAATACATCAGCGGTGAAAAGATTGCACACCTGCTCAAGCGCTACGCCATTGACGTGGCACCCAGCAGCCTGATCAAGGCGTTCCCGCCCCTGCCCTGCGCCGCCCTGCGTTGCCCCTACTGCAAAACCAGCCTGTATGAACGGCGTAAAAGCCGCACAGCTTCGAGCTGCCACGAAAACATGGCCTTCTGCAAAACCTGCGAGCATCGCCATTACTTCCCCGGGCGTACCCAGTGGCGCCGCGATTGCGCGTGCCAACCGTGCCTGGCGGCGCGTCAGCAGGCCAGGCTGGAGCTGCAAGCACAACAGCGCCAACGCATAAGGGAGCACTGGTCACTGGCCAGACGCCGGCCGATACCTCTGCGCAGCCTTTCGATAACCCGCAAGCTGCAACTGTTGGCCCTGCTCGAGGTGCGAATGGACAAACAGCTTGACCGCCTGCTCCCGGCAGAGCATCCCACTGGCGATGAATGTCTCAGCCCGTCCAAGGCCATGGATGCAAACCTGCTGCAGGCTTTGCAAGAAGACCTGATCCTGCTGGTCGACCCTGATTCGCCGCCGGTATGTTTCAGCAATGACCCAACGCCCAAGGCATGGCGTGACAAAGTGTACTGGGTGGTCAATGTAAGCCTGCACGGGCACCAACGTGCCCGCCTGACGCCGCTGCATCGCGCGCTGCTTGAGCTGCTGGGCGCAGGCCCCCGGCCCGAGTGGCGCGAAGAGCTCAGCGAGGCAATCACAGCCTTGGCGATTGAAGAGGTGTTTGCCTGCATTGCTTCACGCTGCGCTGCGCATGGCCTGCCGTTCGAAGCTAGCGCAAAGGCCGAGCGGGTTGTCGCGCAACTGCTCGGTATGCTGCCAGTAGCGTCTGCCTGGTCGCTTGTCGACGGCGCGGTGCACGGCGCGCTTGCCTACAGGGCGCGCAGCCATGTCACGCCGCTTCATGCCAGCAGCACCATTCCCGCCAACATGCTGGCGGCGGCTGAACGGGCCGTGAGGGAGCAGTGGCAGTTCAGCCCGTGCAGCTACGCCAGCAACGCAGTGCTCAACCACTACAGCCGTGTGCTGTTCGATGTACTCCTGCGACAGGCGGATCACGGCCTGCGGCGCAGGATTGCCGAGTACATCGAGCAGCTTCCCTGTCGTGGCGCATAACGGCAGTCACTTCAGCGTTTTTTCCAGGCCCTTGACGATCCCGCGAACAGGCCGCTTCCGACACGCGAAGCAGTCTGTTCGCCGAGGCGCTCTAGCCCGCCCTTTGCAACATCCTGCAGACAATTCCTACCCCCAGCAGTGAACCTGCTTGCAAAAATGCGGTCTTTCGCTGACGGTCAATCCACCGACCGGTTCGCCGGCCCAGCCAACGTTCCAGCGTCACCGGGCCTATTTTTCCTGATGCAGCGAAGACCCAACATGCCTGAATCCCGCCCAGCCTCCCTCGCCCTCCCTGCCCTGCGCGGCACCCTGATCGCCGCTCTGGTGGCTCTCGCCGGCCCCGTGCATGCCCAAGAGCCGGCCAGCGATGCGCGCTGGGTCAGCGACAGCCTGAGCACCTATGTACGCAGCGGCCCTACCGACGGCCACCGCATCGTCGGCACACTCAAATCCGGACAGAAGCTGACCCTCATCGGCAGTCAGGGCAACTACAGCCAGGTGCGCGGGCAGAACGGTGACCTGGTGTGGATCCTCTCCAGCGACCTGCAATCGGTCCCGGGCCAGGGTGAGCGATTGCCTGAACTTGACGCACAGGTAGCGCAGTTGTCCGGGCAGCTCAAAACCATCGACGACAGCTGGAAGAACCGCGTGCAGGGCATGCAGGAAACCCTCGACTCGCGCAAAAAGCTGGTCGACGAACTGCAAGCACGCAACCAGGCATTGAACGAACAGCTTGATCAGACCCAGTCGAACCTGCGCGACGCTCAGGCACGCTTGGGTGATGAGAACAAACAGGTAATGATGCGTTACATGGTCTACGGCGGCAGCATTGCCGGCGCGGGCCTGTTGGCGGGGCTGATCCTGCCGGCACTGACCCGCGGTCGCAAGAAGAACGACCGCTGGTTCTGAGGCTTGTCCGGCCAGGCAACGGGTTGCCAGTACCGGCCTGATCGCCGGCGAGCCGGCTCCATAAGCCCCAGAACGAGGTTCCTGAACGGCGGGCTTGCCCGCGCCATTTACTGCCGCAACCGCTCCAGCGCCTGCAGTACGAACCTCGTCGCCCGCTCGGTCTCGCCTTCCCGGCAGGCAATCCCCAGTTGCCGCCACAAGCCAGGGCGCAGCGGCCGGCGCGCAATGCGCCGGTCCAGTTCGGCCATCTCGCCTTCCTGGGGCAGCAAGGTAGCGCCATAACCGGCACCCACCAGGCTCTTGATCGCGTCGTTGTAGTTCAACTCGATCCGCGGCTCAGGATACAACCCGGCGGCAGCGAACCACTCTGCGGTCACCCGCGACAGTTGGGTGCTGCTGTCATTGAGAATCAGCGCTCGCTGCCCCAGCCAGGCCGGTGTAACCCTGGCCGGCGGCTGCCAGTCGGCCGGCACGTAGGCCAGGATCGGGTCGCGCCGCCAGGCCGTGACCTTGATGCCCTTGCCCGCGACCTGCGGCAAAGCCACCAGGCCGATATCCAGGGCGCCTTCGCGCAGCCGCAGCAGGGAAGCCTGGGAGGTCAGCACCTGCACCTGCACATCGATGCCTGGATGTGCCACCCGCAAGTGCTCCAATGCCTGGGGCAACAGGTGGGCAATGGCGCCGGTCGAGGCGCCCAGGCGCACCCGACCGGTCAGGCCTTCGACCTGGCGCCGCACTTCATCCAAGGCAAGATCGGCATCGGCCAACAGCCGGCGGGCACGTACCAGCAGGGTTTCACCGATGGCGGTGGGGCGCACCTGGTTGCGGTTACGGGTCAACAGCGGCGCACCAACCCTCGCCTCGAGCTCGGCCACGTGCAGGCTGATGGTAGGCGGCGCCAGGTTGAGCTGGCGCGCAGCCTCGGCGAATGACCCCAGGTCGGTAATGACCACAAGGGTGCGGAGGCGATCGAGGCTGATTTCACGCATGGGGGTGGGCCGGTTCAGGGTACATTTCGTTCAGAAAATATGAACTTCTGCATCATGATATTCAAATTTTATTTACCACGACGGCAGGCGAGCATAGGCCATCTTCCTTTTGACCGGACCCGACCATGCGCACCCCTATTGTCTTCATCGACGGCGACCAAGGCACCACCGGCCTGCAGATCCATGCCCGCCTGCAAGGGCGCACCGATTTGCAACTGCTGACCCTGCCCGAGGCCGAACGCAAGGACCCGCAACGGCGCAGCGACGCTATCAACAGCGCTGACATCGCCCTGCTCTGCCTGCCCGACGCCGCCGCGCGCGAGGCCGTGGCGGCCATCCGCAACCCGGCGGTGCGGGTGATCGATGCGAGCTCCGCGCATCGCACCACCCCCGGCTGGGTCTACGGCCTGCCTGAACTGGACCCGCGGCAGGCCGAGCGCATTGCTTTGGCCAAGCGGGTCAGCAACCCCGGCTGCTACCCCACTGGCGCCATCGCCCTGCTGCGCCCGCTGGTGCAGGCTGGCCTGTTGCCCGCCGACTACCCGCTGAGCATCCATGCCATCTCCGGCTATTCCGGCGGTGGCCGTGCGGCGGTCGAGCGCCATGAGCAGCCCGGGGCGCAGCGGGCGCCCACCCTGCAGATGTACGGCCTGGAGCTGGCGCACAAGCATGTAGCGGAAATCCAGCTGCATGCCGGCCTGGCATCCCGGCCGATGTTCCTGCCTGGTTATGCGGCCTATCGTCAGGGCATCGTCCTGAGCATCCCGCTGCAATTGCGCCTGCTGCCAGGCCAGATCCGCGCCGAGCAATTGCAGGCATGCCTTGAACGGCACTACCAGGGCGCACGCCACGTGATGGTGTCCCCACTGCACCAGCAGGGGGCGGCCTCGCCGCTGGATCCTGAGGCATTGAACGACAGCAACGACCTGCGCCTGGCCCTGTACGCCAACCCCGAACACGGCCAGGTACTGCTCACGGCAGTATTCGACAACCTGGGCAAGGGCGCCTCCGGTGCGGCGGTGCAAAACCTCGAGCTGATGGTCGCAGCACCGCAGGCACACGGCTGACAGGTAAAAAGGGGTAGACTGTGCGCCCCGCATCAACCGGTGCGGGGCGATACAACAGCCGCCGGAGCCCGTCCACCGATGTTCATTCTGAGCCGCCTCGACAGCGTGCCGCCCGAATCCTTCCAGAACCAGATCCGTGAACTGGTGATCCACCATGTCGGCGAACTGAGCAGCGTCGCCATTCGTGCCGACAACCCGTTGTACCCGCTGTACCAGTACGGCGTCGGCATGGAGGTGCATCAGTACCTGCAGGCCATGGACGGTACTCGCGGCCTTGCCGTGGAGCTGACCCTGGCACTGGACGCCGAAGCGCCGGACCAGATGCTCGGTTTTGCCCTTACATTACCGGCCCAGGACAATGCGCAGGCCTGTGCACTGGCCTTTCTCGCCGTGGTGCCCGAGCATCGCCGTCAAGGTATCGGCCGCGCCTTGCTGGCCGATGTGCAGGCACGCTTTGCCAGCGTCGAACTGAACGCCTTTGCCAACCAGGTGCCATGGTTCGAAGCGAGGGGCATGCAGGTGGTGGCCGCCAGTGGGCCGCAAGTGTTGATGAGCAGCACCGGCCAAGCCAGCGGCGCGCTGATCGGCCGCCTGGATATCGCGCCGATTTACCAGGCCACTGAAGTGCACCAGATTCATACCTACCTGCTCAATCAGCAGGGTGAAGATGCGATGATCGAAGCCGAGCAGCAGCGCGATGAGTGGCTGGATGAGCTGACGGAGCAGGCCCGCGCCTGTGTGAGGCAACGCAAGACGGTGCATTGACCGCGGGGCCTGATCGCGGGCGCCCCCGCGATCGGGCCTGAACAAGCACTTGAGCTAGACCTGACTCACCGGAATATCTCCCCCACCCTTGCCATCGCGCCGCTCCCCAATCCAGTCACTGACCTGCTGGCCGAACTGCGCCGGTGCCTTGCGCCCGAAGCGCCGTGCCAGGTCGAGGATAGTCTGCTGCGCCAGGGCCTCTTCCATCCGCTTTTGCGCCTCCAGCATTACTGCATGGATCGCACAGGTGCCCTCGGTGGCCCAACCCGGCGGTGAGCCTTCGAACAGCGTGCAACGCTCGCGGATCTCGCGGCAGTCGAAGATTTTCTTCGGCCCGTCAATGGCATTGACGATGTCCAGCACGGTGATCTCGTCCGACGGCCGGGCCAGTCGAAAGCCCCCCCGCACGCCTTCGGTCGCTGCCACCAGTTTGGCCCGGGCCAATTTGGTGAATACCTTGGCCAGGTATTCCTGCGGCACCCCCTGCAACTGCGCCAGGTCGCGAACACTGGACTCGCGGGTGTCACCGCGCTCGTCCACCAGGTACAGCAGGCAATGGATGCCGTATTCAACGCCAGCACTGTAGAGCGACATATAAATCTCCGACCAAACTTGTCGCCAATATTACGCTTACCGGCGTGCAATGGCAAAGCCATGAAATGCCATTGGTCGCTAGTCGTGCTCCCTGAGAATACCTATCCAACCCTTTAATCATAAGTCTTTCAGCGCTCAGGTCGACTTCTCGGCCAAGGCTCGGCTGGAAAAAAGAGTTGCACGATAGAACTACGATCAATACAGTCGTAGTTGTTTCGCACAGACACACACCCGTCGAAGCCCCCCTTACCCACGGAGCATCCTCATGAAATCTAACGTTTTGATCATCGGTGCCGGCTTTGCCGGTGTATGGAGCGCTTTGAGCGCCGCCCGCCTGCTCGACCAGGCCCGGCGCGACGACCTGAGCATCAGCGTGCTGGCGCCCCAGCCTGAACTGCGTATCCGGCCACGCTTCTACGAAGCCGACGTGCATGGCATGAAGGCGCCAGTGGGTGAGCTGTTCGAAGCCGTGGGTGTGCAGTTCCTCGCAGGCCATGTGCAGACCATCGACGCCCAAGGGCGCAGCGTGAGCTACACCGACGCAAGCGGCCTGCCCCAGCAGATCGCCTATGACCGCCTGATCCTGGCAGCCGGCAGCCAGGTGGCACGCCCGGCGATAGCAGGCGTGGCCGAACACACCTTTGACGTCGACCAGATGGAGTCGGCCGTGCGTCTCGAGCAGCACCTGGCGGGCCTGGCCGCCCTGCCCGCCTCACCGGCACGCAACACCGTGGTGGTTTGCGGCGGTGGTTTCACGGGCATCGAGACCGCTACTGAAATGCCTGCCCGCCTGCGTGCCGTGCTCGGTGACGCTGCGGTGCGCGTGCTGGTGGTCGATCGAGGTGCCCAGGTTGGCGCCGCGCTGGGTAAGGGCATCACGCCGTCGATTGTCGCGGCTTGCGAACAGGCGGGCGTCGAGTGGTTGGCCGGCACCTCGGTGGTTGCCGTCGATGCCGGTGGCGTCACCTTGGACAACGGAGAGTATATCGCCAGCAAGACCATAATCTGGACCGTGGGCGTCAAGGCAAGCCCGCTGACCACCCAGGTAGCGGGCGAGCGCGACACCTTCGGCCGTCTGAAGGTAGACGACCACCTCAAGGTGGTTGGCCAGGCACACATCTACGCCACGGGTGACACCGCCTGGGCAGCCGTCGACGAACTGGGCAACCATGCGCTGATGACCTGCCAGCACGCCATCCCCATGGGCCGCTACGCAGGCAACAATGCCATGGCCGACCTGCTCGGCGAACAGCCGGTGGTGTATCGCCAACCCAAGTACGTCACCTGCCTGGACTTGGGCGGCTGGGGCGCGGCGTTCAGTGAAGGCTGGGAGCGCGAACTTAAATTGCAGGGCCAGGAAGGCAAGGCCCTCAAGCGCCAGATCAACAGCGTATGGATCTACCCGCCAGCCGCTGACCGTGCCTTGGCCCTGGCGGCCGCCGACCCATTGATTCCGATCGTTTGACGTAACTTCCTGACAGATCCGTCAATAAATGACGGATTTGTCAGCAGATGACGCTGCATTGAATGTCTGGTCAATAATGATGGCAATATGGCACTATTCTGAAAAACAATAATCAGAGGTGAGGCACATAACTATATTGCAGCACATTGAGCGCTTGGCATCGCCCCGGTGAACCGGGTGTGTGCCCATTCGCTTGATTGCGCACCACCGTCAAGGAACATTCCATGCAGTTACGGAATATGAAGATCGGCATTCGCGCTGCCAGCGTATTTGCCCTGTTGGGCGCCCTGGTCCTGGTCATGGGCCTTATCGCACTCTATGAAACCCGGCAGATGGACAAGGCCACGGACGAAATCCGGGTCACCTGGATGCCCGCCGTGGTCGCCCTCGGTGACATCAGTACCAACCTCGGCCGCGCCCGCGCCATCACCCTGCGCGCCGCGCTGGATGACAGCCCCACCGAGCGCATGCGCAACATCGAGTTGTTCAAAGGCATCAATGAACAACTCAACAACGGCCTGAAGGACTATGAAGCCACCATCATCGCCGCCGATGACCGTGCCCTGTTCAACACATTGATCGCCACCCATCGACAGTACTTCGGCCTGCAGTCACAGGTACTCAAAGACATTGCCGCCGGCCGCATGGCCGAGGCCAAGCAGCAGATCAGCGGCCCGCTCACCCAGTACGCCGACACCATGATGAAAGCCCTGTCGGCCTTGATCACTTACAACAGCAACGGTGCCGAGCAAGCCTCACAGCGCAGCAGTGACGTGGCCGACGAAGCCTTCGCAGCCATTATCGGCTCTCTGCTGGTGATCATGATCGCCCTGGTGGCCATTGCCACCGTGCTTACCCGCAGCATCGTCGTGCCATTGGCAGATGCCGTGGCCGTGGCCGAACGTGTCGCCACCGGCGACCTGACCCACGACATCACGGTTACCGGCCGCGATGAACCAGCCTTGCTGCTGCGTGCCCTGAGCCGCATGCAGGCAAGCCTGCGCGATACCATTCGCAAAATTGCGGCCTCATCCGACCAGCTGGCCTCCGCTTCGGAAGAGCTGCACACGGTTACCGAAGATACCAGCCGTGGCCTGCACCAGCAGAGCGCGGAAATAGACCAGGCGGCCACGGCCGTCAACCAGATGACCGCCGCCGTAGAAGAAGTGGCGAACAACGCGGTGAGCACTGCCGATGCGTCCCAGGGCGCCGACCGCACCACACGCGATGGCCGCGAGCAGGTCAACCAGGCGCTGGCCTCGATCCAGCACCTGGTCGATGACGTTACCGGCACCTCTGCCGAAATCGAGCAGTTGGCCAGCAATGCCAACGAGATCAGCCGCGTGCTCGATGTGATTGGCGCGATTGCCGGCCAGACCAACCTGCTGGCCCTCAACGCGGCCATCGAAGCCGCACGTGCTGGTGAAGCGGGCCGCGGTTTTGCCGTGGTCGCCGATGAAGTGCGTGCCCTTGCCCACCGCACCCAACAGTCCACGGCAGAGATCGAACAGATGATTGCCGGGATTCAGAACGGTACCGAGCGGGCAGTGACGGCCATGCACAGCAGCCAGGGGCGTGCCACCGGTACGCTGGAAGTGGCACAGGGTGCCGGGCAGGCGCTGGAAGTGATTGCCGAGGCGATCGCTTCGATCAACCAGCGCAACCTGGTGATCGCCAGTGCTTCGGAAGAACAGGCACAAGTGGCGCGGGAGGTGGACCGCAACCTGGTCAACATCCGCGACCTGGCGATGCAGACCTCGGCGGGCGCCAACCAGACCAGTGCGGCGGCGCAGGATTTGTCGCGTTTGGCGGTTGATTTGAACGGCATGGTCGCGCAGTTCAAAGTCTGATCTGAAACTGCTGGGGCCGCTTTGCGGCCCTTTCGCGACACAAGGCCGCTCCTACGCAAATGTTTGAGCTTTTGTGTCGCGAAAGGGCTGCAACGCAGCCCCCGGGCAACTACCCCTTGGCGCTGACAGCCCGCACAACCTTCTCGGCCTTGCCCCGCGTAGCCAGGCAGTAATACAACGGCACCGTCACGATCAAGCCGAACAGCCAGGACAAGTCCGCGCCCTCGACAATGTTCGAATAGGGCCCTACATAAAGCGACGTGTTGGCAAACGGCAACTGCACCAGAATCCCGCACGCGTAGGCAATGATCGCGTGGGGGTTGAAGCGCCCGTAAATTCCGCCGTCAGCGCGGAAGATCGAAGCAATGTCGTATTCACCCTTCTTGATCAGGTAAAAGTCGATCAGGTTGATCGAAGCCCACGGCACCAGCACCAGCAACAGCGCCAGGATCAGCCCGATAAAGTGGCCGATGAAGTCCGCCGAGGCATTCAGCGCAACCATTGCGCACGCCACCAGAATCACTGCAGCCAGCATTACCCGCACCTTGATGCTGGGCGTCCATTGGGCGAAGAAGGTCTGGATGGCGGTGACGATCGACAGCACCGCACCGTAGAGATTGAGGGCGTTGTGGCTGATGATGTTGAGCAGGAACAGCACCATCAGGATCGGGCCCAGCCAGCCGGTGGCCTGCTTGACCGCATCCATCGCGTCGGTGCCTTGGGGCACACACAGCACCGCCACCGCACCAAAGCTGAAGCACAGGATGGTGCCCAGGGTGGCGCCGAAGTACGTGGCCCAGAACGGCTTGGCAATACCGACTTCCTTGGGCAGGTAACGCGAGTAGTCGGAGGTGTACGGCGAGAAACTGATCTGCCAGATGGTCCCCAGCGACACGGTGGCGATGAAGCCCGACAGGTTGAACGCGCCTCGGCTGAAGAAGTCGGCGGGCAGTTCCTGGGTAAACATCATGATGAAACCGGCCAGCAATGCCGCCCCCATCACCCAGGTGCCAATGCGGTTCAGGCTATGAATGAAGCGGTAGCCGATAACACCGATCGCCGTCGCGCTCAGGGCGCCGATGACGATCGCCGTGGGCATCGGCACGCTTGGGGCAATGCCGTGGATCGACTTGCCTGCCAGCACGATGTTGGAAATGAAGAAACCAACGTAGATCAACGCCGTGAAGAACACGATCAGCAGGGCACCGTACCGGCCGAACTGGCCGCGGCTCTGCACCATCTGTGGGATGCCCAGTTGCGGTCCTTGTGCAGAGGCCAGGGCGATGACCACGCCCCCGATCAGATGGCCCAGCACGATGGCGATCAGGCCCCACAACAGGTTCAGGTTAAATACCTGGACCACCATGGCGCCGGTGACGATAGGCAGTGGCGCGATGTTGGTACTGAACCAGAGGGTGAACAGGTCGCGCGCCTTCCCATGGCGCTCGGCAGGTGGAACGTAATCGACCGTGTGATTCTCGACAAACTGGTGTTGCGATGACGGTTGGGACATGGTTTTCAGCTCGAAAGGTCGTTTTTATCTTTGTAAGGAAACCGCGTCTAGGCGGCCTCTCAGCTGCAGACCATATTATGGTATTCCAAGATTTTGACAACACTGATTCGGTTTTAAAAACCCTTACTGATCCGGTTCAGCAACCGAGGTCACGCCCTGATTATTTCAGCAAAGCCCCATTTCATGCGGCTTTGAGCCATTCATCATGTTTTTTACAGCACTAAAAATTCCGCTTGCAAAACGAGTATTACGGTATACCATCAGACACATCAACGATAAAAAGCGGCCCACCGCTACCCCCTTCGAGGTACACGCCATGATCGACGCAACCGTTTACAAGAACGTCTTGGGCTCCTTCCCCTCAGGCGTCACCGTCATCACCACCCTGGACGACGACGGCTCGATCGTCGGCCTTACCGCCAGCGCCTTTTCTTCCCTGTCGATGGACCCGCCGCTGGTGCTGTTCTGCCCCAACTACAGTTCCGATTCCTACCCTGTGCTGATCAAGAACAAGCGCTTTGCCATTCACCTGCTCTCCGGTGAACAGCAGGCTGAAGCCTACGCCTTCGCCAAAAAGGGCAAGGACAAGGCCGCCGGTATCGAGTGGACCCTGAGTGAACTGGGCAACCCGGTGCTGGCGGGGGCCACTGCGGTGATCGAATGCGAGTTGTGGCGTGAATATGAAGGTGGCGACCACGCGATAATGGTCGGCAAGGTGCACAACCTGATCGTTCCCGAGCAGGCCCCACGGCCGATGGTCTACTGCCGCGGCAAAATGGCCAGCCTGCCCGCCTTCGCCTGAGACGCGTAACGTTATTACTGACGCCTGGCACGCCAGGCGAGACTTTCAAGCTGCGAGGAATGCCCCATGAAATTTTCGTTGTTCGTACACATGGAACGTTGGGATGAACAGGTCAGCCACCGCCAGCTGTTCGAAGACCTCACCGAACTGACCCTGATGGCCGAAAACGGCGGTTTCAGCACCGTGTGGATCGGCGAACACCACGCCATGGAATACACCATTTCGCCAAGCCCGATGCCGCTGCTGGCCTACCTGGCGGCACGCACCGAGAAGATCCGCCTGGGCGCCGGCACCATCATTGCACCGTTCTGGAACCCGATCCGCGTGGCCGGCGAGTGCGCCCTGCTCGACGTGATCAGCAACGGCCGCATGGAAGTGGGCCTGGCCCGTGGCGCCTACCAGTTCGAGTTCGACCGCATGGCCAATGGCATGCCGGCCACCGACGGCGGCAAGGCCCTGCGCGAAATGGTCCCGGCGGTACGCAAGCTGTGGGAAGGCGACTACGCCCATGAAGGCGAAGTTTACAATTTCCCCATCTCTACCAGTGTGCCCAAGCCGGTGCAGCAGGGCATGCCGCCGATGTGGATCGCTGCGCGCGACCCGGACTCACACAACTTTGCGGTGAAAAACGGTTGCAACGTGATGGTCACCCCGTTGATGAAGGGTGATGAAGAAGTACTGGACCTGAAAAACAAGTTCCAGGCTGCGCTGGACAACAACCCCGAGGTGCCGCGCCCGCAACTGATGGTGCTGCGCCACACCCACGTGCACAGCCCGTCGGAGCCCGATGGCTGGAAAGTCGGCGCCCAGGCCATTTCGCGCTTCTACCGCACCTTCGATGCCTGGTTCGGCAACAAGACGGTCCCGGTCAACGGCTTCCTGGAGCCAAGCCCCGAATCGAAGTTCGCCGAGGTGCCGGCTTTCGCGCTGGAGAACATCCGCAAGAACACCATGATCGGCACCCCGGAAGAAATCATCGCGCGCATCAAGTACTACCAGGAACTGGGCGTCGACGAGTTCAGCTTCTGGTGCGACAACAGCCTGCCCCACGCCGAGAAGAAGAAGTCGCTCGAGCTGTTCATCAAGGAAGTGGTGCCGGCGTTCGCCTGAATTCCCATTGCCTGAAAGCGTTGCGGGATCAGCCCGCTCCCGGGGGCCGTCATGGCCCTCGCGAGCGGGCGTTTTTTTAGCTGCAAGCTGCAAGCAAGGGCGTACGTGCTCGTCCGCGTGCTTGTGGCTTGGAGCTTGCCGCTTGTGGCTCGAGGCCTGCTCACGCCGCCTTTCGTCTCCTCATCAGAGAAATTTCCAGCGGCCTCTTGCACAACAAATATTATGGTATACCATCAGACAACAAGAGCTGATAACCCTCACCAGGAGCCCCTCATGAGTTTCGAAATCCGCAAGATCGTCACCTACTCCGAAGAGACCCGTATCGAAGGCGGCAAAGCCACCGACAAGCCGGTGACCATGGTCGGCCTGGCCGTGGTGATCAAGAACCCATGGGCCGGCCGCGGCTTCGTTGAAGACCTCAAGCCGGAAATCCGCGCCAATTGCTCCGAGCTGGGTGCGCTGATGGTCGAGCGCCTGACCGCTGCCATCGGTGGTGCCGAAAAGATCGAAGCCTACGGTAAAGCTGCCGTGGTCGGCGCTGATGGCGAGATCGAGCACGCTTCAGCGGTGATCCACACCCTGCGCTTCGGCAACCATTACCGCGAAGCCGTACAAGCCAAGAGCTACCTGAGCTTCACCAACAAGCGTGGCGGCCCGGGCACCTCGATCCAGATCCCGATGATGCAAAAGGACGACGAAGGCCTGCGCTCGCACTACATCACCCTGGAAATGCAGATCGAAGACGCCCCGCGTGCCGACGAAATCGTCGTGGTACTGGGCGCTGCCGACGGCGGCCGCCTGCACCCGCGCATCGGCAACCGTTACATCGACCTGGAAGAACTGGCTGCCGAAAAAGCCAACGCTCAATAACAACAACCAAGACGGGCCGGGGCGTGGCGTGCTTACCCGCCGCGCCCGACCTTCAAGGAGCGCCCTCCATGATTCAGCCTGTCGCTGAACGTACACCGGCCGGGACCAGTTACCTGGCCCAAGGCCAGGGCCAACCCGTGGTGCTGATCCACGGCGTGGGCCTGAACAAGGAAATGTGGGGCGGGCAGTTCGTGGGCCTGGCCAACGACTACCGCGTCATTGCCTACGACATGCTCGGCCATGGCCAGAGCGCACTGCCTGCCGCCGACACCGGCCTGGAAGGCTACGCCGCCCAGCTGGCAGAACTGCTCGACCACCTGCAGATCGCCCAGGCGACCGTGATCGGCTTCTCCATGGGTGGCCTGGTCGCACGTGCCTTTGCCCTGAACTACCCGCAGCGTTTGTCTGCGCTGGTGGTACTCAACAGCGTGTTCAACCGCAGCCCGGAACAGAGCGCCGGCGTCATCGCACGCGCGGCCCAGGCTGCCCAGCAAGGCCCCGACGCCAACGTCGACGCCGCGCTCGACCGCTGGTTCAGCCGGGAATACAAGGCAGCCAACCCGGCGCAGGTCGCCGCGATTCGCCAGGTACTGGCGAGCAACGACCCGCAGGGTTACCACACCACTTACTCGCTGTTCGCCACCCAGGACATGTACCGCGCTGGTGACCTGGGCAGCATTCAGGTGCCGACACTGATCGCCACCGGCGAACTCGACTCGGGCTCCACCCCGGCCATGACCCGCCAGCTCGCTGCCAGCATTCCTGGCGCGCAAAGTGTGGTCCTCGCCGAGCAACGGCATATGATGCCGGTGGAGGCACCCCGTGAAGTCAACAAGATGCTTCTGGATTTCCTCAGCCAAGCCCGCACCCTCACCGAATCCGCCAAGGGGATTGTTGCATGACCCTCGTTCGTTTCCAGATGTGCATCGACGGCCAATGGCTCGATGCCCAGAGCGGCAAGACCTTCGACAGCCTCAACCCGGCCACCGCCCAGGCCTGGGCGCAACTGCCCGACGCTGATGAAGCCGATGTGGAGCTGGCCGTCCAGGCCGCCCAGCGTGCGTTCGACAGCAAAGCCTGGCGCAGCATCACCGCCACTGCGCGGGGCAAACTGCTGCGCAAGCTGGGTGACCTGATTGCCGAGAACAAAGAACATTTGGCTCAGCTGGAAAGCCGTGACAACGGCAAGCTGATCCGCGAAACCCGTGGCCAGGTCGGTTACCTGCCGGAGTTCTTCCATTACACCGCGGGCCTGGCAGACAAACTCGAAGGCGGCACCCTGCCGCTGGACAAGCCGGACCTGTTCGCCTACACCGTGCACGAACCAATCGGCGTGGTGGCCGGGATCATCCCGTGGAACAGCCCGCTGTACCTCACCGCGATCAAGCTGGCGCCAGCCCTGGCCGCCGGCAACACCATCGTGCTCAAGCCTTCCGAGCATGCCTCGGCGACCATCCTCGAGCTGGCCCGCCTGGCCCTGGAAGCTGGCTTCCCGCCGGGCGTGGTCAACGTGGTCACCGGCTACGGCCCCAGCACCGGCGCTGCGCTGACCCGCCACCCGCTGGTGCGCAAGATCGCCTTCACCGGCGGCGCCGCCACCGCTCGCCACGTGGTGCGCAGCAGTGCCGAAAACTTCGCCAAACTGTCGCTGGAGCTGGGCGGCAAGTCGCCGAACATCATTTTCGCCGACGCCGACCTGGACAGTGCCATCAACGGCGCCGTGGCCGGTATCTATGCCGCCTCCGGGCAAAGCTGCGTGGCAGGTTCGCGTTTGCTGGTACAGGACGAGATCTTCGACGCGTTCGTTGCCCGCCTGATCGAGCGGGCCAAGCGCATCCGCATCGGCAACCCCCAGGACGAAGCCAGCGAAATGGGCCCGATGGCCACCGCCCAGCAGTTGGCCGTGGTCGAAGGCCTGGTTGCTGCGGCCAAGGCTGAAGGCGCCAAGTTGCACATGGGTGGCAAGCGTGCCGAAGTCGAGGGCGAAGGCTGGTACTACGAGCCGACGCTGTTCGAGTGCGACAGCAACTCGATGACCATCATGCAGGAAGAAGTGTTCGGCCCGGTCGCTGCGGTCATCCGCTTCAAGACCGAGGAAGAGGCCCTGGCCATTGCCAACGACTCGCAGTTCGGCCTCGCTGCCGGCATCTGGACCCGCGACCTGGGCCGTGCCCACCGCCTGGCCCGTGACGTACGTTCGGGGATCATCTGGGTCAACACATACCGCGCAGTGTCGGCCATGGCACCGATCGGCGGCTTCAAGAACAGCGGCTACGGCCGTGAAAGCGGCATCGATTCGGTGCTGGCCTATACCGAGCTGAAGACCGTGTGGATCAACCTGTCCACCGCGCCGATGCCCGACCCGTTTGTGATGCGCTAAGAGGTAATACACGATGATCGAACCAGGCATCTACAAAGACGTGATGGGCTCCTTCCCGTCCGGGGTTACGGTGGTCACCACCCTGGACGCCGACGGCGCCATTGTCGGCATCACCGCCAGCGCGTTCAGTGCCCTGTCGATAGACCCGGCGCTGGTGTTGTTCTGCCCCAACTACGCCTCTGATACTTACCCGATCCTGCGGGACAGCAAGCAGTTCGCGATCCACCTGCTGTCCGCCGAGCAGACCGCCGAGGCCTACGCCTTCGCTGGCAAAGGCAAGGACAAGGCCAAGGGCATCGAGTGGCACCTGAGCGAGCTGGGCAACCCGCTGCTGGCCAAGGCCACGGCGATCATCGAGTGCGAGTTGTGGCGCGAATACGACGGCGGTGATCACGCGATCATCGTCGGCGCGGTGAAAAACCTGGTGCTGCCCGCTGACCCGGTGACCCCGATGGTCTATCACAGAGGCAAACTGGGCGCCCTGCCGCCGCTGGGCTGATGCCCTTGGGGCTGCTGCGCAGCCCGATACTTCTTTTTCAGGGGCCGCGCGACCCTCTCACCCTTGGTTGCGGCCCCTCTTTTGATTCGGAGCTAGGCAATGAGCAACGAAAAGTACGAAAAAGGCCTGCAGATCCGTACGCAGGTGCTGGGCGAGGACTACGTCAACCGCTCGATCCAGAACGCCGACGACTTCACCAAGCCTTTGCAGGAGCTGGTTACCGAGTACTGCTGGGGCCATGTCTGGGGCCGCGATGGCTTGTCGCTCAAAGAGCGCAGCATGATAAACTTGGCCATGATTTCCGCGCTCAACCGGCCCCACGAGCTCAAGCTGCATATTCGCGGCGCCTTGCGTAATGGCCTGAGCCGTGAACAGATTCGCGAGATCCTGCTCCAGGTCGGCATTTATTGCGGCGTGCCCGCGGCGGTGGACAGTTTCCGCCTGGCCCGCGAGGCGTTCGCCGAAGCCGATGCGGAGTCAACCCGTTAACAACGGGCTGTTCGAACCACTGCAGGGAGCACCTCGGTTCGGGGTGTTCCGCGATGTTGGCGAAACAGCCTCATAAAGAGCGCACCTGATGAAACGCCAGCCACTCGACGACAGCTTCAAGGTCAACCGCAACCCCGTAACACTGCGTGAAATCGTGCTCGACAAGCTGCGCGGCGCGATCATGAATTTCCACCTGCTCCCGGGCGATCGCCTGGTCGAGCGCGACCTCTGCGACCGCCTCGGGGTCAGCCGTACCTCGGTGCGTGAAGCCCTGCGTCACCTGGAGTCCGAAGGCCTGGTGGAATTCGCCGATGCCAAGGGCCCACGCGTGGCCATCATCACCCTGGAAGACGCCCGCGATATCTACGAGCTGCGCTGTGTACTCGAAGGCCTGATCGTGCAGCTGTTCACCCTCAATGCCAAAGCCAAGGACATCCGGGCCCTGGAGCGGGCGCTGGAGGTCAACCGCGAGGCACTCGAGGAAGGCGAGTTGCAACAGGTGCTGGACTCTGTGCAAGGCTTTTACGAAGTGCTGCTCGAAGGCTCCGGCAACCAGGTCGCAGCGCAACAGCTGCGCCAGCTGCAGGCCCGCATCAGCTACCTGCGCGCCACCTCGGTGTCGCAGCAAAACCGCCGTGGCGCCAGCAACCTTGAAATGGAAAAAATCGTCGACGCCATCAAGAGTGGCGACCCGCTGGTCGCCCACCAGGCCTCGGTCGATCATGTGCGGGCCGCCGCCAAGGTGGCGCTGGACTACCTGCGCCAGAAGCAGGACGACAACACCAAGGTGCGCGACATGGTCGAGCCTTTGGCCCTCAAGGAACCCCGTATAGAACCCCGCATAGGCCGCTGACCATGCCCAACGCCCCGCGCTACTGCCCGCACTGCACCACAGAACTGGCCCGGGGCGTTCCCGACGGCGACACCCACGAGCGCCTGCACTGTACCGGGTGCGGCTATGTCCACTACATCAACCCGAAGATCATCGCCGGCTGCATCATCGAGCGCGATGGCAAGTACCTGCTGTGCCAGCGGGCGATCCCGCCCCGCCCAGGCACCTGGACATTGCCGGCCGGGTTCATGGAGGCCGGCGAAACCACCGAGCAGGCAGCGCTGCGTGAGGTGTGGGAGGAAAGCGGTGTGCGTGCCGAAATCGTCTCGCCCTACTCGATCTTCAGCGTGCCGAAAATCAGCGAGGTGTACATCATCTTTCGCGCCATCGCTACCGAGGAAACCGGGCAGTACGGGCCCGAGACGCTGACCTACACGTTCTTCGAACCCGACCAGATCCCTTGGGAAGAGATCTACTACCCGGCGATACGGCAGATTCTCGAGCGTTACATCCTCGAGCGGCAGGCTGGGGTGTACGGGATCTACATGGGCAATGACGACACCGGCAAGGTGCACTTCATTCGTTGAGCCTGCTGCGGCCTCATCACCGGTGCAGGCTGCATAAAGCCCTCGCCAATCCGCTATTCTCGGTGCACCCTTATCATCCCCGGCAGAAGGATGGGCAGAGCACACATGGCTAAATGGCTGGACGGCGGCGGGCTGATGGCCGAACGCATTCGCAATCACGACTGGAGCACCACCTCCCTGGGCCCGATCGAGACCTGGCCTGACGTACTCAAGACCACCGTGGCCCTGTGCCTGGCCTCGCGCTTTCCTCAGGCAATTCTCTGGGGGCAAGACCTGCTCACCCTGCACAACGACGCATTTCTGCCAATTCTTGGCAAAAAACCGCAAGCGTTGGGCAAGCCGTTTCGCGAAGTATGGCAGGAAGCCTGGGCCGACATCGAGGCCATGGCCGAACGCGCCTTGGGCGGTGAAGCCGTCTATATCGAGGACTTCCCGCTGACCATCGACCGCAACGGCGGCCCGGAGTGCGCTTACTTCACCTTTTGCTACAGCCCTATCCGCGACCAGAACGGCGAAGTGGTGGGCATGCTCGACACAGTCACCGAAACGACCGCCAGCGTGGTCACCAACCAGCGGCTGGCGTTTCTGGACGACCTGGGCCGGGCGGTGGCCAATGCCACCGACTCGGACCGGGTAATGACCATCACCACCGGCATGCTGGTCGAGCACCTGCAGCTGTCCAGCTGTGCGTACGCCGTGATGGATGCAGACCAAGATGGCTTCACCATCTGCGGCGACTCTGTAGCACCCGGCTCGCCACGGTTGGTGGGCCACTACCGCCTGGGCGACTTTGGCCGACTGGCGGTCAGCCGGCTGCGCAATGGCCTGCCGCTGGTTATAACCGACAACCTGAGCGAGCTGCCCAGTGAGGAAGCCGCCACCTTTCAGGCCATTGGCATTACCGCAACCATCTGCATGCCATTGATCAAGGCAGGCCGACTCACCGCGCTGATGGCCATCCACGACAACGCGCCACGGCGGTGGTCGCCTTACGAGCAGGCGCTGATCGGAGAAGTGACAGAACGTTGCTGGGCGCATATTCAGCGGGTCCAGGCCCATGCCGAAGTGCGCGAGGCGCTGGCCGCACTGGAATCGCTCAACGCCAGCCTGGAACACCGGGTCGAAGAACGCACCGCTCAGCTGTTGCATACCGAAGCGGTACTGCGCCAGGCACAGAAGCTCGAAGCCATCGGCCAACTGACCGGTGGCGTGGCCCATGACTTCAACAATCTGCTGACGATCATTCGCTCGTCACTGCACTTCCTGCAGCGGCCGAACCTCGACGAAAGCCGTCGCGAACGCTATCTCAAGACCATGACCGACACGGTCGACCGCGGCGCCAAGCTGACCGGCCAGCTGCTGGCCTTCGCCCGCCGTCAGGCATTGAGCCCCCAAGTACTCGAAGCCGGATCGCGCCTGCAGGCCATGGCCGACATGCTTGATGCCGCTACGGGCGCGCGGGTCCAGGTAAAACTGGAGTTGCCATCGACGCCATGCCACATCCGCGCCGACCTCAGCCAACTGGAAACCGCAGTGATCAACCTGATGCTCAACGGCCGTGATGCCATGGCTGGGGAAGGCACCTTGCACCTGCGCCTGCTGCCCAACCAAAGCATGTCTGGCCTGCGCGATCAGCAAGAGCACCCAGGGCCGTTTGCCGCCATCTCGGTGGTGGACAGCGGTGTCGGCATCGCCGCCGAGTTGCTCGACCGTATCTTCGACCCGTTCTTCACCACTAAGGCGCCCGGCGAAGGCACAGGGCTTGGCCTGTCGCAGGTGTTCGGCTTCGCCAAGCAATCCGGGGGCGATGTAGAGGTAGCCAGCATCCAGGGCCAAGGGACGACCTTTACGCTGTACCTGCCACAAGTGGAACAGCCTGCCGAGCAGGCCAATGCGGCCGCAGAGGCCAGCCAACCGCTGGTGAGTGGCGCGCGGCGAAAAATATTGGTGGTGGAGGACGACCCGGACCTAGGCACTTTCACCGCACAGATCCTCGAAGACCACGGCTACCGGATCAGCTGGGTGAACTCTGCGGAAGAGGCCTTGAGGGAATTGGACGGCGCGGCGGGAGATTTCGATGCGGTATTTTCCGATGTGATGATGCCCGGCATGGGCGGCTTGGCCCTGGCCCGCGAGCTACGCCGCCAGCGCCCGCAATTGCCTGTGATCCTCACCTCCGGCTACAGCGACGCGATTGCCGAAGGCGGCCACGAGGGGTTCACATTCCTGGCAAAGCCCTATTCGGCAGAGCAGGTATGCCTGCTGCTTGGGAAGGTGCTGGGGCCCTGATGGCTGTCAAGGCTTGCCGGTAAGCAAGCGCGCCACACTCTGCGCCAGTTCTGCGCGCCGGTACGGCTTGCGCAACACCTCGAAGCCCTTGAGTTCGCGCGGTGTCAGGTTGGCGTAGCCGGTAATGATCAGCACTGGCAGGTCAGCCTGACGCTCGCGCATCCGTTGAGCGAACCGCACCCCGGTCATATCAGCCATGACATGATCGGTCACCAGAACATCCGGCCACCAGCCCTTCTCCACCAGCTGCAACGCTGCAGCGGCACTGGCGGCTTCGGTCACCTGATAACCCAGTTCACGCAACTGCAGCGCTGTGGCATGGCGCACGATCTCCTCGTCGTCCACCAGCAGCACCCGAAGTGCACCGTCGGCAAGCGGCACCTCGGCCATTTCACTGTCACGACACACCGCAGCCACATCGCTGCTCGGCAGCCATAACGTGGCAACGGTACCCTCCCCTTGCTGCGAGCGTATCTGGAAGCCGCCACCGGACTGTACGGCCAGCCCCTGGACCATCGGCAGGCCAAGACCAGTGCCCTTGCCCACGCCTTTGGTGGAATAGAACGGTTCGACGCAGCGGCGCAACTGATCTTCGTCCATGCCACTGCCACTGTCGCGAACCTGCAGCCACACCAGCGTCCCTTCAGTAAGGCCCGCAGGCCTTGGGGGCCCGTCGGCCTCAAGCCCTGCGCAGATCCTCAAGGTGCCACCGTCGCCCATGGCGTCGCGGGCGTTGACCGCAAGGTTGAGCAGCGCCAGTTCCAGTTGATGGGGGTCTACGAGGACCGCAGGCAGGGCTGGGTCAATCTGTACCTGCACGGCAACTGTCGGCCCCAGTGATCGGGCCAGCAGCTCGTGCATGTCCTCCACCAGAGCGGCCAGCGACACGGCCTGTGGCTTGAGCGTTTGTCGGCGGGCAAAGCTGAGCAACCGCCCGACCAGATTGCGCGCACGCTCGGCAGCCTGCAGCCCCCCATCGATCAGGCGCGGGGCACGTTCGGAGTGCGGCTGCCGGCGCAGCAGCTCGAAAGAGGCGATGATAGGCGTGAGCATGTTGTTCAAGTCATGGGCAATACCGCCAGTCAACTGCCCGATCATTTCCAGCTTGTGCGCTTCGTGCAACTGCAGCATCGCAGCCTCACGCTGGGCGAGTGCCGCCGTGACGCGCTCCTCCAGGCTGTCGTTGAGCAGGTGCAGGGCGCGTTCTGCGCGGGCATGGGTAATGGCCGCCCAGCCTTGCTTGGCGGTTTCCGCCACCAACTGGCATTCCTCTTCAAGGCACTGGCGCGGGCTATGAAAGTGCACGCCAAGCATGGCCTCCAGGCGACCGCCACGCAGCACCGGTACATGCAGCGTGGAACATAGGCCGCTCAGGGGGGACGTTGCGCTGTCATGCGCTTGCTGCACCACCTGCCCTGCCGCCAACTGCTCATGCAGCGATGCGCCGTAAGTCGCATAGTGGTGTTGACCGACCAGCGATGGCACGCCCTCAGCCCAATCGTGCGCGACCTTGAAACCTGCGCCATCGCCCTGATCTTCGCCAAAACAGACTTGCGCCGCCCCCAGGTGCTCGGCCAGGCGGCTCACCACATAGGCTTCGATGCGGTCTGCTTCGCCCAGCCCGGGCAACGTGCGGCCCAACTCCAGCAAGAACGCCTGGTTCTGCTGGAGGCGCACCCGCTCGGTGGTCTCGGTGACCAGGCACAACACGCCGCCGACAGTGCCATCGGCCTCACGCACCGCGGAATAAGACACATCGAAGTACACCGTCTCGCCCAATCCGTGGCGTTCTATATAAAAGGGGCGATCCTTGGCCGCGAAGGTCTGGCCAGTCTCACGCACACCGCGTAGCAACGGCTCGAGGTCATGCCACAGTTCGCGCCAGTATTCCTTGCCTGGACGCCCCAATGCGTGGGGATGCTTGCTGCCAATGGTCGGCGCATAGGCGTCATTGTAAAGCGCAGCAAAGGCCTCACCCCAGAACAGCACGAACTGCGCCTGGGCCGGCAGTAATGTGGCCATCACCGCCTGCAAGTGGGGCGACCATGCTTGAGGCGGGCCGAGCGGCGAGTCGCTCCAGTCCATCGTCTGCAGCAGGGTGCCGATGGCACCGCCATTGAGCAGGAAGTGTGGTAGCGGATTGGGGGTTTCGTGTCGTTGAAGCGGTTTCATGTCTGGGATGTCCCGGGCATATTGCCATCTATCTGAGGATAAGAGATGTGCAATAAACAGTTCGTTCCCAGGGATTGGCCGTTAATTACTCGCCCGCTCAGCCGAGCATGCGCAGCACAGGCACCATCAGCCGAGTTGCCCGATCATCAACCCCAGCGCCACCAGGATCATCGCCGTTCCCGATAACCGCCCGACCCACTTCGCCGCCTCCGGCCGGGTACTCAGGACGGCTTTGGCGCCATAGCCGACCAGCAGATAGATCACCAGCGAACTGCACAGGTGGACCAACCCCAGCAGCAGGATCTGCACAGGCACCGGCCAGCTCGACTGTGGGTCGGTGAACTGCGGCAGCAAGGCCAGGAAAAGCAGGAACACCTTGGGGTTGAGCCCGCTCACGCAAAACCCCTTGAATGCCCAGCGCGAGCCGCTATCGCCTGCATCACCCGGCCCTCCTTGCGGCACCGCCGGGCTCAGTAACAGGTTGCCGCCCAGCCAGAGCAGATAGGTGCAGCCAGCCAAGGTCAGCAACAATAAGGCCAGCGGGTGCCCGGCAACCAGGCTGCCCACGCCAGCTGCAACGATCAGGGTTGCCAGAAAATGCCCGGACAGCATGCCTGCCACCGCAGGCATCACCCAGCGCCCGCGCATGCCGGCCGAGATGGCGTAAGCCCAGTCTGCACCGGGGGTGATCACGAACAGCAATGACACGGCCCAGAACGCCGTCAGCACACTGATTGCCACTTGAGTCTTCCTTCACGGGATTTGGAGTGAGGAAAGCGTACGGATTCCATCAAGGGATTATCTTTCGTATATTTCCCTTTCAGGCCTTATTGATGGAAGATTCTTCTCCGTGGACAGGACAGACCGCAAGATACTTGCCGAACTGCAAAAAGATGGTCGTTTGTCGGTTACCGAGCTGGCCGATCGCGTGGGGCTGAGCCTCTCGCCTTGCCATCGGCGGCTAAAGGCGCTGGAGGAATCGGGGGCCATCCTCGGTTACCACGCACGCCTGGCACCAAGCGCCCTGGGGCTGAACTTCGCCGCGCTGGTGTTCGTCACGTTGCGCGAAGTCACCCGTCAGCCGGTCGCGGATTTCGAGGCGGCACTGGGCGAAATTCCGCAGATCGTCGAGGCGCAGCGGCTGTTCGGCGACCCGGATTACCTGCTGCATGTCGTGGCAAAAGACCTGCCGGCGTTTCAGAAACTGTATGACGAACAGCTGACCAGCATTCCCAACGTGAAGCGCTTGAGTTCGACCTTGGTGATGAAAGAGGTGATTCAGGACCGGATGCTGCCGATGTAATTGCATGCACTTCAATCGGGCAGCTCGCACCAACACCGCACACCCGTTTGAACGCATACCTGCTCAAACCGGCCAAACCCGCGCCTCCCAGCCCGGTGGCGCGCTCTTTGCTACCACTGGCCCCTTAACCTTTTGTCAGCCTTAGGTTTTTTAAGGTTTATGGGCACATATTTACTAATTTCTCCTTCCCCCCGCACCCCGCATCATCGCTCCAACAAGAACGCGTCGCCCTTCGCCGGCACGCACCCGGGCAGCACCCGATGCCCAACCTTGCCTTGGAGTCAGTCATGACCAGTGCAGCCAATTCGGCACCCCTCATAGAAAAACACACGATCGGCTACGTGCCCCCGCAAGACCGCCATGGAAAGGTAAGGGATCTGTTCACGCTGTGGTTCGGCGGCAACATCGCACCGCTGCCCATCGTCACCGGCGCGCTCGGCGTGCAGCTGTTTCACCTGAACCTGCTGTGGGGCATCGTCGCCATTCTGGTCGGCCACCTGGTCGGCGGGGTGCTGATGGCGCTGCACTCGGCCCAGGGCCCGCAAATGGGCATCCCGCAGATTATCCAGAGCCGCGCCCAGTTCGGCTCGCTCGGGGCACTGCTGGTGGTGGTGATCGCCGGCGTGATGTACATCGGCTTTTTCGCCTCCAACATCGTCCTGGCCGGCAAATCGCTGCATGGCGTGGTAGACAGCGTGCCGGTACCGGTGGGTATCGTCATCGGCGCGCTGGGCTCGGGGATCATCGGCATCATCGGCTATCGCTTCATCCACGTGCTCAACCGCATCGGCACCTGGGTACTGGGCATCGGCATCGTGGTCGGTTTCGGCTACATCTTCACCCACGTGCAGAGCGACGATTTCCTCACCCGCGGCGGCTTCAACCTGGCCGGCTGGCTGGCCACCGTGTCGCTGGCGGCGCTGTGGCAGATCGCATTCGCCCCCTACGTGTCGGACTATTCGCGTTACCTGCCGGCTGACGTGAAGGTGTCTTCCACCTTCTGGACCACCTACCTGGGGTCGGCGCTGGGCTCGAGCCTGTCGTTCATCTTTGGCGCCGTGGCGGTGCTGGCGATACCTGCCGGCATGGACACCATGGACGCGGTCAAGCTCGCCACCGGCACCCTCGGCCCGATCATGCTGGTGCTGTTCCTGCTCAGCGTGATCAGCCACAACGCCCTCAACCTCTATGGCGCAGTGCTGTCGATCATCACCCTGATCCAGACCTTCGCCTACCGCTGGATCCCCACAGCCAAGAGCCGTGCGGTACTGTCGCTGATCGTGCTGGCGGCCTGCTGCGTGGTGGCGGTGTTCGCCTCGGCGGACTTCATCGGCCACTTCGTCGACATGGTGCTGGTGTTGCTGGTGGTGCTGGTGCCGTGGACCGCGATCAACCTGATCGACTTCTACGTGATTCACAAGGGCGACTACGACATCCAGTCGATCTTCAAGGTCGATGGCGGTATCTACGGGCGCTACAACCCGCAGGCGCTGACCGCCTATGCAGTGGGTATCGTGGTGCAGATTCCGTTCATGAACACGCCGCTGTACGTGGGGCCGATCTCCGAGCACATCAACGGTGCCGACCTGTCCTGGCTGGTGGGCCTGCTGATCACTTCGCCGCTGTACTGGTGGCTGGCGAGCCGCGACAGTGCCTATCGCCGTCGCCAGACCAGCGCCAAGCTCGCGGCCGCAAGCTGATCAGGCAGATGCGCCAGGGCCTGGCGCAATGACAATCGCCTGGAAACGGGCGGTTGTGACAGCTCAGGGCGCCACCCCTAATGTCACAGCATTGGCTCAGAAAATCCGGCATCAGGGTTTTGAACACCGCTCTAAAGCCATATAAAGCAGGTGTAACGAATCATCCCTCGTGCGAACAGTTAGCTAAAAGCCACTTCTGGCAGTTAAATGTCGTCGAGCAGGCACCTCTGGGGAGTCTGAAATTGGATGCTTGCGCTTGTGGGCGTACTTCACGTACTGCGTGAAAGGGAGGGGTGCTCTGACATGCTGACTGGCCGGCAGTGCAAAACTTTCCAGATCTTCTGCGCGTACGCGATAGGACCTATAGTTCGGAAGTCCTTTTTTTAACTCGACATTATTCATCGCGCTCATATATACATTTTTAGTGAGCTGATACCTGCCCGATGGTAAAAACTCAATGGGATTGCCGAACATGAATTCGAGCGAAAACGAGTCGTTACTCCCCTTATAGTGCAAATTCCATCGGCCGTAGGCATTGTGCGGGTCTGATCGCTTGTACAGCGTTGCCACATGGACCTCTGTGTGCGGGTTACTGTCGACAAATCCTTTTTTTACCTGTTGCCTGAGGTGCTCAAGCTGAGGCCGTAGGCTTTGCGGAAACTTTGCAGCCTTGAGCGTCACTACGTCTCGTTGGTGCCTTTCCAGGCGTGCCGCTGCCCAGGGGCCGTAACGGTTCCGACCGTCCGGATCGATGTAGTTGACAGGATCCCCTGCGCAATAGGCATAGGCATTCAGCCCTCCCACGCCAAATGGGCTCAAGGCGTCAGGGCTGGTGAATCTTCTGATTGGAGGTGCATACCATCGATGGCCATCCCCCAACGGATAGAAACCGCTCGCGGGATCAAGCTTCTGCCCAACGAACCCTATCATCGGCGCCCGTTGGACAATAGCGCAAGAGCCATAAGGCGAGTAGGTTATCTTGCAAGTCTCGCCGCCATCCGGTGCCGGCGTCTGTTTTCGATCAAGGTCGTTCACTTTGGCACCAAATTGTGCAAATTTTGTAAGCTACTCCAAAGTCCAACAAGCTGCCCACTGGCAGTTTTATCAGGTCACTCCTCCCCACCCACCATAGGTTAGGGGAGGTGACAATCGCGGAACAGTTTGAGCGATCAAGCACCTTCCGGCAGTAAGCTCCGGTCGAACATGAACGGCCGATCTCCCTGCGGCGTATATTGATACAACTGCTGCGGCCTGCCGAGCCGCGGCTGATTCTTCTCCCCCGTATCGCGCACCCAACCCAGCTCACGCAGGCGCTCCAGGCGCTTGCGCAGCGAGGTGCTGTTCACGGCCTGGCCCAGGCACGCTTGCACCGCCCCCAATGCATCGAGCACCGTGAACTTCTCGGCCAGCAGGTTCAGCGGCAGGCTGCTGTACACCGTCTTGCTCGCCAACCGTTCGCGGGCGCGCTCCACCAGCAGGTTGTGATCGAACGGCAGCAGCACCTTGCGGCCCAACACACTGTCCAGGTCAAAAAAGGCCAACTGGTCACCTTCGACCTGCTGCCGAGGGTCAAGCAAGGCCAGGTAATAGGTGCTCAACGACCAGCCGCGCGGGTCGCGGAAGGCATTGCCTTCGGTGCCTACCTGCTCCAGGTAACGCGGCAGCACCCGGGCCTTCTCGCCCAGCGCGCGCTCGGCGGCGGCCTCCAGGCTGGTGTCCGGGGTGCGGCCATTGACGAGCACGCCGGGCAAAGCCCACTGAGCGGCATGGGGCTCGCGCTCGCGGCGATGCAACAACACTTGCAGATGCTGGGCTTCGGGGGCCAGGCGCAGGGCGACGATATCGACGCTGGCCAGGACTTCGGCTGTACTCACTAAAAGGCTCCACTGCTCAATGACGCAATATTCCACCAGAGCGCTTAACTTGGGCAAGCATCGATAACTGCAGGACATGTGCTTGACACACTTATATCACCAGGTGAATTATATAGCCAGACCAGCGAGGAGAGCCCCATGAAAATCGCCAGTTTCGATGTCGACGCGCAAAACGGCTTCACCGCCAATGCCCCACAGGAATTGCCGGTGCCCGAAGGCAATGAAATCGCCGCCGACCTCAACACCATGGCCCTGCGCGCCGACCTGCGCCTGGGCAGCAAGGACGCGCACCCGGCCAATGCCGCGTGGGTGGTCACAGAACCTGGGCAAATGCTGCAACCGCTGACGCTGGCCAATGCCGACCTGACCTGGGTCAGCCACTGCGTGCCGGGCACGCCGGGCTTCGAACTGCTGCCAGGCCTGCCCGCCCCCATCGATTACGACTACTTCGTGTGGAAAGGCGTCGAACCCGACCTGCACCCTTACGGTGCTTGCTACCACGACCTGGCCGAGCGCCGCTCCACGGGCGTGATCGAATACCTCAAGGTGCAGCAGGTGGGCGCGGTGATCGTCGGTGGCCTGGCCCTGGACTACTGCGTCAAGACCACCGCCCGGCAGCTGCGCCAGGCGGGCTTCCAGGTACTCCTGTACTTGCCTGCCTGCCGCGCCCTGACCCAGGAAGGCGCCATCAGCGCGTGCGGCGCACTGGCAGCCGAGGGCGTCATCCTCTGCGGCGACGAGGCCGCGCTCGACCACCAGCTCTCTCTGATCAAGGAAGACCGCCCATGAGCGAAAGCGTTTTCGGCCCACGCATCGTCCAGAACCTGCTGGACACCGACTTCTACAAGATCACCATGATGCAGGCGGTGCTGCACAACTACCCCAACGCCGAAGTGGAATGGGAGTTTCGCTGCCGTAACGGCGAGGACCTCTCGCCTTACCTGGCTGAAATTCGCTATCAGGTGGAGCAACTGGCAGACGTCACAGTCACCCACGACCAACTGGCGTATCTGGAGAAAATCCCGTTCATCAAGCCGGACTTCATCCGCTTCCTCAGCCTGTTCCGCTTCAACCTGCGCTATGTCCAGGTCGGCCTGGATGACGCCGGGCAACTGGCGATCCGCGTGCGCGGGCCGTGGCTGCATGTGATTCTCTACGAGATCCCGCTGCTGGCGATCATCAGCGAGGTACGCAACCGCTACCGCTATCGCGAAGTGGTGATGGAACAGGTGGGCGAGCGGCTGTACCAGAAACTGGACTGGCTCAAGGCCCAGGCCAGTGCCGATGAGCTGGCGGGCTTGCAGCTAGCCGATTTCGGCACCCGGCGGCGCTTCTCGTACCGTGTACAGGAAACCGTGGTACATACCCTCAAACGCGATTTCCCGGGGCGCTTCGTCGGCACCAGCAACGTGCACCTGGCCCGCGAATACGAGCTCAAGCCCATCGGCACCATGGCCCACGAATGGTTCATGGCCCACCAGCAACTCGGCCCGCGACTGGTCGACAGCCAGGCTGCCGCGCTTGAGTGCTGGGTGCGCGAATACCGTGGGCTGCTGGGCATCGCGCTGACCGACTGCATCACCATGGACGCGTTCATGGGCGATTTCGACCTGTACTTCGCCAAGCTGTTCGATGGCTTGCGCCACGACTCGGGCGACCCGCTGGCCTGGGCCGAAAAGGCCATCGCCCACTACCAGAGATTGGGCATCGACCCGCAAAGCAAGACGCTGATCTTTTCCGACGGGCTGGATTTCGCCAAGACGCTTGGGCTGTACCGCGCCTTGCACGGGCGCATCAATGTGAGTTTTGGCATCGGCACCAACCTGACCTGCGATATCCCCGGCGTCGAGCCCATGAACATGGTGATCAAGATGACGGCCTGCAATGGCGCGCCGGTAGCCAAGATCAGTGACAGCCCAGGCAAGACTCAATGCCGCGATGAGAACTTCGTGGCGTACCTTAAACATGTCTTCAAAGTGGCTTGAGCACTGTCATATATCATGAGTGTCACGTACACAGCGCCATGAACCGCGCCGCCGCCCGCGAGGGCGTGGCCGCATGCGGCAGCAGGATGGAAAAGTGCCTGACCAACGGCTGCGGGGCGATATGCAAGCGCTGCAGTGCGCCACCCTCATGCCTGATCGACATCGCCGAAACGAAGCCGATGCCCATCCCCGCCCGCACCGCCTCCTTCACCCCTTCGACCCCGGCAATTTCCAAGGCTACGCGCATGGCCACGCCACTGCGCGCAAATGCCCGTTCAACGATCTGCCGAACCCCAGAGCCGCTTTCACGCAGCACCAAGGGGTAGCTGCCCAAGGCCTCCAGCGTCTGACCCGCCTGATTGGCCAACGGGTGAGCGCTTGGCACGATGGCGACGATTTCGTCCTCACGCCACGGCGTGACACCCGTGCCCAGCGGCAGTTCCTGCCCGGGCGGGCCTTCGATCAGGGCGATGTCCACACTGCCCAGCGCCGAGACGATCTCTGCGGTATTGCCGTGCAAGGTGCTCACCTGCACCTCGGGGTATTGCGCATGGAAGTCGGCGATCAGGTAAGGCAGCAGGTAGCTGGCGGGCGTAGTGCTGGCACCGATGCGCAAGGTGCCGCGCTCCAGCCCGCGCATGGCGTCGCGCAGAGCCTGGGCCTGGCGAAAGGTTTCGCGCAGGCGTTCGGCATGGGCCAGCAGTTGCTCGCCGGCCGCAGTAAGCCGCACGCCGCGGCCGGCGCGCTGGTACAGGGGCTCGCCGAATGCGTCCTGCAGCAGCTTGAGCTGGCCGGAGACAGCCGGCTGCGACAGATGCAAGGCCAACGCTGCATGGCTGATGTTGCCATGCTCGGCAACGGTGGCAAACGTTATCAGTTGTTCCGGGGTCATAAATGCAAAATATCAGCTAAGCGGATATTTGCCATCCTGAATTACAATTTTTTATAAGCTTATAACCAAATTAAAGTAGGCCCTGTCGAATCACTGTCCGGAGGACTCACATGGCCACGGTACCGTCCAACCCTGCCTTTGCCCCTACCCTTTCTACCCGAGGGCGGCTCAACGGCATCCTGTTCGTCGCATTGTTCGCGTTCGCCGTCACCCAACTGGCGGCCATGCCCGTCATCGCCAACCTGGGCATCAGCCCGCTCATCGTCGGCATCGTCGCCGGTGCCCTTTACGGCAACGCCCTGCGTGATGGCGTACCGGCCAGTTGGGCGGCGGGCATCAATTTCTCTGCCCGCGGGCTACTGCGCATCGCGGTGGCCTTCTTCGGCCTGCGTGTCAGCCTGCAGGAAATCGCCGAAGTCGGCTGGTCAGGCCTTGCGGTCTCGCTGCTGGTGGTGGTCAGCACCTTGCTGATCGGCCTGTGGTGCGGCATGAAGCTGCTCAAACTGGACCGCGACACCGCCTTGTTGACCGCCGCCGGCAGCGCCATTTGCGGCGCCGCAGCAGTGCTGGCCTTCGAATCGGCGCTGCGCAGCGCACCGCACAAGAGTGCCATGGCAGTGGGCAGCGTGGTGCTGTTCGGCACCCTGTCGATGTTCCTGTACCCGCTACTGATCAACAGCGGCTGGCTGCACCTCGATACCCTGGGTGCCGGCCTGTTCCTGGGCGGCACCGTTCATGAGGTTGCCCAGGTGGTGGGCGCGGCAAGCAATGTCAGCCCCGAGGCCACGCACATCGCCACCATCGTCAAGATGACCCGGGTGATGCTGTTGGTGCCGGTACTGCTGGTGGTGGGTGTCTGGATCAGCCGTACCCGGCTGCCGGGTCAGGCACAAGGCAACGGCCGCATCGCCATGCCCTGGTTCGCCTTTGGCTTCCTCGCGCTGGTATTGGTGAACTCGCTGCAGGTATTGCCAGGCAGCGTGACCCAAGCGGTCAACAGCCTGGACACCTTCGCCCTGACCATGGCCATGACCGCACTGGGCATGGAGACACGCTTGAGACAGATCCGCCAGGCCGGCCCGCGGGCGCTGGTGACCGGGGCGATTCTCAACCTGTGGCTGCTCGGTGGCGGGCTGGCGCTTACGCTGGGTGTGCAAAAGCTCTTCGCATGACTTATGGTGTTGTCAAAGAAGGATGTTTTACCTGCACAGGAAAGACTTAGATGCCCCAACGCCATGTCATCAATGCATCCGTCAGCCCCAAAGGCAGCCTGGAGACGCTGTCGCAACGTGAAGTCCAGCAACTGAGTGAAGCCGGCACCGGTAGCCTCTACACCCTATTCCGCCAGTGCGCCCTGGCCATCCTCAACACCGGCGCCCATGTCGACAATGCCAAGACCATCCTTGAGGCCTACAAGGACTTCGAGGTACGCATCCACCAGCAAGACCGCGGCGTGCGCCTGGAGCTGCTCAATGCACCCGCCGATGCCTTCGTCGATGGCGAAATGATCGCCAGCACCCGCGAGATGCTGTTCAGCGCCCTGCGCGATATCGTCTACACCGAAAGCGAACTGGCCAGCCAGCGCATCGACCTGGAAAGCTCCCAGGGCATCACCGACTACGTCTTCCACCTGCTGCGCAACGCACGCACCCTGCGCCCGGGCGTGGAGCCGAAAATGGTGGTGTGCTGGGGCGGCCATTCGATCAGCAGCGAGGAATACCAGTACACCAAGAAGGTCGGCCACGAACTGGGCCTGCGCAAGCTGGACATCTGTACCGGGTGCGGCCCGGGCGTGATGAAGGGGCCGATGAAAGGCGCCACCATCGCCCATGCCAAGCAACGCATGCACGGCAGCCGTTACCTGGGGCTGACCGAACCGGGCATCATTGCCGCCGAGGCGCCCAACCCGATCGTCAACGAACTGGTGATCCTGCCGGACATCGAGAAACGTCTGGAAGCCTTCGTACGTGTCGGGCACGGCATCATCATCTTCCCAGGTGGCGCCGGTACTGCCGAGGAGTTCCTCTACCTGCTGGGCATCCTGATGCACCCGGACAACCAGGACCTGCCCTTCCCGGTGGTGCTGACCGGGCCGCGCAGTGCCGAGCCGTTCCTGCTGCAATTGCATGCCTTCGTTGGCGCCACCCTGGGTGAGGCAGCCCAGCGCCACTACCAGATCATCATCGATGACCCGGCCGAGGTAGCGCGGCAGATGGTCGAAGGGCTCAAGGAGGTCAAGCAGTTCCGCCGTGAGCGCAACGACGCGTTCCACTTCAACTGGCTGCTGAAGATCGACGGTGGCTTCCAGCACCCGTTCGACCCGACCCACGCCAACATGGCGGAACTTGCCCTGCGCCGCGACCTGCCGCCGCATGAACTGGCCGCCAACCTGCGCCGGGCGTTCTCCGGCATCGTTGCCGGTAACGTCAAGGACAAGGGCATCCGCCTGATCGAGGAGCACGGGCCCTATCAGATCCGCGGGGAAAGTGCGGTACTGGAGCCGCTGGGGCGCCTGTTGCAGGCGTTTGTCGACCAGCACCGGATGAAGCTGCCCGGTGGCGCAGAGTATGTGCCTTGCTATCAGGTTGTGACCTGAGGACAACGGGGCCGCACTGCGGCCCATCGCCGGCAAGCCGGCTCCCACAGGGTTTGCGCTGAGCTTGAGAGCAGAGGGGTACGTGTGAGGGCCGATTGAAAGGCTACCTGACAGTGTTCATCTCGCTGCGGTCAACCAGGCGAATGCTGTTACGCCCGCCACGCTTGGACTGATACAGCGCCACATCACCCTGCTCGATCAACGCCGCCAGGCTCGCCGGCGGATGGTCGAACAGGTTGGCGCCAATACTCAGGGTCACGGCCTGCGGGGTCGGCATTGCCTGCTCGGCAAATTGCTGGAACTGGCTACGCAAAACGCCACCCAGCTCCACCACCCGCTCACTGCTGGCATCGCTGAGCAGGATGACGAACTCATCCCCGCCCAGCCGCGCCGCCAATGACCGCTCCGGCAACACCGCACGGATCATCTCGCTGAGCGTGACCAGCAGCCGGTCGCCCGCCGCGTGGCCATGCAGGTCATTGACCAGCTTGAAATTGTCGATGTCTATCAGCAGCAGTGCCCCAGGCCGGGCCGGGCTCACGTCCTTGAACAGGTGCGTGGCGCGGACTTCCAGCGCCCGGCGGTTGTACAACGCCGTCAACGGATCGCGGGCAGCCAGCCGGGCGATCCGCTCTTCACGCCGATAACGCACAGTACCGGTCATCGACAGGGCGATCAGCATGATCGCCATGGCCCCCTCGACCAGCGACACCTGAATGATCAGACCACCGAAGGTTGCCAGGTCGATCAGCGTGCCAGGCGTCACCGCGATGACCGCCTTGACCACATAGAACAGGCCATGGATGAGCAGTACATAACGCAACTGCACCGCCCCCACGCTCAACGACTTGCCGTGCGGGCGCAACAGCAGGCTGGCCTTGAGCGTGAGCAGCGCCACCAGCAGCGAGTTGACCATCAGCATGACCTTCGACCACTGAGGCCCCACGGGCAGCAGCAGCAAGGCAAACCAGGCGACGACGATCAGCAGCCAGCCCCATGACAGGCGGGCCTGGGTAAAGCGCAGCACCCCCAGCAGGAAGAACGCATGCGCCACCACCAGCAAACCGTTGGCGAACCAGATACCGATCAACAGCAAGCCGATCCCGCGCAGCAGGGCCAGGGTGGAGCCGATGGTGATGGTAGCGAAACCCGCGCTCCAGAACAGCAGCGAGGGTTCGCGGACGCTGCGCCACTCGATCGCCAGGTACAAGGCTGCGGCGGCAGCCAGGGCGATGGTGATGGTCAGCATCGTGGGTGGATCAAGCGCCATGAAAGGGTTGGCCTGTCTGGTTAACGTGGAAAACGGCTGATTGTATTCGTTTGCCATGACTTTTCAGAGAGGTAAAAACGGCTCACAACACCCGCTTGATCAACGGCTCCAGCCGGCTGAAACGCAAGCGGCGCAAGAACCTGCGCACTTCTTTGGGGTGCTCTGCCTTGACGCCCAATTCATGCGCCGAGCCGATCTTCGGTGCAAACCGGCGAATGCCCTCCAGTTCCACTTCCCGCGGCACCGTCCATTCGCCCTGCGGGTCGTCGATCAGCAGCCCGTTCTCCAAGTCCAGGTTGAACCCGCGCGGGTTGAGGTTGTTGCCTGTCAGCAACGAGTAACGCTGGTCGACCCAGACGCCTTTGGCATGAAAGGTATGCCCAGGGTCGTTCCAGATCCGAACCACCAGTTGGCCGCTGACAATGCTGGCATGGCGGCGCCGGGCAAAGGCGCGCAGGTTGTCTTCATACAGATAGGGCAACGCGCCACTGGCGCTGAACGGCTCACCGGGCGCGATATAGAAATCATTGGCGGTACGGTGGCCGACAATCAGTTCCACCCGCACGCCGCGGTCCAGGGCGTGGTCGATCTCGCGCATCACCACCCGGGGCGGGTTGAAATAAGGCGTGCTGATGATGATCTGTGACCGCGCCGCAGCCAGCAGCGCGCACACCGCGCGGTTAAGCGGGTTGCCACGGCCAACGCCGAGCAATGGCACCACCCGCAGGCCCTGCCCTGCAACGGCAGCCGGTGCGTCATACGCCATGCGCCGCAGCCGTGCACGCAAGCGGCGAATATCGCCGCGCAGGCTACGGTTGGTCGGTGGCGCCGGCAGGTCCAGGCGCGGCGTTGCTGTGTGGTGCAACAGCCGCCGTACCAGGCCGACCATGGCATCGGCCAGCGCAGGCGACTGGAACAGGTGGTAACGGTCCAGGCGGTAACGGTCGAAACGGTGCAGGTAGACGTTGTTCAAACTGGCGCCGGTATAGATCACACAGTCATCGATCACGCTGCCCTTGAGGTGCAGCACGCCGAACAACTCCCGGGTTTGCACCGGTACGCCATGGATCACCACGTCCAACCCACGCAGCTCCCGCTGGGCCTGGTACCAGGCGGCATTGCCCGGCTGGCGCCCGGCGCCCAACAGGCCACGGCGGGCGCGGAACCAGTCGACCACGATGACGATCTCCAGGCCCGGCCGCGCCGCCTTGGCCTGGTACAGGGCATCCAGCACTTCCTGCCCGGCCTCGTCCTCCTGCAAGTACAAGGCGACGATGACAATGCGCCGGGTCGCAGCGCCGATGCGCTCGAGCAAGCAGGCGCGATAGGCCGCAGCATCGGGCAACACCTGGATGGCCTGCGGCGCGATGGCGAAACCTGGCAGCGCCGCCAGCATGGATTCGGGGTTCAAATAGCTTCACCTTCTGTCTGCATTCAGGTCCATTCCTGGCCATCACGCCGGGGTGTAAGATCGACCGGGCAACGACCCATAACAACAAGAAACATGCGAGGCCTGTTTTCCACTGCCCCCGACGAATCACGCCTCAGCTTGCACAGGAAGATCGCAATGGTCCACCCCGTTTCTGCAATCGTCTCGCCTTGCCCAGCCAAGACCTTCGGTTTTCTGGTGCTGCCCAACTTCACCACCATCGGCCTGGCGTCGGCGGTGGAAACCCTGCGCATGGCCAACCTGGCCGCCCGCCGCCCCCTCTACCGCACCGTATTGCTCGCTGCCAGCGAGGCGCCGGTGATGGCCAGCAATGGCATGCGCATCCTGCCTGACCATGCCATCGCCGACGCCCCGCCGCTGGATGCCCTGTTCGTGGTCGGGGCCAACCCGATCGACCGCAGCCGAGGTAACCGGCCCCTGATCGACTGGTTGCGCCAACTGGCCCGCCAGCACGTACCGCTAGGGGGCATCTGTACCGGCAGCTACCTGCTGGCCAAAGCCGACCTGCTCAAAGGCTATCGCTGCACCATCCACTGGGAGGACATCGAGGCCCTGCAGGCGCATTTCCCCGGGATCGTCATATCCAGCCAGCTGTTCGAACTGGACCGCGACCGTTACACCTGCTCCGGTGGCGTTGCGGCCATGGACATGATGCTGCAGCTGGTCGCCCGCGAAGCCGGCGGCCAGGACATCGCCGCCAAGGCGGCCGAGTTGCTGCTGTGCGACCGTGTGCGCGGCGAGCGCGAACGGCAGCGCGTACCGTTGCGCACCTTGCTGGGCAGTGCCCAGCCCAAGCTTAGCCAAGTGGTGGCGATCATGGAGGCCAACCTGGAGGAGCCGCTGGCGCTGGAGGAACTGGCCAGCCTCAACGAGGTGACCGTGCGCCAGCTCGAGCGGCTGTTCCACAAGTATTTGCAGCGCACGCCCAGCCAGTATTACCTGGAGTTGCGGCTGTCGCGGGCGCGGGAATTGCTGTTGCGCAGCGACGTGCAGGTGCGGGAGGTGGCACTGGCGTGCGGGTTCAGTTCGCCGGCGCATTTTTCCAAGAGCTACAGCCGCTTCTTTGGCCTGTCACCGCTGGGGGAACGGCGGCAGGCATCGTTGCACTGATACCTCAGTCTTTGAGTTCATCATGGGCCGTTTCCCGGCACATCAACATGGCAACCAGCGCCACCAACGCTGCCGCCAGCAGGTACCCGGCCGGCGCCAGTTTGCTACCGGTCACATGAATCAACCAGGTGGCGATGAACGGTGCCGTCCCGCCAAACAAGGCGTTGGCCAGGTTGAAGCTCAAGGCAAAGCCACTGAAACGCACGCGGGTGGGGAAAATTTCCGCGAGCAGGCACGGCAAGGTGCCGTCGTTCATCGCCAGCATCGCCCCGAAGAAGATCTGGATCGCCAGCACCACCAGCAGCGGCTGGCCATCGAGCAGCTTGAACAGCGGCACGGTCAACCCCAGGAACAGCAGTGAAGCAACCACCAGCATGGTCTTGCGGCCAAAGTGGTCAGACAGGCGTCCCATCAGGAAAATCAGGCCAATGTAGGTGGCCAGCGAAACCGTAGAGGCGATGAACGAGTCACGCTCGCTCATGCCCATTTCATTCGACAGGTAAGTGGGCATGTAGCTGAGCAGCAGGTAGAACGCCACAGCATTGAGGCAGGTAACCCCGATACCGATGGCCAGGCTGCGGCGGTGCCGGCTGAGCAGTTCGCGGATCGGCGCCGGCGTCATGCAAGTCTTGCTTTCCAGCCGCTGTTCCATCTCCAGGAACTTGGGTGTGTCCTGCAGGCTCATGCGGATATAACGCCCCACCAGGCCGAACGGCGCCGCCAGCAAAAATGGCAGGCGCCAGCCCCAGCTGTGCAAGTCTTCAGTGCTGAGCAGCTCATGCAAGGCCGCGACGAATGCCGCACCGAACAACAGCCCGGCCGCGGTGCTGGCCGGCACGATGCTGGTGTACAGCCCCCGTCGGCCAGGCGGTGCGTATTCGGCGAGAAACGCCGCAGCGCCGGCATACTCGCCCGAAGCGGAAAAACCTTGCACCAGGCGGATCAGCAACAGCAGGCACGGTGCCCACAGGCCGATCTGCGCATACCCCGGCAGCAGGCCGATGCAGAAGGTCGAGATCGACATGATCAGGATCGACAGTGACAGCGCATTGCGCCGCCCATGGCGATCGCCAAAATGGCCCCACACCACCCCGCCCAGCGGGCGTACGAGGAAGGACAGGGCGAATACCGCGAACGTCGCCAGCAGGCCGCTGGTCTTGTCGGCTTGCGGAAAGAAGGTGGCGGCGATGATGGTCGCCAGGTAGCCGTAGGCCGCGTAATCGAACCATTCGACGAAGTTGCCCATGAAACTGGCACGGGCGGCCTTGCGCAGGGCCTGGCGTTCGGCGCCTTGGTTGGCACCGGCGAGGGTGGGAGCATTCAGGGTGGTGCTGGACATGACGGATACCCTCTGGTTCTTCTAATTGGAGGCAGGGTCTGAAGGTCATACAGTTAGTTGTTATTGTGTTGTTTGTGCCGGCCTCTTCGTTCGCGCAGAGGCCGGCACCTGTCATCATTTGCGAATGATGTTGCGCTCCGGTCCATACGGGAACTTGGTGATGTTCTCGGCACCCGTTTCATTGACGATCAGGATGTCATGCTCGCGGTAGCCCCCTGCCCCCGGCAGCCCTTCGGGCAGCATGATCATCGGCTCGATCGATACCACCATGCCCGGTTCCAGCACCGTATCGATATCCTCGCGCAGCTCCAGCCCTGCCTCGCGGCCGTAGTAGTGGCTGAGGGTGCCGAACGAGTGGCCATAGCCGAAGGTGCGGTACTGCAGCAGGTCATGGCGCAGGAAGATCTCGTTCAGCTCGCGGGCGATATCGCAGCAGCGCATGCCCGGTCGCACCAGCTTTAGCCCTGCTTCGTGCACCTCGACGTTGGCTTGCCACAGGCGCATGTGCTCGTCCGGGCAGTGGCCCAAAAACAACGTACGCTCCAGTGCGGTGTAGTAGCCGGCGATCATGGGGAAGCAGTTGAGGCTGAGAATGTCGCCCGGGTTGACCTTGCGGCTGGTCACCGGGTTGTGCGCACCGTCAGTGTTGAGCCCCGACTGGAACCAGGTCCAGGTGTCCATCAACTCGCTGTCGGGGAAACTACGGGCGATCTCGCGGACCATCGCCTGGGTGGCATGCAGTGCCACTTCATATTCCGGCACCTGGTCCTGCAGCGCCTCGACCACCGCCGCACCGCCAATGTCAGCCACCCGCGCACCGTGGCGAATGAGCGCCTGTTCTTCGGCGGACTTGATCATACGCATGCGCATGCAGGGCGCACCGATGTCCAGCAGCTCGGCCCTTGGGTAGCAGGCAGCGAGCTTGGCATGGTTCTGCAGGTTGAGGTGGTCGTACTCCACGCCGATACGCGACGCCAGCGGCAGCGCCTGCTGGATGGCCACGAAGTAGTTGTCGCGCTGCCAGTCGGTATAGACGATGTTGTCGGTGCCGACCGTGCGACGCCAAGGTTGGCCACCGTCGATGTTGGCGCTGATCGACACCACCTTGTCGTGGGTCACCACCAGTGCATAGGGGCGACCGAACGAACAGTAGAGGAAGTCGCTGTAGTAGTTGACGTTGTGGTAGGAGGTGAAAATCGCCGCCTCGATATCCTGCTCGGCCATGTAGGCCCGCAACCGGGCATGCCGGGCGGCATATTCCTGTGCGGAAAAGGTCGGTTTGGCCTTGTTGCCGTTGCGGATCTTCAGGGTCTGGGGCATTTGCATGGTCGGTGTTCCTTGTCGTTGTGAGCACGCTGTTTCAGGCCGGCCGCCTGAGATGCATTGCAGCAGAACGAACGAGGACGCTTTTGTACCTATCCGACCTGGAATTGGCGCGATGGCCACTGCCCCATTGCAAACAAGCCGGCCCCCACAAGCACTCCACCGCCTTCAGGCTTTGTGGTGTAACTGTGGGGGCCGGCTTGCCGGCGATTGGGCTGCAAAGCAGCCCCAGTCATCGCGTTTATTTCAAATCAAAACGATCCAGCTCCATCACCTTCACCCAAGCCGCAACGAAGTCCTTGACGAACTTGTCCTTGCCATCGCTGCTGCCATACACCTCGCTCAGCGCCCGCAACTGCGCGTGCGAGCCGAACACCAGGTCCACACGGGTGCCTGTCCACTTCACCTGCCCGGTCTTGCGGTCGCGGCCTTCGAAGCTTTCGTTGTCGCCCGAGGTGGCCTTCCACTCCACACCCATGTCCAGCAGGTTGCGGAAGAAGTCATTGCTCAGGGTGCCAGGCTGGTCGGTGAACACGCCGTCCTTGCTGCCGCCATGGTTGGCACCGAGCACCCGCAGGCCGCCGATCAGCACGGTCAACTCCGGCGCGGTCAGGGTCAGCAACTGGGCTTTATCCAGCAGCAGTTTCTCGGCCTTGACGCTGTAACGCGCCTTGGTGAAATTGCGGAAACCGTCAGCCAGTGGCTCGAGCACGGCAAACGACTCGACATCGGTCTGTTCCTGGGAGGCGTCGACACGGCCCGGGCGGAATTGCACGTTGCCAGCGTAGCCGGCATCCTTGGCGGCCTTTTCCACCGCGGCGGTACCGGCCAGCACAATCACGTCGGCCAGAGAGATGTGCTTGCCACCGTTGTTGAATTCACCCTGGATCTGCTCCAGTGCCGCCAGCACTTTGCCCGTGCCCTGGTTGGCTGGCCAGTCCTTCTGCGGCGCCAGGCGCAGGCGCGCACCGTTAGCGCCACCGCGCTTGTCGGAACCACGGAACGTCGAGGCGGCCGCCCAGGCGGTGGATACCAGCTCACCGACGCTCAATCCCGACGCCAGTATCTTGCTCTTGAGCGCGGCAATGTCCTGCTCACTGGGTAACGCTTGATCGGCCTTGGGCAGCGGGTCTTGCCAGAGCAGTTCCTCGTTGGGCATTTCCGGCCCGAGGTAACGTGCCAGGGGGCCCATGTCGCGGTGGATCAGCTTGTACCAGGCACGGGCGAAAGCGTCTGCCAACTGGTCGGGGTTGTCCTTGAAGCGCCGGGCAATCGGCTCGTAGATCGGGTCGAAGCGCAGGGCCAAGTCAGAGGTGAGCATGGACGGTGCGTGGCGTTTGCCTGGGTCATGGGCATCCGGCACGGTGCCAGCGCCTTTGCCCTCCTTGGGCTGCCACTGGTGGGCACCGGCCGGGCTCTTGGTCAGTTCCCACTCGAAGTTGAACAGGTTGTTCAGGTACTCGTTGCTCCAACGCGTTGGCGTAGAGGTCCAGGTCACTTCCAGGCCGCTGGTGATGGTGTCGCCACCCTTGCCGGTGCCAAATTTGTTGGCCCAGCCCAGGCCTTGCAGTTCAAGGCCGGCGGCCTCCGGTTCGGGGCCGACGTTATCAGCAGGGCCTGCGCCATGGGTTTTGCCGAAGGCATGGCCACCGGCGATCAGGGCCACGGTTTCTTCATCGTTCATGGCCATGCGGCCGAAGGTTTCGCGGATATCCTTGCCCGAAGCCACCGGGTCGGGGTTGCCTTCCGGGCCTTCCGGGTTGACGTAGATCAGGCCCATCTGCACGGCGGCCAGCGGGTTTTCCAGGTTGCGCTCGGCCGACAGGTCGCGGTTCTGTTCTTCACCATGCTTGGCGGGTTCGGCCACCAGGTCCCCCTGCCCGGGCGCCTGGGCCTTGACCTGGTCCTTGCCATAGCGGGTGTCGCCGCCCAGCCAGACCTTTTCCGAACCCCAGTACACGTCTTCGTCCGGCTCCCACACATCCGCCCGGCCGCCGGAGAAACCGAAGGTCTTGAACCCCATCGATTCCAGGGCGACGTTGCCGGTGAGCACGATCAGGTCGGCCCAGGAGATCTTGTTGCCGTACTTCTGCTTGATCGGCCACAGCAGGCGCCGGGCCTTGTCCAGGCTGACGTTGTCGGGCCAGCTGTTGAGCGGTGCGAACCGCTGCTGGCCAGAGCCGGCGCCGCCGCGGCCGTCACCGATGCGGTAGGTGCCGGCGCTGTGCCAGGCCATGCGGATGAACAACGGGCCATAGTGGCCGAAGTCGGCCGGCCACCAGTCCTGGGAGTCGGTCATCAAGGCGGTCAGGTCTTGCTTGAGCGCCTGGAAGTCGAGGCTCTTGAACGCCTTGGCGTAGTCGAAGTCCGGGTCCATCGGGTCGGACTTGGCGCCATGTTGGTGGAGAATCCTGAGGTTGAGCTGGTCAGGCCACCAGTCTCGGTTGGTGGTGCCGCCACCTGCGGTTTGATGGAACGGGCATTTCGATTCGTTCGACATCTGCTGTTACCTTTGGGTCGGTTATCCAGATTTCCGGTCTATGCCAGGTGTTCTTTGAGCCGAGCACATGGGCTCATGCCTACCCCTCATCAGGTCAGGTCGGTCACGTTCCGACAGGGGCTTGCGAAGCTGTCACGGCGTGGCGGCAGGGTCTTGCACCCAGGTGCTCTGACGCCGCCCGCAGGGGAATTCGCAGGGCCACGATCAAGACTAGTCGAGCTTGGGCAGACTTCTAATAGAGTGGCTATTGGAGGGTGATAGGTAGGCTCTGTCAGGTTTTCAGTCTGTCTCCCCTGCCGGCACATCCTTACAAGGCACAAGGGCCCGTGCCGTGCTTCAATACACCGCCAACCACCCAATTTTCTGCGTGAGCCAAGCCCCATGAACCGCAACGACCTGCGCCGCGTCGACATGAACCTGCTGGTGCTTTTCGAAGCCTTGATGATCGAGCGTAACCTGACCCGCGTCGGCGAAAAGCTGTTCATCACCCAGTCCACCGTCAGCGCCGCCTTGGCCCGCCTACGCGAACTGTTCGATGACCCGCTACTGATCCGCAGCGGCCGGGTCATGGAGCCAACTCCCCGGGCCATGCAGATCTTCGCCGAGCTGGGGCCGGCCATGGACGTGATCTCTTCAGCGATCAGCCGCGCCCGGGAGTTCGACCCGACCAACAGCTGCAACGTATTCCGCCTGGGGCTCTCAGATGACGCCGAATTCGGCCTGTTCCCGGCCCTGCTGCAAGCCCTGCGTGAAGAAGCACCGAACATCAGCGTGGTGGTGCGCCGTACCAACTTCCTGCTGATGCCTGGCCTGCTGGCCAGCGGCGAGATCTCGGTGGGCGTCAGCTATACCACCGACCTGCCGGCCACGGCCAAGCGCCGCAAGCTGCGTGACATCGGCGTGCGCGTATTGCGCGCCGACGGTCGCCCAGGCCCGCTGACCCTGGACGAATACTGCACCAGGCCGCATGTGATGGTGTCGTTTTCAGGAGACATGAGTGGCAACATCGACCTTGATCTGGCGCGCATCGGTCGTTGCCGCAAGGTAGTGCTGGCCGTGCCACAGTTCGGCAGCCTGCGCGCGCTGCTGCGCAATACCGAACTGATCGCAACCGTGCCGGACTACGCCGCCTGTGCCCTGGCTGACGATGGCAGCCTGCGCGCCGACCCGGCGCCGTTCGACATCACCGAGGCGGAACTGTCGATGGTATGGAGCGGCGCCCAGGACAATGACCCGGCCGAACGCTGGTTGCGCGAACGGATTCTGCAGTTCATGGCCAGGTAGCGCAGGCATGACACCTTTTTACTTGCGGCGTTGCATCCAGGCTGCCCCAAGCCCACTCAGGCAGATGATGGCGATACCCAGCAAGGTGGTGCTATCGGGCACCTGCCCATAAATCAGCAACCCCAGCAAGCCGGCAAACACGATCTGGCAATAACTGAACGGCGCCAGCAGAGCCGGCGCGGCGTGGCGGAAGGCCTGGGTCAGCAGCAGGTGCGCACTCATGCCGAAACCGCCCAATGCCAGCATCAGCAGCGCGTGGTCCCAGCGCGGCAGCTCCCAGAAGAACGGCACCAAAGCACTCATTACCAGCGTGTTGCACAGCCCGGCGTAGAAGTTGCTGGTGGTGGGGCTGTCATGGGCGGCGAGTATGCGCGTGAGCAACTGGTAGAAGCAGAAGCCCAGCGCCGAGCCGAAGGGGTACAGGATTGCCGGGGTGAACATCGCGCCACCGGGGTGCACCACCACCAGCACGCCGATGAAGCCCAGCACCACCGCCACCCATTGCCCTGGCGTGACGCGCTCCTTGAGCAGCGGCGCCGACAGCGCAGTGACCAGCACCGGGGCCAGGAAGTTGACCGAGGTCGCCTCGGCCAACGGCAGGTACTGCAAGCCGGTGGTGAACAGCAGGCTGGTGCTTAGCAAGCTTAACGCGCGCAACGTCTGTAGCACCGGGCGCCGGGTGCGCAGCACATTCAGGCCGGATTTGGGCAGGAATATGCCGGCCATCAGTAGCGTGTGCACCAGGTAGCGGGCCCACACCACCATGATGATCGGGTAGAGCCCACCGAGGAATTTGGACAAGGCATCGTGGCTGGCGAACAGGAACGTGGCTACCACCACCAGGGCGATACCGCGCAGGGGGTGGTTGACTCCGGACAGCGGTGTGCTGGAACTCATGGCGTTCTCGATGGCGGCGCTGCGGCATGCAGCGCCAGGTGAAGGCAGTGCGACAACAGGGATTCTAGAAGAGATACGACGACTTAAGGAAGGTCAATTGACACGCCGGTTCAAGGCAATGTGTTTTCCGTTCGCTGATCGACCACTTTCAGCTCCCTACTCGTGGTCCCTGACAGGCGAAACCCGCACCATCGAACGTGGCCCTCGAACCCGAACAAGGAGTTTTCATGCATAGGCTCACCACCCGCAACGGCCTCGACCTGCCCAGCATCGGCCTGGGCACCTGGCCGATGACCGGCGCCGAGTGCACGCGTGCAGTTCACCAGGCACTGGAGCTGGGTTACCGGCACATCGATACCGCCACCGCATACGACAACGAAGCCGCTGTCGGCCAGGCGTTGCGCGACAGCAGCGTGCCACGCGAACAGATCCACCTGACCACCAAGGTCTGGTGGGACCGCCTGGCGCCCGAGGCCATGCGCCAGTCACTGGAGAACAGCCTGCGCGCCCTGGGCACCGAGCAGGTCGACCTGTTCCATATTCACTGGCCCGGCAAGGACTGGGACTTGGCCCGCAGCATCGAGACGCTAGTGGCCCTGCGTGACGAGGGCAAGGTACGCAGCATCGGCGTGGCCAACTTCCCGCTCGGCCTGCTGCGCCAGGTGATCGAAGCGCTGGGCGCGCCGCTGGCGGCGATCCAGGTGGAATACCACGTGCTGCTCAGCCAGCAACCGCTGCTCGACTACGCCCGCCAACATGACCTGCTACTCACGGCGTATACCCCGCTGGCCCGCGGGCGGGCGGCGGCGCAGCCGGTGATCCAGGACATCGCCCGCAAGCATGGTGTGTTGCCGAGCCAGGTGGCGCTCAAGTGGTTGCTGGACCAGGACGGCGTGGCGGTGATCCCCAAGGCCAGCAGCCGCGAGAACCAGCTGAGCAACCTGGCGGCGCTGGATGTGCGCCTGGATGATCAGGATCGGGCGCTGATTGCCGGGTTGCCAAAGGATCAGCGGGTGGTGAGCCCAGACTTTGCGCCGGACTGGAACAGCTGAATGCCAGGGGCCGCTTTGCGGCCCCTTCAACCCACCGCCACAGCCACCTGCTTCAACCGCTCCCCCGCCGGCACCGGCCGCCCATACAGATAACCCTGAAAGTGCGAGCACCCCTCCGCCGCCAGGCGCTGCATCTGCTCTTCGGACTCCACCCCCTCTGCCGTGGTCTTGATCATCAGGCTGTTGGACAGCTCAGTGATCGCCCGGATGATCGACATCGCCTCGCGGCTGTCGCACATGTCATGCACGAACGACTTGTCGATCTTGATCCGGTCGAACGGGAACGAGCGCAGGTAACCGAGCGACGAATACCCGGTGCCGAAGTCATCCAGCGAAATCGACACCCCCAGGTCTTTCAGCGCGCGCAAGGTACGCACGTTCTCCTCGCTGTTGCCCAGCAGTACCGATTCGGTGATTTCCAGCTCCAGGCGCTGGGGCGCCAGGCCCGAGTCGGCCAGGGCCAGCGCCACGGTATGGACCAGGTTGGCGTTCTTGAACTGCACCGGTGACAGGTTGACCGACACCGTCTGCTCACTGTCCCAACTGGCCGCCTCCTGGCACGCCAGGTTCAGCGCACGGGTGCCGAGTTCGTGGATCAGCCCGGTCTCCTCGGCAATGGGAATGAAGTCCATGGGCATGACCATGCCACGGGTCGGGTGCTCCCAGCGCAACAGCGCCTCGTAGCCAGTCACGCTGCTGGTCTGCTGATCCACTATCGGCTGGTAATGCAGGTGCAACTGCCCAAGGTGCAGCGCAGTGCGCAGGTCGGTCTCGACCAGGCGGCGCTGGCGGGCGGCGACATCCAGTTCGACGTGGAAGCACTCAAAGCGGTTACGGCCATTGCGCTTGGCTTCGTAGAGGGCCATGTCGGCGTAACCGAGCAGCTGTTCGGCCTGCTCATTGTCATCGGGGGCAATGGCGATGCCGATGCTCACGCCCACCGTGAACTGGTGGCCTTCGATCTGGAACGGCGGGCAAATCGCTTCAATCAGACGCTTCGCCGTATTGCAGGCAGCCTCGCGGCCGTCCAGGCCAGTCAGCACAACGGCGAACTCGTCGCCGCCCAAACGGGCCAGGGTGTCTTGCTCGCGCAGCTCGCGGCGCAGGCGCTTGCCCAGGGCGCGCAGCAGCTTGTCGCCGAAGGCATGGCCGAGGGAATCGTTGATGTTCTTGAAGTTGTCCAGGTCCAGACACAGCGCTGCGGTCAGCTTTTCGTTCTGCTGGCCGCGCACCAGTGCCTGCTTGAGCCGCTCGTTGAACAGTGTGCGGTTGGGCAAACCAGTCAGCGCGTCGTGGTGCGCCATGTGGTGGATCTGGGCGTGGGCGGCCAGTTCCTCGGTGGCGTCTTCTGCCACGAACAACACATAGTCGGCCTGGCCCTCGCGGTTCTGGCTGAGCAGTGCGCGGCTGCGCAAGGTACGCGGGCCACAGGCGGTATCGACCCGGGTCTCAGCAGCATAACCCTTGGGGTTGCGCGCGCCACGGGCGAGCTGCTGTTCCAGGTAGTCAGCCGCAGCCGGTGCCAGGCACTCACCCGGCAACTGGCCGATCATGCTGCTGCCGCGACCACCGAACAGGCGTTCGGCCTGCTGGTTGGCCAGCAGGATGCGCTGGCTTTCCAGGTCCTGGACGATAACGCTGGCGGGAATGTTGGCGATCACCGAATCAAGGAACTGCGAGAGCTTGGTCATCTCCTGGCTGTACTGTTCAGCCAGCTCCTTGGCCTGCAACAGCTCCAGTTCCTGCTGGCGCCGCTCGGAAATGTCGCGGGTGACCTTGGCGAAGCCAATCAGATGGCCGTTGTCATCGCGCACCGCCTCGATCACCACGTGGGCATGAAAGGTCGAGCCGTCCTTGCGCAGGCGTGCGCCGGTTTCTTCGAAGCGGCCCGTGTCGCGCGCCTGCGCAAGGTTCTGCTCGGGCAGGCCGGCGACGCGCTCGGCTTCGCTGTAGAACAGCGAGTAGTGCTTGCCGACGATTTCGTCGGCAAGGTAACCCTTGGCCCGCTGGGCGCCCGGGTTCCAGTTGGCGACGATACCGTCGGGGGTGAGCAGGTAGATGGCATAGTCCACCACGCTCTGGATCAACAGCCGATACATGATGTCGGGGCTTGCGACTAGCGACATGAAAATTTCCCTGAACCTGCAACGCGCACGAAAAGGAACCCCAGGCCAGAGCGACCGGGTCTTGAATACGAGGTAATGGCATTATGCCGCTTGAGTGGATTTTGTGAAGTGGCTCACAGTTTTTTGCCAGCGCCGCTCAGTGGTAAGCGGACGTAACCTTATAGGTGAGCAGGTCCGGGTCATCACCCAGCACGATTTGCTGCACCGGCCGCGGCAAGTCGGCCACGACGGCTTTGCAGAAGGCAACGGCGGTGGGGTCCGGCGCATAGCAGCGCAGGAGCCAGTCTCCGGCACCTCTGAGCAACTGCAGCGCGACCGCACGGCCAATACCCTGCCGGCGGTAGCGCTTGAGGATGAACAGGTCGGCCAGCTCACTGGCATTGATGCCAGGCAGCTCGCTGCGCTCGACCAGCACGAAACCGGCAATGAAACCATCCACCAGTACCAGGTTGGCGCTCCAACCGTCTGCAAGCCAATAGCGCTGCAGGTGCTCTTCGTGAATGTAGAAGCGCCCGTCTACCTCGACGTCTTCCTGCTCCCAGTCAGAGGACTCGTAGGCATAGAACTGATAGAGATTACGGATCAGGTCGGCCTGGTCGCGGGTAGTGGTGAGCAATTCGATGGGCAGCATGGGAGGCTCGGGGCACAGGGGTGGTTGAAAGGCTTTCATGTTGAAAGTACCGGCCCCCAGATTATGGCTCAACTCAGCGCCACGAACGGCATCAGGCGCCCCGCACCTGATGCCGTGCCCCTCACTTTTCTTGCAGTACCGCCCTGCCCTTCACTGCCCGCGGCCCGCGCCAGGCCCAGAACAGCAACCCGGGGAACGGGGCGTAGACGACGAAGACGATCCATAGCATCTTGCGCTCCGCGCGCCGTTCGCTGCCGATGATGTGCCAGATGGCGAAGATCTCCAGCAAGATGACCAAGGCCGCGACAATGATCCAGATCGTTCCGATTTCCATGAGCACTCTCCCGTTGGCATGTAAAGGGTTGGGTTACTGCCAGCGGCAAGGGTTCATTCGGATTTACTTGCCTGGGCCTTCTCCAGTGCAGCCTTCAAAGCCTTCGCATCAGCGAACTCCTGCTGGCTGACCAACGCACCCTGCTCAAGCTGCAACCACAGCACCTTGCCTTCCTGCCCAGGATAGCGGCTGGCCACCTGCCCTTCACGATCAAGCATAACCCGGTAGTTGTAATCACGCATGGCCGGGATGGCGAACAGCTTGCTGATCAGCGCCGGCATGCGCTGGATATCCGCCACAAACACCGCATCGCGCGACTCCAGGTAGCCCTTGGGCTGTTCAGCCAGGGCCGCCTTCACCAGCTTGGCGCCGTCCATGTCGCGGGCCACCAGCAGCACATGCGTGCCGGCGTCCAGGGTATAGGGCTGGTCATGCTGGTCGAGCAGCGTCCACGGTGCGAGCTTTTCCCCGGTTTGCAGGGCGTTTGCCACCAGTGGCAGCAGGCTGAACAACAGGGCGACGGCGTATTTCATCGAGGTTCTCCAGGTGGGAGGCGCCAGCATAGCCCAGTTGCCTCAATACGACCTCCAATACCACAGGCCCACCCAGGCGATTGTCTTTCCCCTGGCTACCGGCCACACTCGCCAGGCCATCCAGGAAGCGGAGTCCAGAGTGCCCACCCCACGCCAGTTCAGCAAGAAGACCAGCACCACCAACATGCTGCGGCTCAAGGCCACCGCGGGCAGCCCCCAGGCGCCCTACCGCGTCGACTTCGTCCTGCTCAAACACTTCTCCATGGCCAGTTTCACCGTGGCCATGGACGTGCTGGTCACCGCCAACCTGCTGCGCGCCGACAGCTTCAGCTTCACCCCACTGTCGCTGGACGGCGACCGGGTGCTGAGCGACCTGGGCCTGGAGCTGGTGGCCACTGACCTTGTTGCCAGCGAACTGAAAGCACTTGACCTGCTGATCATCTGCGGAGGCTTGCGCACACCGCTGAAGTACCCCGAACTGGACCGCCTGCTGGATGACTGCGCCGCCCACGGCAAGGCCCTGGGCGGGCTATGGAACGGCGCCTGGTTTCTTGGCCGCGCCGGGGTACTGGATGACTATGGCTGCAGTATCCACCCCGAGCAGCGCGCCAGCCTGTCCGAGCGCAGCCCGCAGACACGCATCACCCCGGCCAGCTTCACCCTGGACCGTGACCGGCTCAGCGCCGCCAGCCCCAATGGCGCCATGGAACTGATGCTCGGCCTGGTCCGCCGCCTTTACGGTGACGGCCTGGCAGAAGGCGTCGAAGAAATCCTGTCGTTCTCCGGCGCCCGCTACCGGCAGGTCGGCCCGGGGGCGAAAAAGTCGATGAGCCTGCACCTGCGCACCATTGTCGAGCTGATGGAGAACAACCTCGAGGAAACCCTCAGCCTCGACCAGTTGGCGGCCTACAGCGGCCGCTCGCGGCGGCAGATCGACCGCCTGTTCCAGGCCCAGCTGGGCACCTCGCCGCGGCGCTACTACATGGAACTGCGCATCACCAAGAGCCGCCGCCTGCTGCAGTACTCCGACCTGTCGGTGATGGAGGTTGCGGTGGCCTGCGGCTTTGTTTCGGTGTCGCACTTCAGCAAGTGCTACGCGGCCTACTTCGGCTACCCGCCGTCACGTGAGCAACGGCTGGGCGAGTGAACGGCACTCAGGCCTGGATGTAACGCATCACTGCTTCGCAGATCATGGCCTTGTGGCGCAGTTTGACCTGCTCATCCAGCAGGTCGATCTGGAAGATGTCGCCGAAGGTATGGCGGTTCGAGACCCGATAGAAGCAGAACGCGCTCATCAGCATGTGCAGGTCGATGACCTCGATGCCCGGGCGGAACACCCCCTCTTGCACGCCCCGCTCCAGCGTGCGGCCCAGCGCCTGCAGCACCAGGCTGCTCATCTCGCGGATGGCCGGGGTTTTCTTCACGTACTCGCCGTAGTGGATGTTTTCGGTGCAGACCATGCGCACGAAATCGACGTTGCGGTCGTGATGGTCGAAGGTGAACTCGGTCAGGCGCTGGATGGCCTGCTCGGCCGGCAGCGACTCCAGGTCCAGGCGGTGCTCAGTCTTGCGGATGTCGCCGTACAGCTTGACCAGGCACTCGACGTACAGCTGCTCCTTGCTGCCGAAGTAGTAGTAGATCATGCGCTTGGAGGTGGCTGTGCGCTCGGCGATGGCATCCACCCGCGCGCCCGCCAGGCCTTGCTGGACGAACTCGTTGATGGCGGCCTGGAGGATGTCCTCGCGGGTTTTTTCAGGGTTGTTCTTGCGCGACTTGCGTGTCCCTTCGATCTCGGGCTGGCCGAGGGGGGCAACGGGATTGCTCATAGCTGCTCACGGGGTATTTATTGGGATTTGGACGGGATTATCCGTGAGTGGAGGGTTGGAAGGAAGCGCGCTGTTGATCGGGTGGGCAGGATTGGCGGGGGCCCAGGCTGAGCCCCTTGATCAAGCGCTGCACAGGCAGCGCCCGATCTCACAAGCCGTGAACCCTTGGGCCGTTACAGCACCGGCTTGCGCGCCGCTCCGCTGCGCCGCTTGGCCATCGCCGCCAAACGCACAGGAACGTTGGCCGCACCGTACCCGGCATACCCCCCCTTGCGCTGGATGATTTCAAAGAAGAACCGGTCCTCGAACGCCTCGGTGTACACGTGGAACAGCTCGCCGCCCTGGGCATCGCGGTCATACAGCACGTTGTAGTACGCCAGCTCGCTGAGAAACTCGTCGTCGAAATCGAAACGCGCCGCCAGATCGTCGTAGTAATTGAGCGGAATTTCCAGCAACGGCACACCGGCTTCCTTCGCCCGCGCCACTTCCTTGAAGATGTCGGCACAATCGAAGGCGATATGGTGAACGCCCGACCCGCGATAGCTCGACAGCGCGTGGGCGATGGCGGTGTTGCGGTTTTCCGAGATGTTCAGCGGCAGGCGCAGGCTGCCGCACTGGCTGCGCAGGGCGCGGCTTTTGACCAGGCCGTACGGGTCGGGCAACACCACTTCATCATCTGCGGCAAAGTCGAACAGGCTCTTGTAGAACAGCACCCAGCTGTCCAGCGACTCGGCCGGCAAGGCCAGGGCCATGTGGTCGATGCGCTGCAGGCCACCGGTGGTGCTGGCGCTCTGGTCCAGGCGGAAGTCGGTGTCGTACAGCGACGGGCCTTCCTTGCCCTGCTCCACCAGGTAGATCAGGCTGCCATCCGGGGCGCGCACTGCAGGCACCTCACATTCGTTGGGGCCGACCAGCCCACGGAACGGCTGGCCGCGGAAGTCGGTGGCGCGTTGCAGCGCCGCGTGCTCGTCCTTGACCCGCAGCGCGGTGGCACACAACGATGGGCCGTGGGCCTCGAAGAAGTTGTGGCCAAAGGAGTAGGGCTCGGCATTGAGCACGATGTTGATGTCGTTCTGGCGCAGCAGGCGTACGTCCTTGCTGCGGTGCTTGCCGGCGTCGGCAAAACCCAGGCGCTTGAGCCAGCTGCCCAGACGCGCGCCGACCGCTTCGTCCACGGCAAATTCGAGGAATTCCACACCGTCGTAGGTACTGGCGGCAGGCGGTGCGAACAGCACACCCGGCTCGATCGCGGTGCCCTCCTGCTGCAGGCGCAGGCGGGTCTGTTCCTCCAGGTACAACAGCGAACGCAGGCCATCGGCGGCGTTCTGGCGCGGTGGTGCGGCGCGGAAACCGTCGTTGAAGATTTCCAGCGACAGCGGGCCGCGATAACCGGTGGCCAGGATCGGCGCGAGGAAACCGGCCAGGTCCATTTCGCCCTGCCCCGGGAAGCAGCGGAAGTGGCGGCTCCACTCCAGCACATCCATGGCCAGGATCGGCGCGTCGGCCATCTGCACGAAAAAGATCTTGTCGCCGGGGATATCGCGGATCGCGGCAGGGTCGCCCTTGAGCGACAGGGTGTGGAAGCTGTCGAGGATCACGCCCAGCGCCGGGTGGTCGGCCTGGCGCACCAGGTTCCACACTTGCTGGTAGGTGTTGACGTGACGGCCCCAAGCCAGGGCTTCGTAGCCGATGCGCATGCCGCGTTGGCCGGCGTGCTCGGCGAGCAGGCGCAGGTCGTCCACCAGCAGTTGTTCTTCGCCCAGGGCGTCGGCCTGCACGTTGCTGCACACCAGCACCAGGTCGGTGCCCAGCTCTTGCATCAGGTCGAACTTGCGCTCGGCGCGGTCGATGTTCTTCTGCAGGCGGTCGCGGCGGCAGCCTTCAAAATCGCGAAACGGCTGGAACAGGGTGATGGCGATGCCGAGGTCGGCGCACATCTGGCGCACCTCGCGCGGGCTGCCGGCATAGTAGAGAAGATCATTTTCGAAGATCTCGACGCCGTCGAACCCGGCGGCGGCGATGGCTTCGAGCTTTTCCGGCAGTGTGCCGCTCAAGGACACGGTGGCTATCGAACGCTGCATGGTGGAATTCCTTGTTATGGGGCTACTGGGCTGGAAGCTGGGGCTAAGCAACACACCATCAGACTTCTTGGCATGATGAATTATTCGCAGGTAAAGTCATGGCAGCAATCACTTTGTACGGAACGGTTAGTTTTGCGTTCGATTACCGCACAAAACCCGTTTTGGCGAATTGATTCACTGCCACCCCTGCGCAACCATGAGACCAGACGCAGGCACACCGACCACCACTTTCTGCCCAGTGGCCGTTCGGCACAACCTGCGCTCACAAGCCCAGCGCCACGACATAATAAGTTCAATAAAACGGGTACAGACCTATGCAAACATCCCTCGCCTTGCAACCCGCACCTGCTCGATCGTTGTCTCCAAACAGACTTGGCTCGCGATCGTCGGCCCTTTAAGCACCCACATACTCCCGATAGCGATCGCACACCCACTGGCTTGCCGCCTGACGGCACCGGCTGTGCGGCGACCAACAAAAACAACGGAGACAACGATGGCTAACTCCAGCTCTCAAGCCAAGAAAGCGACCGCCAGCGGATGGATAGGCTCGGCACTCGAGTACTACGACTTTTTCATCTATGCCCAGGCTGCGGCACTGATCTTCCCGCAGATATTCTTCCCCAACACCGACCCCAAGATGGCGATCATCGCCTCGCTGGCTACCTACGGCGTGGGTTACCTGGCCCGTCCGGTCGGCGCCTTCGTGCTCGGCCACTGGGGTGATACCCGCGGGCGCAAGAACGTGCTGCTGCTGTGCATGTTCCTGATGGGCATTTCGACCATGGCCGTGGGCCTGCTGCCTACCTACCACGATATCGGCATGCTCGCCCCGGCCTTGCTGGTGCTGCTGCGCCTGGTCCAGGGCTTTGCCGTGGCCGGTGAAATCTCCGGGGCCAGTTCGATGATCATGGAGCACGCACCGTTCGGGCGGCGCGGCTACTTCGCCAGCTTTACCTTGCAGGGCGTCCAGGCCGGCCAGGTAATGGCGGCGGCGGTGTTCCTGCCACTGGCCTACTTCATGCCCAGCGAGGCGTTCAACGACTGGGGCTGGCGCATTCCGTTCCTGATGAGCGCCATCGTGCTGATCGCAGGCTTCATCATCCGTAAGGAAGTGCACGAAACCCCGGCCTTCGTGAAGGAAGAGAAGCAGGACAAGGTTGCCAAGTCGCCAATCAGCGAGGCCTTCCGCCACAGCTGGAAGCACATGGTGCTGGTGATGTTCATGGCCTTGATGAACGTGATCCCGGTAGTTGCCACCATCTTCGGCGCGGCCTACGCGGTACAGCCGGCCTACGGCATCGGCTTCGACAAGAGCGTGTACCTGTGGATCCCAGTGGTGGGCAACATCGTTGCAGTGCTGGTTATCCCGTTCGTGGGCAATCTTTCCGACAAGATCGGCCGTCGCCCGACCATGATCGCCGGTTGCCTGGGCTCGGGCCTGCTGGCCTTCGTTTACCTGTATGCAATCAGCATCCAGAACGTGCCGCTGGCCTTCGCTACCTCGATCCTGATGTGGGGCATGGTTTACCAAGGCTACAACGCGGTGTTCCCAAGCTTCTTCCCTGAGCTGTTCAACACCCGCTACCGCGTGTCGGCCATGGCCATTGCCCAGAACATCGGCACCATGCTGACTGCGATGCTGCCGGCGTTGTTCGCCCTGGTAGCGCCACCAGGCTCGGATAACATTCCGCTGGTGGTTGGCGGCCTGGCGTTCTTCATCACCTGCGTATGTGCCCTGGCAGCGTATGTCGCGCCGGAAACCCATCGCCTGGCGATGGAAGACCTGGGCAACCCGCAGGCCAAGCCGATGGACAAGGAAGCCTATGAGGCCAGCCGCAAGGGTAGCCTTCAGACAGTGAGCCACTGACAGACGCAAGGGGCCGCAGTGCGGCCCCAAGCAATTCAGCCGTTGACCACTGCCTGCAAGCGTTGCCACAACCGCTCGACATGCTCGCGCTCAGTGGGCAGCGCCCCCACCGAAACCCGCACCATCCAGCGCCCGTTCAAGGTCGCCGGCGTGACATAAGCCTCACCGGAGGCATTGAGCCGCTCAGCCCATGCCTTGGTATGCGCATCCAGCGCCTCCCCTTCCAGCCCACCAGGCCGATGCACAATGCACAAGGTCTGCAACTGTACCGGCGCCAACAACGCCCACTCCCCTGCCGCCTCAACCTGTTCGGCCAGCCAACGGGCATTGTCCAGGTCGCGCCGCAAGCGCTGCTGCAACGCCTCGACCCCCTCGCTGCGCAACATGAACCACAGCTTCAGCGCGCGGAAGCGACGCCCCAGCGGGATGCCCCAGTCACGCAGGTTCTTCACCTCACCATCGACCGCCGACTGTAGGTAGCTGGGGTTGGTGCTCATCACCCGGATCAGGTGCTGCGGGTCTCGCACGTAGTAGATCGAACAGTCGAACGCCACCCCCAACCATTTGTGCGCGTTGACTACCACAGAGTCGGCCAGCTCGATGCCGTCCCACATCCAGCGGCATTCGGGCAGGATCATCGCTGAGCCGGCCATGGCTGAATCGACGTGCAGCCACAGCCCCTGGGCCTGGGCGATTTCGCCAATCTGGCGCAAGGGGTCCAGCGCCGTAGTGGTGGTCGTGCCGGTGGTAGCGACCACTGCGCAGGGCTGATTGCCTTCGGCCAGGTCCTGTTCGATGGCCGCCAACAAGGCATCGGGGCGCATGGCGAACTGCTCGTCGGTGGCGATCAGGCGGATGTTGGTGCGGCCGAAACCGGCCAGCAGCGCGGCCTTGTCCACCGAACTGTGGGCGTGGGCGCTGACATACACGATCAGCGGTTTGGCTTCGGCTTGCAGGCCGCCACGCACCAGGGCGTAGTCGGTGGCACGTTCACGGGCACAGATCAGCGCGACCAAGGTGCTGGTAGACGCTGTGTCCTGAATCACGCCGCTCCACTGCCCCGACAGGCCCAGCAACTGGCGTACCCAGTCCAGAGTGGTCTCCTCCAGCTCGCTCAGCGCAGGGCTCGATTGCCATGACAGGCCCAGCACACCCAGGCCCGTGCTGAGAAAATCGCCGAGCACCGAGGACAAGGTGCCGTTGGACGGGAAGTAGCCATAGAAATCGGGGTGTTGCCAATGCGACAGGCCTGGCATCACCAGCGTGTTGACGTCATCGAGGATCGCCTCGAACGGCTCGCCCTGTTGCGGGGCGCCGGCAGGCAAGGCAGCTTTAAGGTAGCCGGGCTCGACCTGGGCCATCACCGGGCGGTCACCGACGCTCTGGCGGTAATCGGCGATCAGGTCGATCAATTGGTGGCCGTACTGGCGGAATTGTTCTGGGGTCACGCGCGGTCTCCTGTGGGTTGTCCGCTGTCAGGCCCGGCCCCATCGCCGGCAAGCCGGCTTCCACAGGTACTGCACTGGGCTGGAAGGCTCTGGGCACCTGTGGCAGCCGGCTTGCCGGCGATGGGGGCATCACCAACAGCACAAGGGCCCCAGTCTAGGCGCCTGCCGCCACGCCAATAACCCCGCTTGGCGCATACCTGCTATGGCAAAGCCGCATGCCCACCCTGCACGCCGAACTGTGACTGGCGCCACAGCTCGAACACCCGGTTGCGCAACCAGCGGTGCTCGGCCGACGCCTGCAGGCGCTGGTGCCACACCACCCAGTAGCGCTGGGTATGCTCCACAAACCCCAGCGGCCGCCAGGCCAGGCCATGCAGCCGGCACAGTTGGCAGGCAATATGCTCGGGCACCGTCGCCAGCGCCTGGCTGTTGCCAATGACCTGCACGGTGGCCGAGAAGAACGGCACTTCCAGGCTGATGCGCCGCTGCAGCCCCTGGGTGCGCAGGTGGCGGTCGATGAAGCTGTCCTTGTCGCCACCGCCGGAGATGCGCACGTGCTTGAAGGCCAGGTAGTCGTCCTGGCTCAGCACTTCGCAGGCCGCCAGCGGATGGTCCCGGCGCATCAGGCACACCGCACGGTCCTCGCCAAGCAGGCGACCGTGCAGGTTGGCCGGCGATTCGTCGAACAGCGTGGTCGCAAGGTCGATCTCGCCGCTGGCGAGCAAAGCGTATTGCCCGGCCTGCCAGGTGCGGTAGTCGATGCTCACGCCCGGTGCTTCCTGCTCCAGCGCCGCCACCAGCAGCGGCAGCATGTGCTCTGCAACATAGTCGGAAGCGGCCAGGCAGAAGCGCCGCTCGCAACGTGCCGGATCGAACGCGGCCGGCTGGCGCAGGGCCTGAAGCTCTTCAAGCACCTGGCGCAGCGGCTCGACCAGGGCTTGGGCGTACTCGCTGAGCACGTAGCCACGGCCCTGGCGCACCAGCAATGGGTCGTCGAAGGCTTCGCGCAGATGGGCCAGCTGGCGGCTCAACGCCGACTGGCTGACGCCCAGGCGCTCGGCGGCGTGGCTGAGGTTTTTCAGCTGCAGGAGGCAGTCGAGGGTACGCAGGTGGGCGAGGCTGAGGGAGGCGAAGGTTGGGTTCATACAGGCTTCCCCAGGCTGAACACAGGCCCATTCGCCGGCAAGCCGGCCCACACAAGTACCGCGCAGAACCTGAGCTTTGCACTGTACCTGTGGGAGCCGGCTTGCCGGCGATTGGGCCGCAAAGCGGCCCCGGCTTTTACTCGGTCAGGCCAACGTAGACGTTCTGTACGTCGTCGTTCTCGTCGATCGCCTCGAGGAACGCCTCGACTTCAGCCAGTGCCTCGGCACTGAGGCTGGCAGCGCTCACCGGGTTCTTCGGGGTGTAGCCGATCTTGGCCGAGGAGACGGTGAAACCATGCTCGGGCAGGGCTTTCTGCACTGCATCCAGGTCGGTGGTGTCCGTGATGAACAGGGTCGAGCCCTCTTCTTCACCTTCTTCAAAGTCCTGGGCACCGGCTTCGATGGCGGCCATTTCCGGGTCGGCATCGCCGTCGGGCATGGCTTCGATCAGGCCCACATGGTTGAAGTCCCAGGCCACCGAACCGCTGGCACCCAGCTGGCCCTTGCGGAACAGCACGCGAATCTGCGCGACGGTGCGGTTGACGTTGTCGGTCAGGCACTCGACGATCAGCGGCACCTGGTGCGGCGCGAAACCTTCGTACGTCACCGCCTGGTACTGCACGGCATCACCGTCCAGGCCCGCGCCCTTGCGGATTGCCCGGTCCAGGGTCTCGCGGGTCATGGAAGCCTTCTTGGCTTGCACGATGGCCAGGCGCAGGCGTGGGTTCATGTCGGGGTCGGCGCCCGACCTGGCTGCGATCTGGATTTCCTTGGACAGCTTGCCCATGATCTTGCCCTTGGCATTGGCAGCTGTTTCTCTATGCTTGGCTTTCCACTGTGCGCCCATGTCGACTCTCTTGTTTCAGCGGCCGGTTCAGGAAGCGACCGGCCAAAAAGTGGGAGCAGTTTATACGCCCTCGGGCCAGTGTTCGACAAGAAATCTCACGCTTTGTCGGCCTTGCCCGCCGCCGCTGCGAACCGGGCCAGCCGCACGTCCAGGTGGCGTGGCCGCAGCCCCCGGTCTTCGGCGCGCTCCTTGCGCCGGATTGCATTGCGCACCATCAGCGACCCCAGGTAACGGATCGGCTCCGGCGGGAACAGCCCCAACGGGCCCTTGACCAGTGGCGAGCGGGTCCACGGGTTGTCCAGCCCCAGCGCCAGCGACGAGAGGATCTGCCCGCCCATGTGGCACGGCCCTACCCCGCTGCCAGAGTAGCCGAAGCCATAGAACACGTTGCCTTGCCCGTCCAACCGCCCGAAGAACGGCAGCCCGGTCACCGAGCGGTCGGAGGGGCCGTTCCAGCTGGCCGCCAGGGGCACCTGGGCCAAGGCAGGGAAGAAATCGGCCAGGCTCTCACGCAGCAGCGGCCGGTATGGCGAGGGTTGATCGAACACCGGCAGCATGCGCCCGCCATAGGCGAAGGTGTTGCCACCCTTGCCGAGCATCAGGCGACCATCGGAGGTGTTGTGGTAGTAATGCACGAAGATCCGTGAGTCCAGCACGCTGATGCCGTTGTTCAGGCCGATCTCGTGCAGCAGCTCGGGGCACGGTTCGGTGATCACCATGTCACTGGAGACGATCGCCACGCTGCGCTCGAACTGCGGGAAGGCACGCGCCATCCAGGCATTGAGGCCGAGCACCACGCGGTCGGCACGCACCGTGCCGTGGGCCGTGCGCACCAGCGCCGGGGTGCCATGCTCCAGGCCGGTCATGGCCGTGCCTTCATGAATGCGCACGCCGCGCTGCAACGCCACACGCCGCAGGCCGCGTACAAACCGGCCAGGCTGGACGGTGGCGGCGGCCGGCGAAAACCAGCCCTCCAGGTGCCGCGCCGAGCCGGCCAGGCGCTGCACCTCATCCAGCGGCAAACGCTCGAATGAATTGATCCCCTTGTGCTCCAGTGCAGCGATCACCGCATCGGTTGCACCCACCTGGGCCTGGTTGGTGGCGGTGTACAGTGTGCCGTCCAGGCGGTAGTCGCACTCGATGCCATTGGCCGCGCAAAACGCGCCAATGGCACCGATGCTGCGCTCTGACTCGCTTACCAGGCGCACCGCTTCGGCCACCCCGAACAGACGCTCGAGGGTGAAGTACTTGGCCGACCAGGACAACGCGCAACCACCGTTGCGCCCACTGGCGCCCGCACCGCAGATGTCAGCCTCGATCAGCAGCACGTCCAGCGCCGGCACCGCCTCCTTGAGCATCAGCGCGGTCCAGAGGCCCGTGTAGCCGCCGCCGACGATGCACACGTCGCAGCGGGCATCGCCTTGCAGTGGCGGGCATACCGCGTCCTGTTCACAATCCAGGGCCTGTTGCAGCCAGAAGGGTCTCATTCGCTCGCTTTCCTTTAGGTACGCAGTGGCTTGATCGCCATGCTGGTGTTGGGCGCCACATCATTGGCCTGGGCTGCGCTGGCCGGGCGGCTGTTCCAGTGCGGCAGCAGCACCAGGGCCGAGAACAGTGCGCAGCCAGCGAACACGATGAACACCGTGACGCTGTCGAAGTAACCGGGCAACAGGCCGCCGAGCACCGCGCCCACCGAACCGCAGCCATTGACGAAACCGGCTGCCGTGGCACCGGCCTTGGCGGTGCCGAAGTCGATGGCCGCCGCGCCGCTGATCATCGAGTCTGGCCCGTACAGGGTCAGGCCCATGAAGAACAGCAGGCCAACCACCATGGCGATGCTGCCGCTGTGCATGGCTGCCATGAACGCCGCCAGGGCCACGGTCAGCAGCACCAGGCTGATCACACAGGCCGGCATGCGCCGGGCGCCAAACAGCTTGTCCGAGGCCAGGCCGATGATGATCGGGCCCAGCAGCCCGGCCAGTTCAAAGGCCGTGGGGATGATCGCAGCACCCACCTTGCCGACCGAGGGCATCTGCTCGAAGACGATCACCGGCCCCCATAGCAAGATCGCGTAGCGCGCCGGTTTTAGAAGAAAGTACGCCAGGCCCAGGGTCAGTACCGTGCGGTTGCGCAGGATCTCGCGCAGCGGCGCCCACACACTGCACAGGCTGCCGGCCGGGGCCATGCTCTGCGGCTCGGGCTCGACCGCCGGCAAGCCCACATCCTCGGGTTTGTTGCGCTGCAGGAAGAAGAACAGCACCGCTACCGCCGCCACCACCGCGGCAGTGGAGAAGAATGCCGCCTGCCAGGTGCCGATCAGGGTATAGGCCCACCAGCCGGCGAACGGCGAGGCGACCAGGCCGCCGAATGCATAGCACGAGCTCCACAACCCCAGTACCCGGCCGCGCTGCACGGCGGGGAAGAAGCTGCCGATGTTCTTGCACAGCCCGGCCCAGCCGGTGGACTGCGCCAGGCCCTGGATCAGCATGCAGGTGGCGAAGATCGGGAAGGTCGCGTAGCTGCCCATCACCACTGCTGCCGCCGCCGAGATCAGCAGGCCACCGAGCACCACCACGCGCGGGCCGAAGCGGTCGGCAAGCATGCCCCAGGTGAACTGGCCCACGGCATAGGCGGCCAGGTAGATGGCGTCGAGGTTGGCCATGGAGGCCTTGTCGAGCATGAAAGTCGGGTCTTCACCAATGCCGAGCTTGGCCACCGAGAAGGCCTTGCGGGTGAAGTAGAAGGCGGCGTAGGCCAGCCAGGTGATAGCGAAAATCTGGATGCGCCAGCGTTTCAACGCGGCTAGGGAGTGATTCATGTGCGTCTGACCTCTTGCTCAAGTGTGCCGGCAGAATGTGAATAAACGCCTGTCTTGTTTTTGTGTTGCGCACTGCATGACGTGGCTCGTCATCTGGTCAGATGGCGCAGGGGTGCGCGCCATGCCCGGCGGCCGCTTGTGGCAGCGCTGGGTTGGTCAGTATGGAAACAGGTGGTGACTGATAAATAAAATCGATTTATCGTATTTCACACATAAGCTCAGCTTGTTACTGGAGTCCACATGTCGGTGTCCCACGCTCAACTCAGGGCTTTCCACGCAGTGGCCGTGCACGGCAGCTTCACCCGGGCGGCAGAAAAGCTGTTTTTGACCCAGCCGGCCGTGTCCGACCAGGTGCGCAAGCTCGAAGAGCGCTTCGGGGTGCTGCTGTTCCACCGCAACAAGCGTTCGGTGCAGTTGACTGACCTGGGCGAACGCCTGCTGGGCATCAGCAAGCGCCTGTTCGCCTGTGAGGCCGAAGCCCACGAACTGCTGCAGGACTCCCGCGCCCTGCACACCGGCAGCCTGGTGCTGGCGGTGGATGCGCCGGTGCATGTGCTGCCGCAGATCGCACGCTTCTGCCAGCGCTACCCGGGCATCCAGGTCAAGGTCGAGACCGGCAACACCGATGAATCCCTGGCCCGGCTGTTCAGCTATCAGGCTGACCTGGCACTGTTAGGGCGCGATGTCGACGATGAGCGACTGCACTGCATGCCGCTGCGCCGCGACCCGATGGTGGCGTTCGTCTCGCACAACCACCCCTGGACCAGCCGTGGCTCGATCAGCCTGGCGGACCTGGACGACACGCCGCTGGTGCTGCGCGAGCCTGGCTCGGTGACCCGGCAGACACTGGAGGAAGAAATGCAACGCGCCGGGTTGCGAATACGCGCGGCAATCCAGGTCGAAGGCCGCGAGGCCGCGCGCGAGGCGGTGGTGGTGGGGATTGGCGTGGGGGTGGTGTCGGCCGCTGAGTTCGGCGCCGATGCGCGGGTGTGCGCGCTGCCCATTGTCGATTGCCAGCGGCACCTCACCGAGACACTGGTGTGTTTGAGCGAGCAGCGTACGCGGCGGGTGGTGGCGACGTTCCTGCAGGTGGTGCAGGAAAGCTTGTAGCGGCCATCCGGGCCCTATCGCCGGCATGCCGGCTCCCACTGGTTTTGCGCTGAGCCTTCATAACTATGCTGGGTATACATTCCTCTCTAATGTGCATCCCATGTTTTTCCGTCTAGCCGCCGACACGCTGGTGCTGCTCCATCTGGCCTTCATCCTGCTGGTGCTGTTCGGTGGCCTGCTGACGCTCAGATGGCGCCCCGCCCTGTTCATCCACCTGCCCGCCCTGGCCTGGGGCCTGGCGGTTGAGGGCCTGCACCTGGAGTGCCCGTTGACCGGCTGGGAGAATCGCATGCGCTTCGCCGCAGGCGATGCCGGCTACCACGGCGGCTTCGTCGAGCACTACATCTGGCCGCTGATCTACCCCGCGGGGTTGACGCCGCAGATCCAGTGGCTGCTGGGCGGCGTCGTGCTGCTGGTCAACCTCGGCGTCTATAGCTACGTGATCTGGCGCTGGCGCCATTCACCTACCGCGTAGCAATCACAAACAGCCGCGGGAACGGCAGCAGCACCTTGCCGTCGGTGGCCGCCGGGTAGTCGTGCTGCATGGCCTGCAAGTACATCTGCAGGAAGCTCGCCTGCTCCTGCTCGTCCAGCCTGGCCAGATAAGGCCGCAGGGCCGAGCCCTTGAACCACTCCACCACGGCCTCGGCGCCACCGGTCAACGGGTGATGGTAGGTCGTGCGCCACACATCCACCCGCGTACACAGCGGGCTGAGCAGGTCGTAGTAGAACGCTGCGCTATGCCGGGGCGGCAAGCTCAGGTCGGCGAATTTTTCGGCCCAGGGGCCGCGGCCGGCAATCTCGCGCAACTGGCGGTGGGCCGGCTCGTCGAGGTTGTCCGGGGTTTGCACGGCCAGGCTTGCACCTTCACTCAGCTGGCGCACCAGGTGCGGATAGAGCGAACCGTGGTCGGGCACCCATTGCAGCGAAGCGTTGGCCAGGATCAGGTCCTGCGGTTCGGGGGCGGTCCAGTGGGCGATATCGGCAATTTCGCAACGCACCCTGGGGATGCGCAGGCGCTGGCGTGCGCGCGCCTTGTCGATCATATCCGGGTCGCTGTCCAGGGCAGTCACCTGGGCATCGGGGTGGCGCTGCAGCAGTATTTCGGTGGAATTACCAGGGCCGCAACCTAAGTCGGTAGCGTGGCGCACCGGGCGGGGAGGCACCGCGGCAAGCAGGTCGCGCACCGCACGGGTGCGTTCGTCTTCGAACAGGGAATACTGGGTGGCGGACCAGGCCATGAGGGGCTCCTTTTGGCGGGCAATGTGCTCAGCATAAGCCATCTGTCGCCTGTACGGGCCCTGTCGCGGGAACTGTTAGCTCATCCTTGAAGTCAGCCCCTTATGCGCATGCCCATGAAACCATTCCTCGCCCTGGCCCTACTGGCCCTGATCAGCGCCGCCGCCCTCCTCGGCTCACCGTGGATGAACGGGCGCTTTCACATGCCAGCGGACAAAACTCCCGCCCATCAACGCGAAACGGCCGGGTCCTCGAGGGAGCCGGCCGCTTCGGGCAACCACTAGCGCTTAGTGCTTGCGGGCGCTGCGCATCTGGTGCACCACACCCATGGCCACCACGACGGCGGCAGCAATGCCGGTGGAGATCACCAGGATCTGGTAGTCAGGCATGAAGGCCATGGTCACCAGTGCGGCGACGATGAAGGCGATCACCAGGTAGGTCAGCCACGGGAACAGCCACATCTTCAGGCGTACTTCCTTGCCCTCGGCGATCAGCTTGCGGCGCATGCGCAGCTGCGAGAAGGCAATCACCAGGTACACCAGCAAAGCGATCATGCCGGTGGTGTTCATCAGTGTATCGAGCACGTCTTTCGGGCGCAGGGTCTCGCTGAAGTTGATCAGCGCACACACCACGGCCACGGCGCACGAACCGATGATCGCGTTCACCGGTACGCCGGTACCGGCGCGGGTTGTCTTGAAGAACGACGGCGCATCACCACGCTGTGCCAGCGAGAACAGCATGCGCGAAGCGGTGTAGTGGCCCGAGATCAGGCAGCTGCTCACCGACGTCAGTACCACGAAGTTCATCAACAGCTCGGCATACGGCACACCCAGCAGTTCCAAGGTGCGGCGGTAGGCGCCATAACCGGAAACGCCCAGGTGCGGGTCGTTCCACGGCACCAGGCAGACGATCAGGAAGATCGAGCCGACGTAGAACAGGCATACACGCCACACCACCGAGTTGGTGGCCTTGACGATCTGGGTGGCCGGGTCCTTGGCTTCGGATGCGGCGATGGTGACGATTTCGGCACCGAGGAAGGCGAACATCACGCCAAGCAACGCACCGATCACCGTGGTGATGCCATTGGGCATGAAGCCTTCGGCGGTCAGGTGGGTGATGCCGCGCACTTCACCGAACTGCCAGATGTTCATCACCGCTGCAGTACACACGATCAGGAAGCAGACGATCGCGATCACCTTGATCAACGCGAACCAGAACTCGAACTCGCCGTAGTGCTTGACGTTGAAGAAGTTGACGGTGATCAGCACCAGGGTCGTGGCCAGCACGAACACGTTGACGCTTACATCAGGGAAGAAACCATGCAGGATCTTGCCTGCCACATAAGCTTCCCAGGCCATGAGGATGACCCAGTACCACCAGTACAGCCAGCCGATGGTGAAACCGGCCCAACGGCCAATGGCGCGGTCGGCGTAGGTGGAAAACGAACCGGTGTCGGGCGACGAAGTCGCCATTTCACCCAGCATGCGCATGATCAGTACCACCAGGATGCCGCCTGCCAGGTAGGCCAGGACAGCAGCCGGGCCGGCGCTGTGGATCACGCTGCCGGAGCCGACGAACAAGGCGCCGCCGATAACCCCGGCGATCGACATCATCGTCAGGTGGCGCGACTTGAGCGAGGCACTGAGTTTGCTCTCGTGCCCGCTGTTCGCGGTGGTGGTTGTGGATGTTGCGTCCATCAGTTGTGTACCCCGTGCTTCTTTTTATCCAAGGAAAACTGTAAGACCGCGATGGTCATCGGCCTCACCTGTACATCAGTGCTAATGCGGGCAGGAGGTGTGCTGTTACACACGCAGGCCTTCCATGGCGGCCTGCTGACGCGCCCCAGGGTTTGCCCCTGGAGCGAACTGAACATGCTTTATGTGGCGCTATCTGACACCTAATGTAAAAATGTCCGACACATAGAGCCATGCACAGTGGCATGAAAGTCGCACTGCACTGTACAGGTCGCCGATGCAATACACCCTGCAGGCGCCTGCCGTTACGCACCCTCAAGGCCCCCGAATGCTTGAATTACACCCAGACTCCTCGACGCCGTTGGTCAACCAGATCATCGACGGGCTGCGTGAGCTGATCGACAACCAGACCCTCAAGCCAGGTGCCAAGGTCCCGTCGATCCGCGCGTTTGCCGCGACCTATTCGGTGAGCACCTTCACCGTGGTCGAGGCTTACGACCGCCTGGTCGCCCAGGGGCTGCTGGTGAGCAAGGGCAATGCCGGGTTCTTCGTCAACCGCGCGGCGGCCGAATTGCTGGACAACCACAGCGCCGAGGCCGACGCCAGTCGACCATCGTTCAACTCCGAATGGTACCTGCAGCAGATCTTTGAGACCCGTCAGTTGCCATTCAAACCGGGCTGCGGCTGGCTGCCCAACGACTGGATGTACGAAGAAGGCCTGCGCCGCGGCCTGCGCCAGGTTGCCGGCAGCCCGCTGGAGCTGTCCGGCTATGGCGACCCGATGGGCCTGCCGGAATTGCGCGCGCTGACCGCGCAGAACCTGCAGCAGGAACTGTCGATCGTCGCCAACACCGCCCAGCTGATGCTCACCCACGGTGCCAGCCAGGCTTTGGACCTGGCCGTGCGCACGCTTGTGCGCCCCGGTGACGTGGTGCTGGTGGACGACCCCGGCTACCCCAACCTGATGAGCATCCTGCGCACCCAGGGCGCCACCTTGATCGGCGTGCCGCGCACCCCCAACGGCTACGACCTCAACCACCTCGAACAGCTGTTGGCGCACCACCGCCCGACGGCTTTCTTCACTCAGCCGCACCTGCACAGCCCGACCTGTTCGCGCACCCCGCTGGCGCAGCTGCACCGCTTGCTGCAGCTGGCCAGCCAGCACGGCTTTCGCCTGGTGGAAAACAACCTGTACGCCGACATGGTCGCCGAGCCGCAGCCGTGCCTGGCCAGCCTCGACCACCTGCAGCAGGTGGTGTACGTGGGCAGCTACTCCAAGAGCATTTCGCCCAACGTGCGGGTCGGCTACCTGTTGGCCAACCCGGAACTGGCGCAGAAGCTGCTGCACCTGAAGATGCGCTCGGGCCTGACCACCTCGCAGGTTATGGAGCGTGTGGTGTATGCCGCGATCATCGACGGCCGCTGGCGCAAGCACCTCAAGCGCCTGCGCCAGCGCCTGGCCGAGGCCCACCAGGAAGTTGGCCGGCACCTGCACCGGCTGGGTTTCGAGCTGTTCATCGAGTCGGATGAAGGCATGTATATCTGGACCCGCCACCCGGCCATCCCGGACAGCGCAGCGCTACTGGATGATGCGCTGGAGAAAGGCATCATGCTCGGGCCCGGGCAGTTGTTCATGGTCGATGCCAAGCCGACCGGGTGGATGCGGTTCAACGTGGCGTTCAGTACCGACCCTGCGATGTGGGAGTTGTTGGAGAAGGTGTTGGTGAAGCACGTGCGCCGGGCGGGGATTTAGGGCTCAGGGATTGTGCTGTGGGGCTGCTCGCCGCGGCATTTCCAGCGTCTGCGACATCGAGCGCCGCGCGCGGCGCTCTATCCGCAGGGTGCTATGAGCAGGCACATCGTGTGTTCACACAATACCCGGCCTTGTTACTTATTTTGAAAAACACTATCTAGACATTGGACAAAACCACAACGAAACAGCCGGCAAACTCTTCGCAAAAAAGGCAATGCTCCTGCTTCTTTACAACGAAATTCGTCGTCAGGCAGGTCAGCACACAGACCTCTACAACGGCACCCACGTTTACGTCCCAAACGCCTAGACTTTGGCCCAGCTTTTCGAGTTCATGGCACACGCATATATCGATGAAGAAAGCGAATTATTCATAGCAGCGCGGCGACACCCTTCCCCCCAAATGAACCCCAAAATCCCAGGGATTGCATTTACTGCTTCCCGGTAGAGTCTGGCCTGCCGCCGTTATATATCGTATTCAATTCGCCGTATCCCGGCGCTACAACTATAGGCACATACAGCGGCAGGGCCTACAATCCAGACAAAGCAGGCGGACCTATCTAACGCCTGGATTGGCGAGAAGCCACCTTCACCCAAGCGGGAGTCGACCTTGTAAAATTACACATAAGTCGCTTCGATCCATCTGAAGCTAATGTCGTCATGATAGATAGGCTTGAAAAAATCTTACACGGCAAGATAGCACCTACTGACACAGACAAGCGATTTGTCACCCATGAACTGAGGGAGCTTGAGCGCTTCCGCGCCCTCGGTATCGCTGATAGAATTCTGCCAAACGATCATGGAGAGGCGTGGAACAACACTCACGCCGCCACTCTAGAAGACTACCAACTTAGCTCAGAAGCCGAACTACTATATACACCAGAGGCTTTGGAAGCAGACCGAAAACAACTTCAAAGAGATTACTAATGAACACCATAGACGACATAGTACAAAACGAAGCACCTAGGGACGTCATTTTATTCCTCACTCGAGGAAACAGCATTTCCCACCCGCAAATAGACAGATTATACGAGCGTAACAACTGGGTTTCTCTTGGCAACTGCCTCGGCCTGATCGATCTAATAAAAAAGATGCACTCCGATGGATTAATAGTACAAAAAGGCGGCGGGTACTCGAAAGGCCCCAAATGGACCCCTCCCCAATTTTTCCTAGAGAAAAAATACAAATTCACTCAGCCTTGAGCACGAGGTCGATGAATGCGACTGCCCTCTAATTAAAAATAGCAACTCTAACAAGTTGAACTGGGCAGCTTGACGTCACAACACGGCGCCGGCTGCCAAATTAGAGCGCGACAACACCAGCACCTTGGCGCCAAAGTCCTTCCCCGCATCCAGCACAACCTCAAGCTGACTAGTGCGCTGCATGGTGATCGCCGGCTTTGGCAGCGGCTGCCTGCCTGCCTGCCTGCCTGCCTGCCTGCCTGCCTGCCTGCCTGCCTGCCTGCCTGCCTGCCTGAGCATGGGGTGGCGCCGAATCGTGAAACAAGTGCGCAGGCCGCTCATCCTGCTGAACTTGGATCCTATTCACTGAACGGGTATGCTCGCGGCAATAGCCAATTGCCATCATTCAGGCATGCACCACGCCTGAACTTCAAGGACGAGCCCTTTGCCCAGCAACTCTACCCGCCACACGATCGCCCGCCAGTGGCAACTGCTCAAATTGCTGCCCGACCGCCATCCGGGCATGAGCTCCACACAGTTGCAGGCCGCGTTGGCCAAGGTCGGCTACAAGACCAGCAAACGCACGGTGGAACGTGACCTCAATGAGCTTGCGTCGCTGTTCCATTTGCGCTGCAACAACAAGGGCATGCCCTACGGCTGGTACTGGCAGCCAGGCCGCAGCCTGGGTGAGGCTCAACTGCTGCAGCCAGATGCGCTCTGCCCTGCCCGGCAGATCGAATTGCGCGCCTGGGTGGATGACGCCCTCGCACGGCGCCTGGAAGACCAGCCCTTGTCAGATGACATGCGCCTGGCCCCGCACGGCAACGGCGGGGCGACCCTGGATGCCACCGTCGACGACAGCCGCGCGTTGATGGGCTGGCTGCTGTCCCAAGCGGGCTCCATACGTGTACAGGCGCCAGAGGCATTGCGCACAGCCGTGATCGAGCAGTTGCGCCAAAGCCTGGCCCTGCACGACGGCAGCCACTAAGTCATCAGGAGGGCAATGCGGGCTTGCGTGGCCGCGCAAGGCAGGCGTAGCCCAGGCCCAGCACACTGAGCCCCAGCACACCAAGCAGCACCATCAGCTCCCGGCTGTAGCGCGCCACCAACGCCGGGAAACCGATGAATTCTCGATACACCTGCACATCCGCCACACCGTCGGCATGGCTGATGCTGATACCCCCCTGGCGGATCTGCGAATAGTCGGCATCGAAATACACCCACACCTTGCACGCCCGGCCTTGCTCGATGACAGGGATCTCGACCATGGGCGTGGGGGCCTCGTAGAGGGTGTCGTTGCCTGAGCCATCGCGCACTTGCACCAAACCCTTGGCCGGCAGGCGCACCTTGACCTCGCGCACCTCGGTGTGACCGGTGTTGCGCAGCTCTATGAGCAAGCCGGTACGGTGATCCACCAACCCGGCCTCGAACGGTTTGGCGAACAGTTGGGCGTAGGGTGCCTGGGCCAGGTCGATCAGCCTGTCGACCTGATCCTGGCTCAGCGCCCCCTGGCCAATGCCGGCGATGCGAGGCTGCAGCCGCTCGTACTTGAGCTGTTCGTTGGTCTTGCTGATGCGCTCGCTGAACTGGCTTGGGTAGGTGAGGTAGGAATAGGTCAGGGAAGCTTCGAGGCGGGCGTTGTCCTTGAGCACCACGTAGGCCACCAGCCAGACCATCAGGCCAAGCAACAGGGCTACGAGCAGTTTCCCGATTTTGTCCCAACTCAACGGTAGGTTTCCTTCTGTCACGGCATGGACGGTTCGGCGGCCACAAAGGGTGCCAAGTTCAGCGTCGCCAGGCAAGCACTCAGTGGCCCCTTCCCGCTTCAGGCGAACCGTTCGACCTGCGCCTGTGTACGGCGCATCAGCACCTTGCCGTGGCGCACCGACACCAGCGCATGGCCCTGGCTGCGCACCATCTCATAGTCGTCCGGCGCCGACAGCAACAAAAGGTTCGCCGGGCGCCCCACCTCGATGCCGTAGCGCTCGCCAAGGTTGAGCGTGCGCGCACTGTTGTCGGTGATCAGGTCCAGGCAACGTTGCAGGTCTTCGTAGCCCAGCATGTGGCAGATGTGCAGCCCTGCCTCGAGTATGCGCAGGATGTTGCCGTTGCCCAGCGGGTACCAGGGGTCGACGATCGAATCCTGGCCGAAGCACACGTTCATGCCTGCCCGGTCGATCTCGGCCACACGCGTCAGCCCGCGGCGTTTGGGGTAGCTGTCGAAGCGCCCCTGCAAGTGGATGCTCTCGGTCGGGCACGAAACGAAATTGATGCCCGACATTTTCAACAGGCGGAACAGTTTGGAGCAGTAGGCATTGTCATAGGAACCCATGGCCGTGGTGTGGCTTGCGGTCACCCGTGGCCCCATCCCGCGCACCCGCGCTTCTTCGGCCAGCACCTCGAGGAAGCGCGACTGCGGGTCGTCGGTCTCGTCGCAATGCACGTCCACCAGGCAGCCCGTACGCTCGGCCAGCTCCATGAGGAATTTCACTGACGACACGCCCTGGTCGCGGGTGTTCTCGAAATGGGGAATGCCGCCGACCACGTCGGCGCCCATCGCCACCGCCTCGGTCATCAACGCACGGCCGTTGGCGTACGACTCGATACCTTCCTGCGGGAACGCGACGATCTGCAGGTCGATCAGCTCGCGCACCTCCTCACGCACCTCGACCATCGCCTTGAGCGCCGTGAGCTTGGGGTCGGTCACATCCACATGGGTACGCACATGCTGGATGCCATGGTCCACGAGCATGCCGATGGTCTTCTTGGCGCGGGTCTTGATGTCGTCGTGGGTGGTGATTGCCTTGCGCTCGGCCCAGCGCTCGATACCCTCGAACAGCGTGCCGCTCATGTTCCAGTTCGGCTCACCGGCGGTCAAAGTGGCATCGAGATGAATGTGCGGCTCGACGAAGGGGGGCACCACCAGGTTCTGTTGGGCGTCCAGGTCGTCGGGGCTGGCGGGCATGACGGCATTGGCCTGGGGCACAATGGCGGCGATACGCTCGCCGTCCAGTTCGATGCGCATCAGGCCGGGCTTACCGCGCAGTCGTGCGTTGATGATGTTCATGGAGTTACTCCTTGCCTTGGGCTTCGGTCATGCGCCATATCAGCATAGCGACCGCAGCGTTCATACGGAAAAGCGGGTCGTCCAGGGACTGCCCGCTCAGTTGCTCGATGCGTTGCATCCGTTGGTTGATGGTGTTGCGGTGCAAACCCAGGCGCTGCCCGGCCTTGAGACCGTTGCCGTTTTCCTTGAGCAGCGCGTCGAGGGTGTGCAGCAGTGCGTTGGGCTGTTTACGCCCGGGGGTGCGCAGCGGGCCGAGGGTCTGGGCGACGAAGTCATCGATCAGCGAACGGTCGACGATGCCCTGCAGCAGGCGCAATACACCGAGCTCGCTGAAGTCGCACAAGCCGGTGGCCGGGCGCAGGTTTTGCGCCACCTCCAGGGCCTGACGCGCCTGGTTGAGGGCTTGGCGGTAATGGCCACAGTCCTCGGCGAGGCTCGACAGGCCCATGAACAGCCCCATCTCACCTGCCTGCGCGGCCAACTGCCGGTGCAGGCCGGCCAAGGCTGCACGCAAGTCCGGGGTATCGGGCAGCAGCAACACGAACAGGTCACCGGCCAGTTGCGCGGTGACCGCGCCGGCCCGGGCCCGGCACCAGGCTTCAAGCCGGTCTTCCAGGGTTTGGCGGGTGTCCTGCCACAGGCGTTCGCCTTTGGCCAGGCCATGCCGCTCGAACAGCCCGTCGACCGCCGACAAGCGCAACGCCACCAAACGCCGCGGCCCGTCCAGATCGAGCTGCAGGTGCGCGGCCCGCTGCCGGGCGATGGCCAGGCTCGGATAGTCACCGGTCAGCAGTTGCCCGAGGATGTCGTTGCGCGAGCGGCGCACCTGGGCCATCTGTACCAGTGCGGTACCGATCAGGTGGGTGACCACCACCATCTTCAGGGCATAGGGCTGCTCGATCAGTGGCAACCCCAACTGCTCGGCGCGCTCGATTACCGCGGCCGGAATACACTGAATGAAGGTACCGCCCGTGAGGATCACCATGCCGGCGATACCCACCGCATCGCCGTCTTCGACCAGGCTCAGCAGGTTGCCCTCGCCACGAGGGTGGTTGATGCCGGTGACGAACACCAGCTCACCGCCCATCACCCATTCGGCGATGCCCTCGTTCTCCGCCACGTAGGGCCAGCGCACCCGGCGCTGCAGGTTGCGTGCACCAGCCCGCACGCTCATCTCGTGCAGGCCGGGCAGGTGCAGGATCTCTTCCAGGGCCAGGCTCACGGCTCGGCCCGCGCCTGGCCCAGTGCCCGGCGTCGGCCGCCGAGCTCAAGCAGCACGATATAGCACAGCGCCGAGGCGCCGATACCCACCAGTGGCGCCACCCAGGGCGAGGCATAGGCCGCCAGCGCACCGACCCCATAGGCGAACAGCCCCAGCAGGTTGTAGCGCGGCAGGCTGACCGTGGCCAGGGCCGGATACTTGCCACGGTGGCGGTACCAGAAGTCGGCCATGATCACCCCACCCACCGGTGGGATGATCGAACCCAGCAATACCAGGAAGGGAATCAGCAACTCGTACATGCCACCGATCGCCAACACGATGCCTACTCCTGCCGCCATCAGTGTTGCCGTGCGCCGGCGTTCGCTGCGCACCAGGTGACACGCTGCGGCGGCAACGTTGTAGATGGTTGGCCCCTGGATGGTCCACAGGTTGAGGCAGAGCATGACCACCGCTGCGAACGACAGCCCTTGCAGCATCATCACTTCGACGATGTCGGCCTGCTGGTAAACCATCGCGCACCAGGCGCCGGCCACGACCATCAGCCCGTTGCCGAGCAAAAATGCCACCACACTGGCCGTCACCGCCACCCGCCCGCTGCGCGACAGGCGCGTCCAGTTGGTGGCTTGGGTGGCGCCGCTGGCAAAGGTGCCGAAGACCATGGTCACCGCTGCCGAGAAGGTCATGGTCTCATGCGGCACCAGCGCCGCCAGTTGCTGCAGGCCACCCACCTCGCGGGTGGCGATTACCATGGAGACGATCAACAGGGCGAACATCAGCGGTACCGATACCCGCGACAACAGGTCCAGCCCCTTGAATCCGACCAATGCCGTGATGCTGAAGCCCAACCCGAACAGCACCATCAACGGCACGGTGAAGCCCTCGGCCAGCCCAAGCAGCTTTACCAGCACGATCGCTACAGTGGCCGTGCCCCACGCATACCAGCCCAGTTCGGCGAAACCGAGCAGGAAGTCCGACAGCCGGCTGCCGGCCTCGCCGAAGCAGAAGCGGCCCATCAGTACAGTGTTGAGCCCGCTGCGCGAAGCGATGAACGCCAGCGCGGCGGCGTAAAGGGCCAGCAGCGTGTTGCCGAGGGTGGCGATCCAGAGCATGTCGATGAACCCGAAGGCCATGCCCAGCTTGCCCCCGGCGAACATCGTGCCGGTGAAGAAGGTGAAACTGAACAGGACCATGGCGATTGGCAAAAGGCCCTTGCGGGCGTGCTGCGGCGCCTCGCAAAGCGGAAATTCGGAGGGGGAACTCATTGTCAGGTGCTCCGGGTTGAAGTTGGAGCAGCAAGAGCAATATGCGGGCCGTTTTTTGCTGGCCGATGTAAGGCGAAATAGCAGGCGCACGGCATGACAAATAGTGTGCAGGTTGCACAGAATGGCCCGTTATTGACGGTTTTTTATGTGCCGGATGACTCAATTTGAGGCCACCACGCACCAAAGAGGGACGCGCCTGGGTAGTTTTCACCCGGCCGCCCCTCAAGTACGAAGCGTCCGGTCAGACCGACGCTGTGCGTGGCATCAGTTCATAGGGATGCTTCCAGCCCGGCAGCGCCTGGATACGCGCTTTCCACGCTTCAATATGGGTGAACTGTGCCAACGGGATGCCGGTATCTTCCGGCATGAACACATAGCCCGCCAGCGACAGGTCGGCGATGGTCAGGCGCCCACCGACCATATAGGGCGTTTTCGCCAAGTGCGCATCGACCACCCGGTAAGCAGCCGTGGCGCGCTCGCGAAGAAACTGGGTTACCGGTGTTTCGCCAGCGTTCTTCAGGCAGAAAATGAACCGCAGCGCCGCGTAATAGGCAGTGAACTTGTGGTTGTCGAACAGCATCCAGCGCCAGATTTCGCGCTTTTCGTTGTCATCGCGCGGGCCGAACTGGCCGGTGCGTTCGGCGAGGTATTCAAGGATCAGCGCCGACTGGGTGATTTTCTGGCCCGCATGCTCCAGCACCGGCACTTCGCCCTGCTCGTTGACCTCATCACGCCAGCTTTGCTCGCGAGTCTGGCCGTTGAAGAAATCGACGAACACCGGCTGCCAGGCCTGGCCGGTGAGTTCGAGCATAAGGGCGGCTTTATAAGCATTACCGGATTCGGCGAAGCAGTGCAGTTTGTAGTCGGGCATGGTGGTCCTTCATTTTCCCAGGGTCGATGGCGCTGTTGGTGGGGATCGCAAATGGGTCGTGAAGCTGAGCAGACCACGCCCGCTCAACACGGTCAATGCAATACGCGCAAAGTAGCGTGATACCCCCTCATGCCAGGATGGCCCGTATGCCCTACCCCACACTCCCTTGCTCCCTGACCACCCCGCGCACCCGCCTGGTGCGCCCCGACCCGGCCCTTGCAGCGCAACTGCGCCAGGCCCTGCTCGAAAGCTACACCCTGCACCAACCCTTCCTGGCCTGGGCCAAACCTGACTGGACGCTGCAGGAAGTGCGCGAGAGCCTGCAACTGAGTGCCCGCGAATTTCTCGACCCCGCAGCCGAAAAGCGGTACTTCGTGCTGCACGCGGACAGTGACGCAGTCATCGGCTGCATCGGCCTGCGCCCGGGCAACGCTGAGTACGAGGTAGGTTACTGGGCCAGCCAGGCGTTCAGTGGCAAGGGGCTGATGCGCGAAGCATTGACCGGCCTGCTCGATACCATCGCAACGCCGGTGTGGCTGACCACCGATATCGACAACCAGGCCAGCCAGCGCCTGGCAGAGCGCGCCGGTTTCGTCATAGCCGGCTCCAGGCTCACCGAACTCGATCCGAGCACGCCATGCCCGCTGTATCGACGCTCACCAGCATAAGGGCTGGAAGCTTTGTCAATCCGCGCTCGACGGTAATGTTCCACCAAGGGAACTACCACCCCAGTTGCGCCATCTTACTCACTGAGTGGTATTTCCCTTGGGCTTCACGCTATTGGAGAACACGCTATGCGCCACCTATTCCTCGCACCTGCATTGCTGCTCCTGCTGCCTGCCGGTGCTGCCATGGCCCGCGTCGATGCGGGCGACGTCGCTACCTCGGCCGGTGTATCCGCCTCGCTGTATTCGACTTTCAAGGATGACAAACGGATCATCCCCGCCCGTGACGAGCTGTCTGCATTCGTCGCCAGCGGTGGTGCGATTCGTGGCGCCTATGTGGAGTCGGCGCTGGAACAGGCACGCAAGGACAATCCTGGCTTGCAGGCCAGCGATGAAGAGCTGGCCCGAGCCATATTGTCCCAAGACGACCCAATGGCTCATCATTAAGACCTGTGTTGCGCTGCAGTTGTATCTGACGGTTGCTATTGTTCAGCATCCGGGGCTGTGCGTGCATCGCACAGTGCATGCCTTGAGCGCTCAAGCGCTGAAGGCATGCACCGACTCATCTCGCCCCTCCCCTTAGCCTTCACCCCCACCCGTCCATGCGCATCGTCGCCCGCACCAGCCGCTGCTCCTCCTGCTCGATCTCGCGCAAACTGTCGCGAATCCCGTTGATGTGTTCGCGCGCCGCCCGCTGCGCCTGCTCCGGCAATTGCTCCATCACTGCGTGATACAGCCGCGCATGTTGGCGGTCGATCTGGCGCTTCTGCGCGGGGCGGCAATACAGGTTGTTGACCGATGCGAACACCGTGTTCAAGGTCAGGTCGCTGAGCGACTGCAGGGTGTGCACCAGCACCGGGTTGTGCGAGGCCTCGCTGATCGCCCGGTGGAATGCATGGTCGCGGTGGGCGTGCTCACGCGCATCCAGCCCTTCGGGCGCTGCGTGGGCGGCGAGCATGTCTTCGTAGCGACGGCGGATCAGCAGGCGGTCAACATCGGTGGCACGCAACGCTGCCAGGCGTGCGGACTCGGCCTCGAGCAGCGCGCGCACTTCCAACAGGTCGAACAAGGTGCGCGGTTGCGAGCTGAACAGGTGCATCAGCGGGGTGACGCCCACCTGCTGCCCGGTCAGGTCGGCGACGAACGAACCGCGCCCCTGCTCGGTGTCGATGATGCCGCGCCCGCGCAGGATGCGCAGGCCTTCACGCAGTGCCGAGCGCGAACAGCCGAGCTTTTCCACCAGGCGTCGCTCCGAAGGCAAGGCCTGCCCCACCTTGAGCACACCCTCGAGGATCAACCGTTCGACCCGCTCGGCAACCTGGTCGGCGACCTTGGCCTTGCCTTCAGCAACCATGTGCACCCCCTCAACTGGTAGGACCACTTCCATAGCTTGCGCCAATCTACGCATCCCAACCGGTAAATAACCAGCACCTGCCAAAAAAACTGGTAGGACCAGTGCGCTGCAGGCTCGACCTGAGGCAACGGGGCGCGCAGGCTGAGGGGGTGAACGGTTTACCCACAACAACAAAAACTGCCGTTGAGTGAGCCTGATGAACATTCTCTACGACGAACGGGTCGATGGCGCGCTGCCTGCCGTGGACCAGCCGGCCCTGCTGCAGGCCTTGCGTGAAGCGCTGCCCGACCTTGAGATCCTGCATCGGGGCGAAGACCTCACACCTTACGAATGCGACGGCCTCTCTGCTTACCGCACCGTGCCCCTGATGGTGGTGCTGCCCGAGCGTCTGGAGCAGGTGCAGACGCTGCTCAGGCTCTGCCACCTACGCGGCGTGCCCGTCGTGGCGCGTGGTGCCGGCACGGGCTTGTCAGGCGGCGCATTGCCACTGGCCAAGGGCATCCTGCTGGTCATGGCACGCTTCAACCGCATTCTTGAAGTCAACCCGCAAGGCCGTTTCGCCCGGGTTCAGCCGGGGGTGCGCAACCTGGCCATTTCCCAGGCAGCGGCGCCCTATGGCCTTTACTACGCGCCAGACCCCTCTTCGCAAATCGCCTGCTCCATCGGCGGCAATGTCGCTGAAAACGCCGGAGGCGTGCACTGCCTGAAGTACGGTTTGACCGTACACAACCTGCTCAAGGTGGAGATCCTCACCGTCGAAGGCGAACGCCTGACCTTGGGCAGCGATGCCCTCGACAGCCCAGGCTTCGACTTGCTGGCACTGTTCACCGGTTCCGAAGGCATGCTCGGGATCGTCACCGAAGTGACCGTCAAACTGCTGCCCAAGCCCCAGGTCGCCCGGGTCCTGCTGGCCAGTTTCGACAGCGTGGAAGACGCCGGCCGGGCCGTGGCCGAAATCATTGCTGCCGGGATCATCCCCGGTGGCCTGGAAATGATGGACAACCTGGCGATCCGCGCCGCCGAAGACTTCATCCACGCTGGTTACCCGGTAGAGGCTGCGGCGATCCTTTTGTGCGAACTCGATGGTGTCGAGGCCGACGTGCAGGACGACTGCGAGCGTGTGGCAGCGGTACTGCAGCAGGCCGGCGCCCGCGAGGTGCGCCTGGCCTGCGACGAGGCCGAGCGCGTGCGCTTCTGGGCAGGCCGCAAGAACGCATTCCCTGCGGTGGGGCGCATCTCGCCGGACTACTACTGCATGGACGGGACCATCCCGCGCCGCGAACTGCCGCGCGTGCTCAAGGGCATCAGCGAACTGTCCGCGCAGTACGGCCTGCGCGTTGCCAACGTGTTCCACGCCGGCGACGGCAACATGCACCCACTGATCCTGTTCGATGCCAACCTGCCCGGCGAACTGGAACGCGCCGAAGCCATCGGCGGGCGCATCCTTGAACTGTGCGTGGCAGTGGGCGGCAGCATCACCGGCGAGCATGGCGTGGGCCGCGAGAAAATCAACCAGATGTGCGCGCAGTTCAACAGCGACGAAATCACCCTGTTCCATGCCGTGAAGGCAGCGTTCGATCCCAAAGGGCTGCTCAACCCGGGCAAGAACATCCCCACCCTGCACCGCTGCGCCGAGTTCGGTGCCATGCATGTGCATCACGGCCAACTGCCCTTCCCTGACCTGGAGCGCTTCTGATGAGCCTGGACCGCGATATGAGCCAGGACCTGCTCGAACAGGTCAACCAGGCCTTGAACCTGAACACCCCGCTGCGCATTCAGGGCAGCAACAGCAAAGCCATGCTGGGGCGCCCGGTGGTCGGGGAGCTCGTCGATACCCGCGGCCACCGCGGCATCGTCAGTTACGACCCGACCGAGCTGGTGCTCACCGCTCGCGCCGGTACGCCACTGCAAGAGATCGAGGCGGCGCTGTTCGAGGCCGGGCAGATGCTGCCATGCGAACCGCCCCACCTCGGCGCCGGGGCGACCCTGGGCGGCATGGTAGCAGCGGGGCTGTCCGGGCCCCGTCGGCCCTGGGCCGGGTCGGTACGCGACTATGTGCTCGGCACGCGGGTCATTACCGGCCACGGCAAGCTGCTGCGCTTTGGCGGTGAGGTGATGAAAAACGTCGCCGGTTACGACGTCTCGCGGCTGATGGCCGGCAGCTTCGGCTGCCTGGGCCTGCTGACCGAAGTGTCGCTGAAGGTGCTGCCACGGCCGCGGCAATGCCTGAGCCTGCGCCTGCCGATGGACCGCCATCAGGCCCTGGCCGAACTGGCCGAATGGGGTCAGCAGCCGTTGCCGATCAGCGCAGCCTGCCACGACGGCGAAGCACTGTACCTGCGCCTGGAAGGCGGTGAAGGCTCGGTGCAATCGGCCCGCCAGCGCCTGGGCGGCGACGTGCTCGACAGCCCGTTCTGGAGTGACCTGCGCGAGCAGCGCCTGGCCTTCTTCGAGGGCGCCGAACCGCTGTGGCGCCTGTCGTTGCCCATTGCCACCGCCGAACTGGACCTGCCGGGGCGCCAGTTGATCGATTGGGGCGGCGCGCAGCGCTGGCTGAAGTCGAGCGCCCCCGCAGCGGCGATCCGCGAGCTGGTGGCCAAGGCCGGCGGCCACGCCACCGGCTATGCCCTGGGCGAGCACAGCAGCGCACCGCTGCCCGCCGCGCTGATGCGTTATCACCACGCCCTCAAGCGACAACTCGACCCCCAGGGCCTGTTCAACCCTGGCCGCCTGTACCCGGACCTGTGAGGCCACGCCATGCAAACCAACCTGAGCGACAGCGCCAAGCGCCTGGCCCGCGCCGAAGAGGCCGAAAGCATCCTGCGCGCATGCGTGCACTGTGGCTTCTGCACGGCCACCTGCCCCACCTACCAGTTGCTCGGCGATGAACTGGATGGACCGCGCGGGCGCATCTACCTGATCAAGCAAGTGCTCGAAGGTGCGCCGGTCACCGCCAGTACCCAACTGCACCTGGACCGCTGCCTGACCTGCCGCAACTGTGAGACCACCTGCCCATCAGGGGTCAAATACCATGACCTGCTGGACATCGGCCGCGCCGTGGTCGAACAGCAAGTGCCCCGCCCGCTCGGCCAGCGCCTGCTGCGCCAAGGTTTGCGCGCAGTGGTGCCGCGCCCGGCGCTGTTCAAGGCGCTGACCCGCGCAGGCCAAACCCTGCGCCCAGTACTGCCGGGCGCACTCAAGAGCAAGTTGCCCGCCCAGGTGGCCTCCCCTGACAAGCGCCCGGCGGTGCGCCACGCGCGCCGCGTGCTGCTGCTTGAGGGCTGCGTACAGCCGGCCCTGTCACCCAACACCAACGCCGCCACCGCGCGGTTGCTGGACCGCCTGGGCATCAGCGTCGAGCCAGCACGCCAAGCTGGCTGCTGTGGCGCAGTGGATTACCACCTCAATGCCCAGGAGCAAGGCCTGCAGCGTGCCCGGCGCAACATCGATGCCTGGTGGCCCGCCATCGAAGCGGGCGCCGAAGCCATCGTGCAGACCGCCAGCGGCTGCGGCGCCTTCGTGCGTGACTACGGCCACCTGCTGGAGAAGGATCCGCTTTACGCGGCCAAGGCAGCGCGGGTCAGTGCGCTATCGCGCGACCTGGTGGAAGTGCTGCGCGACGAGCCGGTCGAGCAACTGGGCGTGTGCGCCGACCAACGCCTGGCCTTTCATTGCCCGTGCACCCTGCAGCACGCCCTCAAGCTCGGCGGCCAGGTGGAGAGCCTGCTGGCCCGGCTTGGCTTCACCCTCACCGCAGTGCCCGACGGCCATTTGTGCTGCGGCTCTGCCGGGACCTACTCGCTGACCCAGCCCGAACTGTCGCGGCAACTGCGCGACAACCGACTCAACGCGCTGGAAAGCGGCAAGCCGCAACTCATCGCCACCGCCAACATCGGTTGCCAGACCCACCTCGGCGGTGCCGGACGCACACCGGTACGGCACTGGATCGAAATCGTCGAAGCAGCCCTGAACCAGGAGAACAGCCATGCATAGCAAGTCCGTGATCGGCCAGGTCGAAGTTGCCCGCCTGCTTGCAGCCGCCCGCCAGGAGGCCCTGGCGCACCAGTGGAAGGTCACCATCGCGGTGGTCGACGACGGCGGCCATCCGCTTGGCCTGGAGCGCATGGACGGCTGCGCGGCAGCCAGCGCCTACATCGCCGTTGAAAAGGCTCGTAGCTCGGCCTTGGGGCGCAAGGAAACGCGCGATTACGAACAGATGGTCAACGGCGGGCGCACCGCGTTCGTCACCGCGCCGCTGCTGACCAGCCTGGAGGGCGGCGTGCCGTTGCGGGTGGATGGCCAGGTGGTCGGCGCCATCGGTGTATCCGGGGTCAAGCCTGAACAGGATGCCCAAGTGGCCAAGGCCGGGGCGGCGGCCATCACGTAATCCGCGCCTTGACAGCTCACCGCCAACAGAAGAGCCGGGCCGCGGTTGGCTTTTGCAGGTCGACCGCTTGCAAGCCACCCGGCACCTCTCTACACGTTCAGAAAATTCCTACCCATCCTCTCGGAAGCGTCCTACTTGCCGCGCACCACCATGGAAAACATGATCGGCACTTGTGTCCCAGAGGAAGCTGCGCATGCATCCACACACCCGCACCACTGCCGAGTTGCGCAGCGCCCTGCGCGAGCTGCTGGCCCATGATGTCAGCAACCCTGACGACGACCCGCACTGGTCGGGAGTACTGTTCTTTTGTGCTACCGACGAGCGCACGCGGGGGCTGATCGAACGCATCGAGTTGCTGGCCAGCGAGTTGTTTTTCGACGCGTGTGGCCGCCTCATCGCGCACCGCATCCGTACCATCGCTGTCGAGGGCGTTTGCATCAAGCAAAAGCGCAAGGCGCCAGCCGATGAGACGGTGATCCGCATTGCGCTGCTGGGCAAGGGCTATATCACGGTGAGTACCGCACGTTTCTGAAGCCAAGAGGCAAATGCGACACCGCCGCAACGTTGCCGCTCCATTTTTTGCAAGCTCTGCCTCTGCTTCTGCTTCTAAGCGCGCGGTAGCTCAGCCACCACAGATTGCGACTTCAGGAGGCCGAGTGCAGGTCTTGCGCAGGGAGGTGACGGGCATGGATGCCCGTCAAGCGCTTCGGCCCATGGCTGGGCCGTGCAGGCGCTGAGGCCGGCCAGGCTGGGCCAACGCTACTGCCCAACCAACCTAGCCCGATATCTCCCCGGACTTTGCCCCGTCCACTTCTTGAACGCCCGATGAAACGCACTGGGCTCCTGAAACCCCGCCTGCTCGGCGATTTCGGCAATGCTCATCACCCCCTCACGCAAACGCTCGAACGCCATGGCGCGACGCACCTCATCCTTGATCTGCTGATACGAACGCCCTTCGCGCTCCAACTGGCGGCGGAAAGTGCTGGCACTGATCCCCTGCTGCTCAGCCAGGGCCGCCAGGGTCGGCCATTGCCCGTAGCGCCGGGCGCGCAGGTGGCGGTACACCTGGGCCACCAACCCATTCTGGTTGCGAAAGCGGATCACCAGGCCCTGGGGCGCGCTACGCAGAAAGGTTTTCAGACCAGCCAGGTCCTGGACCACCGGCAGACGCAGATAAGCGCTGTCGAACTCAACCTCGGTGCGCCCGCTGCCCAGACGCAAGTCCGGCCCCCACAGCAGCAGGTCGTCGTCCTGGGCCGGGCGCGCCACTGCCAGTTCGGTGCGGTCGATGGCCAGACGGCGCCCGGCCAGCCAGCACAGCAGGCCAACCACCAGCACCAGATAGGTCTCCTCGGCATAAACCCGGGTCAACGGGTCGGCAATGCCCGAGTGCACGCTGATCACCGCCCGCCCGGCGCGCACGGTCAGGTTGCCGCGCAGGTCATGCAGGAACAGGCTGAAATTGCCCAAGCATTGGCGCAGTGCCTTGTCCAGGTTCGGCTCCTGGATAAGGCCGCGACAGATCAGGGCAAAGCTGCCCAGCGGCATGCCATGGCTGTCGAGGCGAAAGAACTCATCGTCCAGTTGCTGGATCTGCGTCAGCCACAATTGGGCGAACGCCTTGGCCGGTACGCGGGCCTGCGGCTGATCGAGCAGCGCCGGGTCGATGCCCACCGCGCGCAGATGGGCGTCACGCGCCAAGGGCTGGTCGCGCAGGGCATGAAACATGGCATTGAGAAAGTACACGGCGACCGAATCGCTATCGCGCATGGCGTTATTCGCTGTCTATGCTGAGTGGCAAAAAGTGCCAGGTTGACTGAACAGATCCGGCATAGGCTGGAACAGGGCCTTTGCCTAGACTCGGACTCAACGAGGGAGCGCCGGCCATTCTCGCAGAGCCTGGCCCGCTTCCGCCATGCCTTCGCAATCGGAGCCTCTATGAGCAGCGCAGAAATCTACGTCGTCAGTGCCGTCCGTTCCGCCATCGGTGGTTTTGGTGGCTCGCTCAAGGACCTGCCGCTGGCAGACCTCGCCACTGCCATCAGCCGCGCCGCCCTCGAACGCTCGGGCGTAGCCCCTGAGCAGGTCGGCCATGTAGTCATGGGTAATGTCATCCCCACCGAGCCACGCGATGCCTACCTGTCGCGGGTCGCCGCGATGAACGCTGGCATCCCCAAGGAAACCCCGGCATTCAACGTCAACCGCCTGTGCGGTTCGGGCCTTCAGGCCATCGTTTCCGCTACCCAGTGCCTGCTGCTGGGTGATGCCGATGTGGCCCTGGCCGCCGGTGCCGAGTCCATGAGCCGTGGCCCTTACTTGCTGCCACAGGCCCGCTGGGGTGCGCGCATGGGCGACCTGCAAGGCATCGACTACACCGTCGGCGTTCTGCAGGACCCGTTCGAACACTTCCACATGGGCATCACGGCGGAAAATGTCGCCGCCAAGCACGGCATCACCCGCCAGATGCAGGATGAACTGGCCCTGACCAGCCAGCGCCGCGCCGCCCGTGCCATCGCTGAAGGCCGCTTCGCCAGCCAGATCGTGCCGCTGGAACTGAAAACCCGCAAAGGCACCGTCGAGTTCGCCGTTGACGAACACGTACGCGGTGATGTGACCGCCGAACAGCTGGCCGGCATGAAGACCGTCTTCAAGAAAGACGGCACCGTTACCGCCGGCAACGCCAGCGGCATCAACGACGGCGCTGCCGGCCTGGTGCTGGCGACCGGTGACGCCGTACGCCGCCTGGGCCTCAAGCCGCTGGCGCGCCTGGTGGCCTACGCCCATGCCGGCGTCGAGCCCGAGCTGATGGGCCTGGGGCCGATTCCGGCAACACGCAAAGCGCTGGAAAAGGCCGGCCTGAACATCAGCGACCTGGACGTGATCGAGTCCAATGAAGCCTTCGCCGCCCAAGCCTGTGCCGTGGCCCGCGCGCTGGACTTCGACCCGCAGAAGGTCAACCCGAACGGGTCCGGCATTTCCCTGGGCCACCCGGTGGGTGCCACCGGGGCGATCATTGCCACCAAGGCCATCCATGAACTTCAGCGCATTCAGGGCCGCTACGCGTTGGCCACCATGTGCATTGGCGGCGGCCAGGGCATCGCCGTCGTCTTCGAGCGCGTCTGAGGGAACTTGCAACATGAGCATTGAACAGATCGCCGTGATCGGCGCCGGCACCATGGGCAACGGCATCGCGCAAGTCTGCGCGGTGGCCGGCTATCAGGTGCTGCTGGTGGATGTCGCCGAGGCCGCACTAGAGCGCGGCGTCGCCACCCTGAGCAAAAACCTGGAGCGCCAGGTCAACAAGGGTACCCTCGATGCTGAGCGCGCCAGCGCAGCCAAAGCGCGCATCAGCACCAGCACCGATTATGCCCGCTTGAGCACTGCGCAACTGGTGATCGAGGCGGCGACCGAAAACCTGCAGCTCAAGCAACGCATCCTTCAGCAAGTGGCTGCCAACGTGGCGCCCGATTGCCTGATTGCCACCAACACCTCGTCACTGTCGGTGACCCAGCTGGCGGCCAGTATCGAGCACCCTGAGCGGTTCATCGGCGTGCACTTCTTCAACCCGGTGCCGATGATGGCCCTGGTCGAGATCATCCGTGGCCTGCAAACCAGCGACAGCACCTATGCCCAGGCCCTGCTGGTTACCGAGAAGCTCGGCAAGACGCCGATCACTGCCGGTAACCGCCCGGGCTTCGTGGTCAACCGCATCCTGGTGCCGATGATCAACGAAGCGATCTTCGTGCGCCAGGAGGGCCTGGCCAGTGCCGAGGACATCGACACTGGCATGCGCCTGGGTTGCAACCAGCCGATCGGCCCGCTGGCGCTGGCCGACCTGATTGGCCTGGACACCTTGCTGGCGATCATGGAAGCCTTCCATGAGGGCTTCAACGACAGCAAGTACCGCCCTGCCCCACTGCTAAGGGAAATGGTCGCGGCCGGCTGGCTGGGGCGCAAGAGCGGCCGCGGCTTCTTCACCTACTGAGGAGCTAACAGCATGCCCCCGGTCAATGCCGCGATGCGCTGTGCCAATTTTGAAGAGCGACGTGACCGGGCCATGGCGCTGTTCGCCGAGAAGGGCTTCGGCCAGGTGAGCATGCGCGAACTGGCTGCACATCTGGGCGTGACCGCAGGTTCGCTGTATCACCACTTCCCGAGCAAGCAGGACTTGCTTTACGACCTGATCGAAGAGTTGTACGAGGAGCTGCAGGCGACCCTGGAGCCTGGCCGCCGCGCTATGGCGCGCGGGGGTTCGGCGTTGGCTTGCCTGATTGCAGCGCACTGGCAACTGCATGCCGAACGGCCCCTGCAGTTTCGCCTGGCCGCACGGGACTTCTGCTGCCTGAGCGAAGCGCAGCAAACGCGCCTGGCGTTGTTGCGCAAACGTTACGAGACAGGGTTGCTGCGGTTGATCGCACCGCAGGCGAAACTGCCCGACGCAGCATTGGCGGCGACGGCGCAGGTGGTGGCGACGTTGCTCAACCAGTTGCCTGGGATGCTGAAGGCTTTGCCTGAGGAACAAGGGTTGGGGTTGATGGAAAGCCTGCTGGTTGGGGGAATTGAGCGAACATTGCGCTAGCCCACCGTATCGCTCGATCAGCCAGGCTCTACATCTTCACCACCTCAACAAACGCGGGCCAAGCACTGCTCCCATCAACGTGGGCACCGACATCCCCAGCACGTACCAGATCCCCCAGAACGGCACCTGCATTTCCGGGCAGTGCAGGCAGTAAACCAAGGTTGCGGTCGCACCGGCGAGCAGGCCCGCCGCTGCGCCAGCCTGGCGCAGCCGCGTCGGTGCCAGGCCACGCAATGCCCAGAACAGGGTGATGAACACCGGCACGCACAGCAGCGTGATGTTCAACGCACAGGTGCGCCAGGTACGCCCAAAGATCAAATCGGCACGGGCTTCGACCGGAGCCCCGAACAGGCTGATCGCCGCTCCCAGCCAGACCAGCAGCAACGGTAGCCCGAGCAGTTGCCACACCACCCCACCGCGCACGCCGGGCCTGGCCAGGCGCTGCGTCAACCACAGCCCGAGCAGCGCCAGGCTGGCGGGCAAGGCCAGCTTGGCCCAGAACAGCGGCGTACGCGCCACTTCGGCAAGGTCACTGCGCACGCCATAGACGGCCACCGTCATCAGCACTGCAGCCAGTGTGCCTGCTAGCAACGCCAGCGCCAGGCGCCGTGCCAGCGCATGGCGCCCCACCGGCGCTTCACCAGCAGCCAGCAGGGTAATCAGTTCATCAGTCTTCATGCTCTTCACTGCCTCGAATCAGCTTGGCCAGCGCCTTGAGCCCCCGGTGTATCCCCACCTTGACCGCCGAACAGGAAAGCCCGGTGATACGCGCAGTCTCCTCCACCGAGAGCCCCTCCAGCTTGACGTGGACAATGGGCAAGCGTTGGCGCGCCGGCAACCGCCCCAACAGCTTGCCCAGATCGCGGCTGGCCTGGGCAGGCGCTTCATCACTGGTGGCGAACAGGTCACTGTCGTCTTCCAGCACCTCGTGCAACGCGTCGTGGTGCGCATAGCGGCGCAGGTAATCTGCCAGCTTGTAACGGGCAATCGCCTGTACCCACGCCGTCAACGGCTGTTGCGGCTGGTAGGTATGACGTGCGTTATGCACGGCCAGCAACACTTCCTGCAGCAAGTCTTCGATTTCGGCCGGGCGCTGCTGCAGCCGCCGCCGCAGAAACCCACGCACATGCAGCGCCAGCGCCGCAAGGAATTCGCGGTAGGCCCGTGCATCGCCCGCCAGCCCGCGCAGCAGCAAGCCCTGCAACTGCGCCTCGCGTGCGCCGAGGTGGTCCTGAGAGTTAGTTCGTTGCATGGGGGGCCAAGGTTACACCGTCTGTAGTTTTTTCTTTTATCGAACCTTAGCCGCTGCTGCGCTTTTCAGCGCATAGGTCAGGGCAAATGCACCAAGCAAAAAATATTTTTGCGTGCCTGTAACCGCAGCAGCGGCCACCGCGAACTAGTCCATGAGCCTTCGGTACATCACCACGGCCCCACTCTCTGGAGACACCCCCATGAATACCCTCGCCCTTACCACTGCCGCCCTGGCCCTTGCTTCCATGGCCAGCGTCGCCACCGCCGCAGATACCACCAGCAACGGTGCAGCCATGGAAAAATGCTACGGCGTCGCCATGGCCGGCAAGAACGACTGCAAAGCCGGTGCCGGCACCAGTTGCGCAGGCAGCTCCAAAAAAGACTACGACGGCATGGCCTGGAAAAACGTCCCGGCCGGCACCTGCACCTCGATCAAGACGCCCAATGGCATGGGTTCACTGACCCCGATCAAGTCTTGAGCAGAGGCCGCCGACCATGAACCGAACTGCCCCTCTGGGCGCCGGGCTCGGGCTCAAGGCTGAACACTTTGCCCAGGCCTTGGCCTGCAACGCCGACGGCCTGTGGTATGAGGTGCATCCAGAGAACTACATGGTCGGCGGGCCGCGCCTGGCGTGGCTGCAGCGCATGGCCGAACGCCATGCGCTGTCGCTGCACGGCGTTGCGCTGTCACTGGCAGCGGACGCCGAACCGGACATCACCCACCTGCGCCGGTTGCGCGTGCTGATCGACCAGGTAAACCCGGTGCTGGTGTCGGAGCACCTGGCTTGGTCCACCTGGCGTGACCAGTATCACCCCGACCTGCTGCCGTTCCCCCGCAGCCACGAAGCCTTGGCACGCATCAGTGACAATATCCTGCGCACCCAGGATGCCCTGGGGCGCTGCATCGCCATCGAAAACCCCAGCCACTACCTGCAACTGCAAGGGCACGACCTGGACGAAATCGAGTTCCTCGGCGAGCTGGTGCGCCGCACCGGCTGCACGCTGTTGCTGGACATCAACAATGTTCATGTCAGCGCCCACAACCTGGGTTTCAACGCCCAAGGCTACCTCGACCGCTTCCCGGCCCATGCCATCAGCGAAGTGCACCTGGCCGGCCACAGCCACGACGACCAAGGCGCACTGCTCATCGACTCACACGATGCAGCCATTGCCGAACCGGTCTGGGCGTTGTACCGCCGGCTGATCGCGCGCATCGGCGCGCGCCCGACACTGATCGAACGCGACGGCAACCTCCCCGCCTTCGATGAACTGCTTGCCGAACGGGCGATTGCCCAGTCGACCCTCGACCACGCAGGAGCCTTGCCATGAACCTGCCACTTGGCCAGTTCCAGGACGCCTTCATCGATGCACTCTACCTGCGCCCTGCTCCGCTGCTGCACAACCTGACACGCCAGCCGGCGTTCGCGGTCTACCGCAATACCGTGATGGCCGGCTGCGTGGACGCACTGCGCGCCAACTTCCCCAGTGTCGAAACTCTGGTCGGCGCCGGCTGGATGCAGCAAGCCGCTGCCGCCTACGCACAACACACCCCACCTGACGACGCACGGCTGATCCGCTACGGTGCGACGTTCGCGGCGTTTCTGCAAGACAGCCAGGCCAGCCACGGCCTGCCCTACCTGGCCGATGTCGCACGCCTGGACTGGTATTGGTGCGAAGTGTTCGCCGCCGACGAGCAACCTTGCCTGGCCCTGGCCGACCTGGCAGGCATGACGGCCAGCGACCTGGGTCGCAGCCACCTGCGGCCGCGCCAGAGCGTGCGCTGGCAGTGGTTCGCCGCTCACCCGGCACTTAGCCTGTGGCGCTGCAGCCGCGAAGGCCTGGCATGGCCACAGTCGCAACCCTGGGTGGCAGAAGGCGCACTGTTGAGCGCCGACCAGGAAAGCGTGAACCATCAGCCACTCGAGGCCGGTGGCTGCACGTTCCTGGATGCCTGCGCAGCCGGTCACACACTGGAAAGCGCCTCGCAACTTGCCCTGCAACGCCAGCCTGGCCTCGACTTCACCAGCCTGCTCGGTCGCCTGATGCAGGCCCGGGTCTTTCTCCCGCTTTCATTCGATTGAAGGAACGGCCATGGACACCCTGCGCCCCCCAGCTCCACCCATTGGCCTGCGCCAACGCTGGAACGGCCTTGCCGACTGCCTGCAACGGCTGCTCAACGACAGTGCGTTGTGCCTGGTCGCGCGGTTGGGCATCGCCTCGATATTCTTCCTGTCAGGCCGCACCAAGGTCGAGGGTCTGCTGAGCATCACGCCCAGTACCTACGAGCTGTTCCAGAGCGAGTATGCCTTGCCGCTGCTTTCGCCCTGGCTCGCAGCCCACCTGGGAACCTACGCCGAGCACCTGTTCCCACTGCTATTGGTGCTGGGCCTGTTCACCCGGCTTTCAGCGCTTGCCCTGCTCGGCATGACAGCGGTCATCCAGATATTCGTCTACCCGGACGCCTGGCCTACCCACCTGTCGTGGGCTGGCCTGCTGCTGTTGCTGATAGCCCGGGGTGCCGGGCCTCTGTCACTGGACCGGTTGCTACGGCTGCATTGAGCCCAGCCGGCCAGCCACCACTTGGCAGTTGCAGCGTGTCGGGTGAAGAACACTCACGCGGCTTTTCCGTTAAACTCTTCGCAGCCCACGTTGTCTTGGTACCGCACTGTTGCACCCACCCTAGCGGTAACCCCCAAGATGAAGCACCCCGCCACATTCACCCAAGGTTCATTGACCCACCACGTCCGGGTAATGGCGTTTACCAGTGCGCTGAGCCTGCTGGCGATCTTCCTGACCGACATTCTCACGCTCACGTATGTCGCCCTGCTGCATGACGAAGTACTCATTGCTGCGGTAGGCATCGCCAAGACCCTGGCCTTTTTCAATTCAAGCCTGGTGGCGGGCATTGTCGTCGCTGCAGGCACCATGATCTCCCGCAGGGTCGGCCAGGGTTCGAGCGCCTCCGTGCCTGCGCTGACCAGCCACATGCTGATCCTCGCCGCGCTGGTCTCGGCCAGTGTGTCTGCACTGCAGTGGTACAACCTGGACTTCTTCGCCGGCCTGGTGGGGGCCGATGCGCCCGCCTCACCGCTTGCCCGGCAATTCATTGCCATGACGCTGGTGGCGTCGGTGCTGATGGCGCTCACTCAGGCCACGGCCCAAGTGCTCCGGGCGCAAGGTTTGAGCGGGCGCGCGCTGGCAGTGGTGCTGGCCAGTGCCGCCTGCCTGGCCATCGTCGACCCGATACTGATCTTTGGTCTGGACCTGAAACTGTTGGGCGCCGGCCTTTCCTGCCTGGTGGCAGCCACAGCAGGCAGCCTGACGGGCCTGTACCTGGTCAGGGCCCATGTCGGCCTTGCCACGCGCATACGCCTACGCCTGCTGCGGCTGTATGGCGCACGCATCATGCGCATTGCCTTGCCTTACACCCTCGCTAATCTTGCGATGCCCGTCGCCCTGACCTACACCATGGCGCAGCTGGCACTGTTCGGGGTCTCGGTCATGGCTGGCATGGCGGTGATGGACAGAGTGCTGCAGATTACCTACTGCCTGTACTTCGCCTTGCCGGGCGCGCTGGTGCCGATCCTGGCACAGAACCTGGGCGCGCACCGCCATGCGCGTTCACAGGCAGCCTTGCACAGCGCCGCCAGGCTGGTGGTGGTGTACGGCCTGGTCGCCTGGGCAGTGCTGGCAAGCGCCGCGCCGTGGCTTGGCCATGCCTTCACGCTGTCAGGCCCGGGGCAGGCGCTGATCGAGGACCTGTGCCGGTACGGGCCGGGGCTGTGGGTCATCATGGGCCTGGACTTCATCGCCATTTCGCTGTTCATCTGCCGTGGCCAGGCAGGGTGGGTGGCCTTCTACGCCTGGCTTCGCGCCACCTTGGGTACCCTGCCCTTCGTCACCGCAGGCGCAGCGCTGCAAGGTGCCAACGGCATCATGCTCGGGCTGTGGGTCGGCAATGCCCTGGTCGCACTGGCCAGCGTCGCCACGGCCATCCTGATCAACCGCCCAGGCGCATACCGGGCGCACGAACCCTAGAACTTTTGCCATAATCGCCCTCGCCGCTTCAGCGGAACCGGCACACCACCCACTACAGCTTGAAGTTGGTTTATGTCAGGTCAGGATCACGAAACCGAAGCGTCCAGCACACCGGTCACCAAACGCCGCCGCGCCCCCAAGGGCGAAATGCGCCGCGCCGCCCTGCTGGATGCGGCCACCGCCGTGTTCGCCAAAGACGGTTATGCAGCGGCCTCCATGCGCGATGTGGCCGAAATCGCCGGCATCACTACGGTCGGGTTGTTGCACCACTTCCCCAACAAGGTGTCGTTGCTGCAGGCCTTGCTCGATCGGCGCGATCGGCGAGTGACGGAGAAGTTTGCCGAGCTGGAGATGGCGCCGACGCTTGCGAATTTCCTGGCGTTCGTGCGCATGAGCATGAACTTCAGCGTGCAGAACCTGCTTGAATGCCAGGCTTCGATGATGATCAGCGTCGAAAGCCTGTCCGAGCAGCACCCGGCCTGGCCCTGGTACAAAGAGAAATTCGCGCTGACCCACGCCCACGCCCAGGCGCACCTGGCGGCGCTGGTCGAGCATGGCGAGGTGCGCAAGGACATTGATGCGAAGGCGTTGGCGACCGAGATCTTCGCCGTGATGGATGGCCTGCAGATCCAGTGGCTGCGCGCCCCGGACCAGGTCGACGTCGAAGCGGTCTTCGACGCCTACCTGCTACGCCTTGCCTCTTGCATCAAGGCCTAGTCCGACGGTCAGTAAGCCTGGCTGTCGCTGACCTGCACCGCCGCTTGCAGCGGCGCCGGTAGTGGGTTGCTGTCACGCGTGGTCAGGTGTTGCGGCATGAGCGTGACCAGCGTGCGCTGCAGCGTGAGGTTTTCCGAGTCCGGGCCGACCCACACCTTGAACTTGCCGGCATCGACGTCCCAACTGTCGGTGTTCTGTACGAAGTACGCCAGCGAGCGCGAGTCGATCGGCAAACTCACGGTCTTGCTCTGGCCCGGCTCCAGGTACACCTTGGTAAAGCCCTTGAGCTCCTTCTTCGGGCGGTCGACTTGCGGGGCGATCGGCTGAATATACAGCTGCGCGACCTCAAAGCCCGCCTTGTCACCCGTGTTGGTCAGGGTGAACGTGGCGTTCACGGTGTTGCCCGGGGTCATCACATTGGTCGAGAGCTTCAAGTCCGAATAGCCGAACGTGGTGTACGACAAGCCGAAGCCGAACGGGTACAGCGGTTTGGCGTGCTTCTTGTCATAGCCGCGGTACCCCATGTAAAGCCCCTCGCTGTAGTCGATCTCGGTCAGCGGGTTGTCGCCACGGTAGGCGGCCGGGTCCGGGTAGGACGCGTAACTTGGGTTGTCTTCGATCTTCTTGTCGATGGTCACCGGCAGCTTGCCCGACGGGTTCACCTTGCCATACAGGATTTCAGCCAGTGCCTGGCCACCCTGTTGCCCCGGGAACCAGGCATGCAACGCTGCGCCAACCTTCTTGGCCCACGGCTGCATGTCGGCCACGCCGCCGCCATGGGTGACGACGATGGTGTTCGGGTTGGCCTTGGTGACGAATTTGATCAACTCGGCCTGCTGGTCCGGCAGCGCGTAGCCGTGGTCGGAGCCTTCACCCTCGTTCTCGTAGTTGGTGCCCGCGGCGATCACCACGGCATCGTAGCTGGCGATGTCCTTCGGCGGTCGCAGGGACGCCCAGCTCATCTGAACGCCTGCCAGGCCGCCCAGTGCCGGCGTGAAGTTGCCTTGCACACGGCGGTACTCAAGCTTGACGTTGTAGGACTTGCCCGCCACCAGGGCAGCGCTCTTGCCCGAGGTGGTCAGCGCGTTGACCACATCAGAGGAGTACGGCACGCCGTCGCTCTGCACCACCAGCTTGCCATCGACCCAAAGCTTGTAAGGGCCGTCGGCGCGCACCTTGAACACATGCGCACCCGAGACGGTCGGCTTGATCGTCGCACTGAAGCGTGCGGAGAACGCCCCGGCTGTCGGGCTGAAGCCGGACACGGCAGTGGTGCCGGTGCTGGTTTCATTGGTGCTGGTGGTCCAGTTGAGGTTCACGCCCGGCTCGATGCGGGTCAGTACCGGGCTGCCGCTGAGGCTGGTGTTGCTGAAGTATTCGGCCTTCACCCCGGCATTGCTGACGCCGCTGCCGGACGAGGTCGGCTGGTACCAGACTGCCGCCTTGGGGTTCAGGCTCAACGCCGACAGGTAAGTGACATTGGCGCTGTTCGACGCCAGTTGCTGCAGCCCGCTGAGTTCGGTCACGTAGCTGTTGGGTGGCGAGTTGGCGGTACCGAACGGCGAGGCAGGCGCCTGGTTGGCCCAGTCGCCGATCACTGCGATTCTGGCGGTGCGCGCCAGGGGCAGCAGCGGCTTGCCAGCAGCGGTATCGGCGTTGCGCAGCAGCACGATGCCTTCACGTGCAGCGTTCAGCGAGGCGCGCTGGCCATACTCGGTGTGCTCCAGCGTCTTTGCCGTGTTGAGGTTTTCCTGGAAGTCGTAGCTGACCACGGCGCGCAGGTTGCGCTTGACCTTGTCGTCGATGACGTTCTGGGTCAGCTGGCCGCTCCACAGGTACGGCAGCAGGTTGGCCTCGGTGAACTGCAGGCCCGAAGGCATGTCCAGGTCGGTGCCCGCCCATGCCCCCTTGAACGGGTCGTGAATGGCATTGAAGTCACTGATCACGGTGCCCTGATAGCCCCACTCGCCTTTGAGCACCTCGGTGATCAGGTGGTGGTTTTCGCAGGCGTAGTCGCCGTTGACCTTGTTGAAGCCGCACATGATCGACGCCACGTTGGCGTTCTTGACCATCGACTCGAAGCCGGGCAAGTACAGCTCACGCAGCGTGCGTTCATCGGCCACGACATTGACCGCCTGGCGATTGGCCTCCTGCTCGTTGGCCAGGTAGTGCTTGCCGCTGGCCTGGATCCCCTGGGCCTGGATGCCGTTGACGATGGCCGGCGCCAGCACCGCGCCAAGGAACGGGTCCTCGCCACTGACGTATTCGGCCGAACGCCCGTTGTAGGGCGTGCGGTACAGGTTCACCCCGGGCGAGAGCATCTGCTGGCCGCCGGAAATACGCGTTTCATAGGCAATGGCCAGGCCGAACTCTTTGGCCCGGTTGATGCTCCAGGTGGCGGCCAGGGCCGACTGCGAAGGGTACTGTGCGCCAAAGGTGGCGTTATTGACATGCACGCCCATGGACGAGTCGTACGCCACCGCGCCCTGGATACCCCACTTGAGCAGCGACGGGATCATGTGGCCGTCGTTGACCCGGGTGAAGTTGATCTTCTCGGCCTGGTTCATGTTGTCCAGGATGGAGCTGACCCGGGCCTCCACCTCGTTGCCGGTGGCCGGCCCGGCCGCCAAAGCGCCCGAGGCCTGCATGACGCCGAGCGCCATCAGGCTCACGGCCTGTTTGAAATGTTTCACGGGTTGAATCCTCAAGAACAGAATGGGAGCAGGCAAACCTGCGGCCTTACGGCTGGCTGACCAGCGCCGGCGCATCGGCGGTGTCTACCGGCGCGTCGACAAAGGCATTGGCATCAGTGGCGCCCTTTGCAACATCGCTAACGCCGGACAGTTGTTCACGCTGGCTGTCCAGTTGTTCACGGGCTTCATAAGCCGTTGAGTCCGAAGTGGCGCCGTTTGTATCTGCGAAGGCACTTGGCACAGTGGCCAGCAGTGCCGAACAGGCGAACGGCAGCAGTAGTCTATTCATCGAATAGTTCTCGAAAAAAGAATGCAGGAATTAGCGGACCGCAAACAGGGCCCGGCCGGCGCGTAAGTCTGGACAGTTAACTGAAAAGTTCAAGCGCTCATGAAGTGCACAGTGGGCAACGCATCAAAAAACCAAAAAAACCACGCCAAATAACATCGAAATATAAAGAATAGAGTTACATTAAACACATGCTAAGAGCATAAATGTATTAGTAGATTCCAGTATTTATTGTAAGCGTAGTTTTTTCATGCTTTTTTTGAGCATTTACGGCAAATATTCACCCCAAGCTAAACCTAGTTGCAATTAGGTTTAGCGGGGTGATATGCTTTCGAGACCGCTGAAAACAGCCAGCTAATTCACACTGAAAAAACCAAAAATATAGGCTGTTGCAACGATTAAAATTCCAAAGTATTCTCCGGGCCACCTCAGGCCTGACAAGTAGTGAAGTGCCGCTATATAGCCAGCACTTGCACTAAGCCATCATGATGAAATCAACTATCCCCTCTGCTGACGATATATGTGAGTGGCTGCTCAATGCTGGCGCATTGCAACCGGCTGATATGAATCGTGCTGCACGCCTGGGCGTGGCGCAGGCAATGGGCGAACATGAAAAACTGCGCACCTTGCTGCGCCTGGGCGCTGTAAGAGAGCAGCAAATGGCCGCGGCCTACACCGAGTTGCTGGGCGTGCCCAGGCTTGACGGGCAGCGTGTCGACACCCCGCCTGTGGCCACCGAACGCTTTGCCCGCCACTACGGCGTGGTCACCCTCAGTGAAAGCAGCAGCCACTTGCAGGTCGCCGCCGCCGTGCCGCTTTCGGCCTACGCGCTGAACGCACTCGGTTACCAGGCGGCAAAACAGGTAGAGCTGGTGGTAGGGACCAGCGACGAGATCACCGCCCTGATCGAACAGGCCTACGGCGAAGGCCGCTCGGCCATGGGCGCGCTGATCCAGACCCTGGACGACGACAGCATCGACGAAGGCGACATCGAACAGCTCAAGGACATGGCTTCCGAGGCGCCAGTGATCCGCCTGGTCAACCTGATGCTGCAACACGCCGTCGACCGTCGCGCTTCGGATATCCACGTAGAACCTTTCGAAACCCAGCTGAAAGTGCGCTACCGGGTCGACGGTGTGCTGGTCGAAGGCGAAGCACCACCGGCCGGCTACGCCGCGGCGGTCATCTCGCGGCTGAAGATCATGGCCCGGCTGGATATCGCCGAGCGCCGCCTGCCGCAGGATGGGCGGATCATGCTGCGCATTCAGGGCCGCGAGCTGGACTTGCGGGTCTCGACCGTGCCGACCAGTTTCGGCGAGTCGGTGGTGATGCGCCTGCTGGACCGGCAAACCGTGAGTTTCGACTTCGCCAGCCTGGGCATCCGTGGCCCCACCCTGCACAGCATCGAGCATCTGCTGGCGCGCCCCCATGGCATCTTCCTGGTCACAGGGCCCACCGGTTCGGGCAAGACCACCACCCTTTACACCGCGTTGTCGGGCCTGAACACCGCCGAACGCAAGATCATCACCGTGGAAGACCCGGTCGAATACCAGCTCACCGGCATCAACCAGATCCAGGTCAAGCCTGTCATCGGCCTGGGGTTTGCCACGGCATTGCGCTCGATCGTGCGTCAGGACCCGGACGTGATCATGATCGGTGAAATGCGCGACCTGGAAACCTGCCGCATCGCCATCCAGTCATCGCTGACCGGGCACCTGGTACTGTCGACCCTGCACACCAACAGCGCCGCCGCCAGCATCACCCGCCTGCTGGACATGGGCGTCGAAGGTTACCTGCTCGCCTCCACCCTGCAGGGCATCCTTGCCCAGCGCCTGGTGCGCCGCCTCGACCCGGCCACCCGTATCGCCTTCCAGGCACCGGCCGAACTGGTCGAGCGCCACCAACTGGCCCGCTATACGCAACAGCGGCCGATCATGCTGTACCGCCCAGACGAGCAGGCGCCAGGCGGCGGTTACCATGGGCGCAGCGCGATCACCGAACTGCTGGTCATGGACGAAGACCTGCGCGGCATGCTCATGCGCCAGACCGATGCCGCCACACTCGAGGCCCACGCCCGTCGCAACGGGCTGGTGACCCTCTATGAGGACGGCCTGCGCCAGGCCCTGGCCGGCGTCACCTCGCTTGAAGAAGTGCTGCGCGTCACGGGTGGTGATTGAGGTGCCGACCTTCTCCTACACCGCGCTCGACAGCGAAGGCCGCAAGCAGCAAGGCGAACTGGACGCCAGTGACCGTGACCACGCCGCTCGCCAGTTGCAACGGCGCGGCCTGCTCATCCTGCAGCTCAGGCAGGGCAGCCGCCTGCTGCGTTCGGGCAAGGCGCGCAGCGTGTTCCAGCCGGTGGAACTGATCACCATCACCCAGCAGCTCACTACCCTGCTCAGCGCCGGGCAACCGCTGGACCGGGCGCTGGGCACCGTACTGAAGAACGTGCGCAGGCCCGCCGCCCAGGCCGTGCTGGAGCGGGTGCGCGAGCAGGTCAAAGCCGGCTTGCCGCTGTCCCAGGCGCTCGAAGAACACCCCGGCAGTTTCTCACCGTTCTACACCAGCCTGGTGCGGGCCGGCGAGGCCGGCGGTGTACTCGAAGTGACCCTGGCCCAGCTTGCCGGCTACCTGGAACAAAGCCACAAACTGCGTGGCGAAGTGATCAACGCGCTGATCTACCCGGCTTTCCTGGTGATCGGTGTGGTCGGCTCGTTGGCGCTGCTGCTGGCCTATGTGGTGCCGCAATTCGTACCGATCTTCCAGGACCTGGGCGTGCCCATCCCGCTGGTGACCCGCGCCGTGCTGGCCATGGGCGAGTTCGTCAATGCCTGGGGGCTGGCCTGCCTGCTGACGCTGCTCGGCGCCAGCTGGCTTGGCCTGGCCGCACGGCGTGACCCGCGCAGGCGCATCGCCCAGGACCTGCGCCTGTGGCGCAACCGCCTGTTCGGCCCGCTGCTGCAGCGCCTGGAAACCGCACGCCTGGCGCGCACCTTGGGCACCTTGTTGAGCAACAGCGTCACCCTGCTCGGTTCACTGGCGATCGGCCGTGACGTCAGTGCCAACCATGCCCTGCGCGAGCATGTGGGGCATGCCACCGAGCAGGTCAGGCAAGGCAGCAGCCTGAGCCTTGCCCTGTCGGCAGAGGCCCTGCTGCCGGAGCTTGCCCTGCAGATGATCGAAGTCGGTGAGCAGTCGGGCACCCTCGGCGCGATGCTGATCAAAGTCGCCGATGTCTACGACCTTGAAGCCAAACGCACCATCGACCGCCTGCTCGCGGCGCTGGTGCCCACCCTGACCATCGTCATGGCGGTGATGGTGGCGGCAATCATGCTCGCCATCATGCTGCCGCTGATGAGCCTTACCAGCAATATCTAGGAAACCGCCCATGCCCTCCAAGCAACGCTTCAACGCCCGCCAAGCGGGCTTCACCCTGCTCGAAATGCTTGCCGTGATCGTGCTGCTGGGCATTGTCGCGACCATCGTGGTGCGCCAGGTCGGCGGTAACGTCGACAAGGGCAAGTACGGTGCCGGCAAGGCGCAGTTGGCCAGCCTGAGCATGAAGGTCGAAAGCTATGCCCTGGATGTCGGGGCGCCGCCGGCAACCCTTGAACAACTGCTCAAAAAGCCGGCCAACGCCAGCCGCTGGGCCGGGCCGTATGCCAAGCCCTCGGACCTGGTCGACCCCTTTGGCCATGGTTTCGCTTACCACTTCCCCGGTAGCCACGCCAGCTTCGACCTGATCTTCCTCGGCCAGGATGGCGCGGTCGGTGGCGAAGGCTACAAGGCCGACGTGGGCAACTGGGAATAACCATGGCAGCGCGCCCGCCCCGCGAACGCGGTTTTACCCTGTTCGAACTGCTGATCGTCATCGTCCTGGTCGGCGTTGCCACGTCGATCCTGGCCGTTGGCATTGGCCGGGGCATGCTGGTGGCCCATGAGCGCAGTGCATTGGCAAACATGGTGTCGGCGCTGCGTAGCGCCCGCGTGCAGGCCATCGCCAGCGGGCAACCGGTGCGCGCGAGCTTCGACCTGCAGCGCAGGCAGGTGCAGGCACCCGGGCGCACGCCCCAGGGCTGGCCCGAAGACTTCACCGTGCGCCTGCAGACGGCCCGCGGCCTGGGGGCGGGCTTTGAGTTCTACCCCGATGGCGCGGCCAGCGGCGGCAACATCCTGATCAGCCGCGGCCAGGCGCGTTGGCGCATCGACGTCAGCTGGCTCACCGGCAGTGTGCAAGTGCGGGAGTTGCCATGAACCGTCAGCGCGGTTTCACCCTGCTGGAGATGCTGGCAGCAATTGCCCTGCTGGTGGTGGCCTCGAGCATCCTGCTGGGCGCATTCGCCCAGAGCAGCCGCTCACTGGCGCAGGTAGAGCGCAGTGACCGCCACAATGCGGCGGCGCGTTCGCTGCTGGACGACTTCGACCTGGGCCCGCTTGCCGTGGGCCAGCAACGGGGTAGCTGGCAGGGCATCGACTGGGTGCTGGACGTCACCCTGGAGCAGGCAGTGCCCACACGCCTTGACCTGTACCGGCTGGACCTTACCCTGAGCGAGAGCGGGCACACCTGGCGCTACAGCACCCTGCGCGCACGCGCGCCAGGCAGTGAAACATGAAACGCCAGGCAGGCTTTACCCTGCTGGAGATCCTGGTGGTCATCAGCCTGCTGGGGTTGCTGCTGGGGCTGGTCGGCAGCGCCCTGGTGGCGGCCAACCGCTCAGTGGCAAAGGTCGAGCGCTACAGCGCCCGGCTCGATGAACTGCGTGCAACCCAGCGGTTCCTGCGCCAGGCGCTGGGCCAGGTGTTGCCATTGACCGCAGCGACCGGCCAGGGCGCCCACACCGCGACGTTCGAAGGGCAAAACGACACAGTGGTGTTTTTCGCCCCGCTGCCAAGCTCTGTAGGCGGGGGGATCTACCGCCAGCGCCTGCAACTGCGTCAAGGGCGTCTGCAGATCCAGTTGGCCAGGCTGCAAGGCCAACGCCTGCAGGCCTGGGGCGAGCCCCAGCGCTTGCTGGAGGGGGTCAAAGGGCTGCACCTGAATTACCGCGGCTACTCCCCGCTGGGCAAAGCCACCGGCTGGATGCCCCAGTGGCCGTGGCCCGAGCGCCTGCCCCAGGCAGTGCGCGTGGCGGTGCAACTGCAAGGCACTCAGGCCTGGCCACTGCTGCAGGTCAACCTGCTGCTTGACCTGTCCGGCGACGGTGGCCGGCCATGAGCCGCCAGCGCGGCGCGGCCCTGTTGCTGGTGCTCTGGGTTGTCGGTTTGCTGAGCGTGCTGCTCGGCGGTTTGGCGGTATCGGTCCAACTGCAGCAGCGCCAGGCCCGCTGGCAAGGCAACCAGACCCAGGCCGGGCTCGCCGCCCAGGCAGGCTTCAACCTGGCCGTGGCCAACCTGCTGCGCGACGGCGAGGCGCGCTGGCTCGCCGATGGCCAAGTCCACGAGGCCCACTTTGCAGGCAGTACGCTGCACATCAGTGTGGTCAGCGAGCGGGGCAAACTGGACCTCAATGCAACACCTTCAACGAGCCTGGCAAAACTGCTGCGTGCCAGTGGCGCCACCGCCGAACGCTCGAAAATCATCACTCAGGCTTTAAGGACGAGGCGCAACCAGGTACCCCTGCGAATGCTCGAAGAATTTCGCGAACTGCCCGGCATGAGCTACGCCGTCTATGACCGTGCCCTGCCCTTCATCACCGTCTGGTCGGGCAATGCCCAGCCCGACCCCAGCCTGGCATCACCCACACTGGCCAGTGTGCTGGGCCTGCCCCACTATCACGGGCCCGCGCCGGATGGCGGGCCGATCCTCACCGTCACCAGCCAGGCCACCTTGCCCGGCGGCTTTCAGTCACGCCTGAAGACAACCTTCGTGCTGCTGCCGGCCTACGCCGGTGGCAAGCCTTACCGGGTATTGAGGTGGCAGGATTGATCCGCCTGGCAAAACACTGTGCGGCACGCTGGGGCAGCCAACAGCAGCTTTACCAGGCACGCTGGCGGGCCAGCCGTGCCCGGCACTGGCTCAGCGCATGGCGGGCCGAGCTGCTGGGCATGCTCCCGCAGGCGATCGCCGCGCGCCTTGGCAACGGTAATACGCCGCAGGTGCTGCCATGGCCTTTGCCTGCCGATTGCGAGCACGGTCAGCCTGCCGTTCTGCTGCTGCCTGCCTCGCACGTGCTGACGCAGCACATCGAGCTGCCCGTCGCCGCCACGCGCAACCTGATGCAGGTGCTGGCCTACGAAATCGATCGATACACGCCGTATACCGCCGACCAGGTCCACTTTGTCGCCCGCGTGGCGCAGCGCCGCGCACCACAGGCCCAGGTTGAACTGGTGGCCATCGCACGCAGTACCCTGGACACCCTGCTGGTTGCCTGTGGCGAACAGGGTGTGCACCTGGTCGGCATCGATGCACTGGACGCCCGGGGCGAACGCCTGATGATCGACTTGCTGCCGGCCGAAAGCGCCCGCACGCGGTCACGCCCAGGCCAGCTGGGCCGCTGGCTGTGGCTTGGCTGCGCAGCCTGTTGCGTAATGCTTGGCGCAGCATGGCTGGAGCGCCGCCAGGGCGAGGTTCTGGCCATGCAGCGCGAAGTGGCGGCACAACGCGAGGCCGCCCAGCAGGTGCAGCACTTGCGCCAGGCCCTGGACACCACGCTGGGCGCCTCGACCTACCTGGCCAGCCTCAAGGCACAACGCCCCACTGTCACCGCGCTGCTGGCCGACCTCACCGCCTGCGTGGGCGACGACACCTGGATAGAGCAGCTGGAAGTGAGCGATGGCACGCAGGTGACGTTCACTGGCCAAAGCGAACGCACCAGTGCCTTGCTGGCGCAGGTAAAGACCTGCACCACGCTTGAGCACGCGCAGTTCAAAGGCATCATCCAGGCCGACAAAACCACGGGCCGCGAGCGCTTTTCCATCACCGCCCAGCTCAGCCAGGAGGTGCCGCATGCGCCCGCTCACTAGCAGGGAACGCAAGTTCTGCGCCTTGGGCGTGCTTGCGCTGTTGCTTTGGCTGGCCTGGTACCTGGTGTTCGAATGCCTGTGGCTTGCCCCCCTGCGCAGCCTGGACGCGCAAGCCCAGACGTTGCGCGAGCAGCAACGGCGCTATGCCAGCCTCATGCTCCAGCAACCTGAACTGCAGGCCCAGTTGCAGCGCAGCCGCAACGACCCCGCCCAGCGCAACAGCCTGCTGCCGGGCGAAGACCCCAACGCCGTTGCCGCCGACCTGATGCAGCGTGCCGTCGATCAGGTGAAGGCGCAGGCGCACGTCGGTCCCGGCTGCGACATCACCCAGCGCATGCCCATCGCCCCCGCCGAGCAGGACCAGGCCGAGCCTTATCGCCCGGTCAAGGTCAGCCTGACGCTGGCCTGCGCCATCGAACCGCTGGCGGCCCTGCTGCATGCACTGGAGTACGGCCAGCCCAGCCTGTTCATCGACCAGCTGAGCATACGCCGCAGTGCTGCGGCGCCAGCCAAGGGGCCTGCCGGGCGCCTGGAAGTCCACCTGCTGATACGCGGTTACCTGCACGCGCAGCCAGCAGAAGGAAGCGACTCATGATGCGTGCCGCTCATCTGGTGCTGCTGGCTGCCAATGTCAGTGCCCTCGCCGTGGTCGCCTGGATGCTTGTCGCGCCAAACCCACCACAGTGGCTGCCGGCGCAAAAGCCGTCAGCAACGCCCACCCACCAGCCACCCGCGCCACTGGCCGAGCTTGCCCAGCCAGTGCGTGCCGCCACCTGGGCGCACCCGATCTTCAGCGTTGACCGTCAGCCCGACCCACAACAGCAAGGCCAGCACAGCCCTGCATTGGCCAACCTGACGCTGACCGGCGTGGTGCTCGACGGGCAGTCGCGCTGGGCCTACCTGCGCGAAGGCCGCAAACCAGCCAGCAAGGTTGCGCTGGGCAGCACGCTGGCAAGCGGCTGGACCCTCACCCGGCTGACCGCGCTGAGCGCAACCTTCACCCGTGCCGGGCAACAGCACACCCTGAGCATGCCACTGCTGCGCCTGCCGCCGCCGTCCAAGGCCTCCGCCATCACTCTTCCGCGTATTGAAACCCCATGACCATGCAAGCTCCTTCACGCCACCCATTCCCTACTCTGCGTGCGCCATTGCTCGGCCTGAGTGTCGCCGTCGCCCTGGCCGGTTGCGCCACCACGCAACGTGACCTGCACACCGACCCGGCGCTGCTGCAGCAAGCCTTCAACGGCGCCGACGCCCGAGCACCTGTGGTCACCAGCCTTGAGCCCGCTGCCCCGCCCGCTGCTACGGCCCCGCGCACCGCGCCTGGCCGGCAGATCATCACCGGCAACCAGCGTTTCATCCGCAAGGCCTCGGCAACGCCCCCCGCCGCGAAGGATGAGCAAGGCGATATCGTGTTCAACTTCACCGACCAGCCCATCGAGGCGGTGATCAACAGCGTCATGGGCGACCTGCTGCATGAAAACTACAGCATCAGCCAAGGTGTCAAAGGCAGCGTCAGTTTCTCCACCTCCAAGCCGGTCACCAAGCAGCAGGCACTGTCGATTCTGGAAACGCTGCTGTCGTGGACCGACAATGCCATGATCCGCCAGGGCGAGCGCTATGTGATCCTGCCGGCCGACAAGGCCGTCGCCGGCAAACTGGTGCCACAGGTGCCGGTCGCCCAGCCTGCCACGGGCCTCGCCGCCCGGCTCTACCCGCTGCGCTACATCGGTGCCAGCGAGATGCAGAAGCTGCTCAAGCCCTTCGTGCGTGAAAATGCCTTCCTGCTGGTCGACCCGGCTCGCAACGTGATCAGCCTGGCGGGCACCCCCGATGAACTGGCCAACTACCAGGACACCATCGACACCTTCGACGTCGACTGGCTCAAGGGCATGTCGATTGGCGTTTACGGCCTGCAACGCGCCTCGGTGGCCGAGCTCATGCCGCAGCTGCAAAAACTGTTCGGGCCCGACAGCGGCATGCCTTTGTCGGAGATGGTCAGGTTCATGCCCAACGAACGCACCAACTCGATCGTCGCCATCTCTGCGCAACCGGAGTACTTGCAGGAAGTCGGCGACTGGATCCGCACCATCGATGAAGGCGGTGGCAACGAGCCACAGCTGTTCGTGTACGACGTACGCAACATGAAAGCAACTGACCTTGCCCGTTATCTGCGCCAGATCTATGGCTCGGGGCAGATAACCGACGACAAGGCGGCCAGCGTCGCGCCAGGGCTCAAGACCACCAGCCTGACCTCGCTCAACGGCACCGGCGGCCAGTCGGCCCAAGGCCTGGGCGGCACTGGCATGAGCACCCGGGCCAGTATCGGCCAGGAGCCATCGGAGGATGACTACGAGGACACTGAGCAAACCCAGGCCAGCAGCGCCGAGCCGGCCGACGGCTCGGTCAAGAGCCTTGAAGAGTCGGTGCGCATCACCGCGCAGAAAAGCAGCAACCAGCTGCTGGTACGCACGCGGCCAGCCCAGTGGAAAGAGATCGAATCGGCCATCAAGCGCCTGGACAGCCCGCCGCTGCAGGTGCAGATCGAAACACGCATCCTCGAAGTCAAGCTCACCGGCGATCTGGACCTGGGCGTGCAGTGGTACCTGGGCCGCCTGGCGGGCAATTCGTCCAGCACCACCGTCGCCAACGAAAGCGGCAGCCAAGGTGCACTGGGTGCCGGTGGCGTCGCGCTGGGCAGCGCCTCGATGTTCTACTCCTTCGTCAGCAGCAACCTGCAGGTGGCCCTGCGCGCGCTGGAAACACGCGGCCTGACCCAGGTGCTTTCGGCCCCCTCGCTGGTGGTGCTGAACAACCAGCAGGCGCAGATCCAGGTCGGCGACAACATTCCCATCAGCCAGACCACCGTCAACACCAGCGACTCCGATACCACCCTGAGCAGTGTCGAATACGTGCAGACCGGTGTCATTCTCGATGTCGTGCCCCGGATCAACCCCGGTGGCCTGGTGTACATGGACATCCAGCAGCAAGTGAGCGACGCCGACGACAGCGCCGTCACCACCACCCAGCCCAACCCGCGCATTTCCAGCCGTGCGGTATCGACCCAAGTGGCGGTGCAAAGCGGCCAGACGGTACTGCTGGGGGGCCTGATCAAGCAGGACAACGGCCAATCCGATACCCGTGTGCCGGGCCTGTCGAGCATACCCGGGCTGGGCTGGCTGTTCGGCAGCACCTCCAAGAGCCGTGACCGTACCGAGTTGATCGTGCTGATCACGCCAAGGGTCGTGAACAACCCCGAACAGGCGCGCCAGGTCACCGCGGATTATCGCCAGCAGATGCAGGTGCTCAGGGAGCAAGCAGCGCTGAACAGGTAGAGAACGAACCGTGCATGGTTCCCTACTGGGCCCTTGCCGGTTGCATGTCACTGCGCATCCGTGCAAGGGTAAAAAAGGAATCCCAGTTACAAACAAAGGAAGCGAAGTACCCCCATGCCAGGAATCACACGTATCCATCGCTATTTGCGCTCACTGTCTGCAAACCGATCTGCAGCCAGTGGGCGTGAAGTCAAACAAGGCGCCCGAGCTGCCTCGAAGCTCGCAGACATCCTCTGCACTCCCCGCTCTGTCCCCCCTTATTTCTACGTCGCGCCGGTGCGCGGCCCTGTCGATCGCATGCCCCCTACCTGACAGCTCAAGCAGCGGTTTTTTTCGCAATGCTCGCTTGTACCCGTCTGCAAGCCGAGATGAATCACGATTCACCAAGGGGCAATACCGAATGATCTTTTTTCAGGGCAAACGCATTTTCAGCGCCATCTTCGATATGGATGGCACCATGTTCGATACCGAGCGCCTGCGCTTCAAGACGTTGAAACAAGCGTCGCTGGAAATTGCCGGCAAGGCGCTGAGCGAGCAAACATTGATCGGCTCGCTGGGCCTGAGCGCGAAAAAGGCCGAGGCCCTCGCCAAGGCCCACAACGGTGACGACTTCCCGTACGCCCAGATCCGCCAGCGCGCCGATGAGCTTGAGCTGGAGTACGTACGCAATCACGGCGTACCGATCAAGGCCGGCTTGCTGGAAGTGCTGGAACGGCTACGCAAGTCTGGCCTGACCATGGCGGTCGCCACCTCCAGCCGCCGCGCCATCGCCGAGGAGTACCTGATCAATGCCAATGTGCTCAAGTATTTCGACATCACCGTGTGTGGCGACGAAGTCAGCCAAGGCAAACCCCACCCCGAAATCTTCCTGCGCGCCGCCACCGCACTCAATTGCGAGCCGAGCCAGTGCTTCATGGTCGAAGACTCGGAAAACGGCATGCTTTCGGCCATCCGCGCCGAAGGCCAGGCGATCCTGATCGAAGACATCAAGCCGCCGGCCGCTGAAGTCAAAGCGGGCGCGCTGAAAGCCTACCGCAGCATGAATGAATTCCTCGCCGACTTGAGCGAGTGCGTGCCTGACCTGGGCATGCCGCAGCTTGAAGAGCCCTTTCCAGCGTCGCTGAACCAGTTCCGTGTCGGCATTCACGGGTTCGGCGCCATCGGCGGCGGTTACCTGACCCAGGTGTTTTCCCATTGGGACGGCTACACCCGGCCATGTGAAATCATCGCCGCCACCCGTTCGCGCATGCTGCGCGAGACCGTTTCTGCGTTTGGCCGTTACAGCGTGCGTTACGGCGCCACCTCGTTCGACCAGACCATCGAAAATGTGCGCATGATCGACATGGACGATGCCGAGGCGGTGATCGACATGTACAACGCGGCAGAAATCATCGGCCTGAGCCTGCCGGAGCAGGCCATCCGCAAACAGGCCAAGGTGATTGCCCAAGGCTTGCTGCGACGCTTCGAGCGCCGGGGCCGTGACCTGACCATCCTGATCGTGCTGAACAAGATCGGTGGCGCCGCGTTCGTGCGCCTGCACGTGCAGGCGGAGCTGGAATTGCTTTGCACGCCGGACATCACTCAACAGATCCTGCAAAAGACCCATTTCGCTGAAACGGTGGTCAGCCGCATCGTGTCCAAGCTCAGCAACGAGGCGTTGGTCCGCCAGTTGCGCATCAAGTCGCAAATGTTCCAGAACAGCCTCGACGACGAGCCTGCACCGGCCAGCAAACCATCCGCGCCGGTACCTGAATACGAGCGCCTGATCTGTCGATTCCGGCCTTTCGCGCAGTCCAGCAACGCGATGAGCCAGCTGCACCTGATCCTGTTCAACAGCGAGCCGGACATGCCGTTGTATGTGGAGCGCGGCAGTGACCTGCTGGAGCGTCTGCGCCAGGTGAAAACGGTCGCCGACATCGCCCAGATCCAGGTCATCAAGAACCGCTTGTGGAACGGCCCTCACGCCATCATTGCCTGGTATGCAAGCCTGCTGGGCTATGACTGGGTTGGCCAGGCCATGGGCGACGATCGGGTCAGCGAACTGGCCGAGCGCCTGATCGGCCAGGAAGTCGCGCCAGCGCTGGTGGCTGAGAATGCCGACATGGCAGAGGCGGTGCGCGATTTTGCCAGCACCTTCCTGGAGCGCTGCAAAACGTCGTTCAAAGACCCTTGCGCCCGTGTGGGGCGCGACCCCCTGCGCAAGCTTCAGCGCAACGAGCGCATCCTGAGCAGCATCGACCTTGCCCACAAGCACGGCATCGAAACCCCCGGCCTGGCTTTCGGGGCTGCACTTGGCATTCACTATGCGTTGCGCTGCAAAGACAGCAAGGACCTGGAAGCGCAGACCATCAAGCGGCTTTACCAGGACAATGGCGAAAGCGTCGAGGCTGTGCTTACCCACAAGGGCGATTACAACGGCAAGCCTTACCCGGGGTTGGACCCGGTTGGCGACGCGGCGCTGATCGAGGCCATTGCAGGGAATTTCAGGCAGTTGCAGCAGGAGCAGGATCCGGTGATGTACGCGGCGCAGTGAGGCCTGGTTCGTCGTGATATGCAGACGCCCTTGAGAGCGAGCGCCGCCCGCGCGGCGCTCGCTCTCAAGGGCGTCGAAGCGCTCAAGGCATGCAAAGGCCGAGAAAAACCCAAAATCCGATCGACCTCTCACGCCCTGTCGGCGTCCCATGAACTGCACGTGCGAATTCACTCAAGGGCAACCAGGAGGCCAATCGCTCATGAACGATCGCATCATCGAATTTTTCACCGACACCACCGTGTTCGGTATTTCCATCCTCAACCTGCTGCTGGCACTGGCTGTCGCCGCCCTGACCTTCCTGGCCACCCGGGCGGCCATCAGTTTTTTGCTCAGGCGGGTGCAACGCTGGTCCGAGCATGACGGCGCACTGAGCCAGGTAATGGCCAAAGTGCTGTCCGGCACCAGCAACTTCCTGCTCTTCCTTGCCTCTGTTCTGGTAGGCCTGAGCATGCTCGACCTGCCCGAGCGCTGGCTGAGCCGGGTGGGCAGCCTCTGGTTCGTGGTGGCGGCGCTGCAGATCGGCTTGTGGGTCAACCGTGCCATCGGCCTGGGCCTTAACCGTTACTTCGCCCGGCACAGCACCGCTGGCCTGAACCAGGGCAGCGCCCTGGCCACCCTGGCAGGGTGGGGCGCACGGGTGCTGCTGTGGTCGGTGGTACTGCTGGCCATGCTGTCGAACCTGGGCGTGAACATCACCGCCTTCGTCGCAAGCCTGGGCGTGGGCGGCATTGCCGTTGCGCTTGCCGTGCAGAACATCCTCGGCGACCTGTTCGCCTCGCTGGCGATTGCCGTGGACAAGCCGTTCGAGGTGGGCGACTTCATCGTCATCGGCGCACTGGCCGGCACCGTCGAACAGGTCGGGCTGAAGACCACGCGCATCCGCAGCCTGGGCGGTGAGCAGATCGTCATGGCCAACGCCAGCATGATCAGCAGCACCATCCAGAACTACAAGCGCCTGCAGGAGCGGCGCATCGTCTTTGAGTTCGGCCTGTCTTACGACACCCCGACCGAGGCCGTGAAAAAAGCCCCGGCCATTGTCGAGGAAGCGATCAAGGCACAAGAGCAGGCGCGTTTCGACCGCGCCCACTTGCGCGGTTTCGGCAAGGAGGCGCTGGAGTTCGAATGCGTCTACATCGTCAAGGACCCAGGCTACAACCTCTACATGGACATCCAGCAGGCCATCAACTTCCGCCTGCTCGAACGGTTCTCCAGAATCGGCGCAAAATTCGCGGTACCGGTGCGGGCGATCAAGGTCACGGCGCTGCCGCAAGGGGCCGACGCCCTGGGCCAGGGCATCGAGGGGCGGGGCTTCAAGGAGGCCTGAGCGGCACTTGGGCTCTGGCCGCTTTCAACCGTGCCTGCGCAGGGCTTCGACCAATTGGGCCTTGGTCATGCTGGAGCGGCCCTTGATGTCCTTGCTGCGGGCCTCCTTCATCAGGCTTTCCTTGGTCTGGGTCTGCAGGGACGAGCCTGATGCGCGGGCATGGCCCTGACGGGTTTTGGCAGCACGCCTGGCGGAATCAGAACGCGCGTTGCTCTTTTCGCCGGGCGTGGTCTTCTTGCCTGAGCCCCCAGCTTTCTCGCCACCTCCGGACTGCTTGTTGACGGTAGCCCATGCGCGAGCCTCGGCCTCATCCTTGGAGACCCCCTTATGCTCATAGCTTTCTTCTATGTGCTCAGCCTTGCGCTTTTGCTTTTCGGTGTATTTGTCCTTGTCTCCACGTGGCATGACATTGACTCCTCTGTGGTTGGAATTCCGGGCTGCAGGCACAACCTTGAGACCCTGTGATTTTGAGGGCGTGGGACCGTGAATGTTCACCGTGGCATGCCAAACTGGGCAGAGGGCCTGCGCCGAGCGAAGCGAATCAAACTTTTATCCGCCTATGGGCTCTTCTGAAAGACGCTGACCGAAGAGCCCTGCCCCCGTCAGCCAAAAGGACTTGCCATGACGACCCACGCCATGCAACAACCAGCCGGCGCCTCTGCGCAGGAGCGCTTCTACAACACCGACATTCCGGCCCGCCTCGACCGGCTGCCGTGGACGCGTTTTCACACCTTGCTGGTCATGGCGCTGGGCATCACCTGGCTGCTCGACGGCCTTGAGGTGACTTTGGCCGGCTCGGTGTCGGGCGCCCTCAAGGCCAGCCCGACGCTGGCAATGACCAATATCCAGATCGGCCTGGCAGGCGCAGCCTACATCGCCGGGGCCGTACTGGGTGCATTGCTGTTCGGCTGGCTCACCGACCGCCTGGGGCGGCGCAAGCTGTTCTTCATCACGCTGTTGCTGTACATCGGCGCAACGGCTGCCACGGCGTTCGCCTGGGACCTGTGGAGCTTTCTGCTGTTTCGCTTGCTCACCGGGGCCGGCATCGGCGGGGAGTACACCGCCATCAATTCGACCATCCAGGAATTCACCCCGGCGCGCTACCGCGGCTGGGTCGACCTGACCATAAACGGTACGTTCTGGATCGGTGCAGCGTTGGGTGCAGTGGGCGCAGTGGTTTTGCTCGACCCAGCGGTGCTGGGCGGCGAACTGGGCTGGCGGCTGTGTTTCGGCATTGGCGCGGCACTCGGCTTGCTGATCCTGCTGATGCGCCTGTGGATACCGGAAAGCCCACGCTGGTTGATGATTCACAATCAGCCGGAAGAGGCCGAGCGCATCGTCGCCGCCATCGAGCGCCATTACCACCAGCGCGGCATCCCCATCCCCCCGCTGCAAAGCCCGGCCCTGCGCCTGCGCGCACGCGATCACACGCCACTGCGCGAGGTGTTCCAAAGCCTCTTCGTGGTGCACCGGCGGCGGGCACTGGTCGGGCTGACACTGCTGAGCGCCCAGGCCTTTTTCTACAACGCGATCTTTTTCACCTATGCACTGGTGCTGACCGACTTCTACAACGTGCCGCCTGCCCAGGTAGGCTGGTACATCCTGCCGTTCGCCTTGGGCAATTTCTGCGGGCCGTTGCTGCTAGGCCGGCTGTTCGACGTGGTCGGGCGGCGCATCATGATCAGCTCGACCTACCTGCTTTCCGGGGTATTGCTGGCCATCAGCGGTTACCTGTTTCAGCAGCAACTGATCGATGTGACCGAGCAGACCATTGCCTGGATGGTGATTTTCTTTTTTGCCTCGGCAGCCGCCAGTTCGGCCTACCTCACAGTGGCAGAAACCTTCCCGCTGGAAATCCGCGCGCTGGCCATTGCCGTATTCTATGCATTCGGCACAGGGCTTGGCGGCCTGATCGGCCCGACCTTGTTCGGCGCGCTGATCGAGACCGGCGAGCGCCTGAATGTCCTGTACGGCTACCTGATCGGCGCGGCGTTGATGATCATCGCGGCACTGGCCCAGGCGCTGTGGGGCGTGGCGGCAGAACGACGGCCACTTGAACACGTGGCCAGGCCCCTGTCGCAAGTGAGCGATACCTGACCCATTCGGAGACTTTATGCTGCGCGCCTTTGAACGACGGCTCGACCCTTTCCCACCCGACGAGGCTCCACCACCCCCGGTTGGCCTGTTGCGCTTCCTGTGGGCCTGCACGCGGGGGGCTCGCGGCTATGTGCTCGCCCTTGCGCTGCTCAGCGCCGGGGTGTCGATCTATGAAGCCTGGCTGTTTTCCTTCCTGGGGCAGGTCGTCGACCTGCTTTCGGCCTGGCAGGCGGGCGGCGCAGCCGATGGGCAGGAAACCCGGGTGTTGTGGGGCATCGCCATCGTATTGCTGACCAGCATAGGCCTGGTGGCGCTGCGCACGATGGTGCAGCACCAGGTACTGGCAATCAACCTGCCGCTGCGGCTGCGTTGGGACTTCCACCGGCTGATGCTGCGTCAGAGCCTTTCGTTCTTCTCTGACGAGTTCTCCGGCCGGGTCACCACCAAAGTGATGCAGACGGCCCTGGCGGTGCGCGAGGTGTTGTTCACCATCATCGAGATCGCACCGGGCATCGGCGTGTATTTCATCGCGATCATCGCCCTGGCCGGCGGCTTCGACCTCAAGCTTATGCTGCCTTTCATTGCCTGGGTCGCGCTGTTCGGGCTGGCCATGCTGTACTTCGTACCGCGCCTGGGGCAAGTGGGGCAGGAGCAGGCCCACGCGCGTTCGTCGATGACCGGGCGAGTGTCGGACGCCTACACCAACATCACTACGGTGAAGCTGTTCTCGCACTCCAAGCGTGAAGCGCACTTTGCGCGGGCGGCCATGGAAGACTTCAAGCTCACCGGTTTTCGCCAGATGCGCCTGGTCAGCCAGTTCGAGATCGTCAACCAGGCGCTGGTGGTCGGCCTGATCGCTGGCGCTGGCGGCTATGCCCTGTGGCTCTGGCACCAGGGCGAAGTGGGCACGGGCGCCGTTGCGGCGATTACCGCCATGGCACTGCGGGTCAACGGCATGTCGCACTGGATCATGTGGCAGATGACTTCGTTGTTCGAGAACATCGGCACCGTGCAGGATGGCATGGAAACCCTCACGCGCGGCCCGAAGGTGCAGGATGCACCGAACGCCGGGGTGCTCAAGACCACTGGTGGTGCGGTGGACTTCGACAATGTCAGCTTCAACTACAACGGCGAACGTCAGGTGCTCGATGGCCTGACGCTGCACATTCGCCCAGGCGAAAAGGTCGGCCTGGTGGGCCGTTCCGGTGCGGGCAAGTCCACGCTGATCAACCTGCTGCTGCGTTTTTACGACGTCGACAGCGGCGAAATCCGTATCGATGGGCAGAACATTGCCAAGGTCACCCAGGACAGCCTGCGCAGCGCCATCGGCATGGTCACCCAGGACACCTCCCTGCTGCACCGTTCCATCCGCGACAACATCGCCTACGGCCGCCCCGATGCGACCGAGCAACAGATACGCCGCGCCGCAGCCAACGCCCAGGCCGACGCATTCATCGAGCAGCTCAGCGACCGGCAAGGCCACAGCGGCTATGACACCTTGGTGGGTGAACGCGGCATCAAGCTTTCAGGCGGGCAGCGCCAACGCATCGCCATCGCCCGGGTCATGCTCAAGAACGCCCCGATCCTGCTGCTCGATGAAGCCACCAGCGCGCTGGATTCGGAAGTCGAGGTCGCCATCCAGGAAAGCCTCAATGAAATGATGGAGGGCAAGACGGTCATCGCCATCGCCCACCGGCTGTCGACGATCGCCGCCATGGACCGGCTTATCGTCATGGACGAGGGGCGCATCATAGAACAGGGAACCCACAGCGAACTGCTCGCCAGGAACGGCACCTATGCCAGGCTGTGGCAGCACCAGAGCGGTGGTTTCCTGGGTGAGGATCAGGGCGTGGCCGAGGCCATGGAGTAAGCCATGGGCCGTACACGCATTGCCCTTGCCCTGGCGCTGGCTGTCAGCACCGCTGCGTTCGCCGAGCAGCCGTTGCGCCTGCAACAGCTCAAACGCTGCGGCGACTTGCTGAACAGCCAGCAGCAAACCTGGTGCCTGCGCGTGCAGGGGCTTGGCCAGGCCACACCGCAACTGCTGCTCAGCGGCCAAGCAGTGGCCCCGGAGCGTGTCCAGCGCCAGGGGGATACCTTGCGCCTGCAACTGGACGGCACGGCCGTGCAAAGCGGCCCGCTGTGGTTGCAGGACGGCCCGCGTGCCAGCAATGCCGCCTGGCTTACCCTGCGCAACAACCATGTGCTGGCCGCAGGGCCCAAGGAAGTGGCCAGGAACATGGATGGCCTGACCACCTATGTCGATCTGGTCAGCGTGCTGATAGAAGAGGACCACGACGGCCGCCAGGAAGCCGAACGTTTGGCGCGCAAATACGGGGCCAAGGTGGTGGGCAGCATCGCTCCTCTGAACCTGTATCAGTTGCGCCTGCCCGCCCAGGACCTGGTGCAGCGTGACGCGCTGGTGTTACGGCTGGGCGGTGAAACCAGCGTGGACGCGGTGGTGGTGGAGGAATCGGCAGCCGAAGAGGCAGAACACGCCGCCCCCAAGGCGCCGGGGGCCAGCAAGCCTGCGCAAGGCTCGGACGAATGGGCTGCCAACCGCTTCCTCGATGCGGTGCACTACTACCAGCGGCGCATCCCGGGCCGCCAGGTGCCGGTGCTGCCCACTCCGGTTCGGGTCGGGGTGATCGAACGCAATGTCGACTTCGATACCGCAGATTTTGCCGATTACCTGGGCGCCTGCGAGGGGCACCGCACTTGCGTGTATGCCCAGGATGCCAGCAAGCCGGACAACCACGGCACAACCGTCGCCGGCATTCTCGCCGCCGGCTGGGATGACGGGGGCAACACCGGCTTCCTGCGGGGGCTGGACAAGGCGGCAGGTGGTTTCGAGGTGATTGTCGAACGCAACTCCGATGCCGGTATCACCGCCAACATCGCCGCATCGGTGAACCTGGTCGAGGACGGCGTGCGCGTACTCAACTGGAGCTGGGGCATTCACCGCGTCGGTGCGCGCAACGTGCAAGGCGATGAGGTGGATTCCCTGCTGCGCTCCGGGATTGCCATGGGCGGCTATGAAGAGCTGCTCGAGGAGTTCTTTCTCTGGCTGCGCAAAGCCCATCCGGATGTGGTCGTGGTCAACTCGGCCGGCAACGGCGCCTCGTTCTCGGGCACCGACGAGTATCGCCTGCCCTCCTCCTTCATCACCGAACAACTGCTCGTGGTGGGCGGCCATCAACGTAGCGGGCAGGCTTCTGCCCCTGTCGAGTCACCGAACTACGCCGTCAAGCGCAGCACCTCGAATGTAGACATGCGCGTCGACATCACCGCCGCAGCCTGCGCCCACGCCTCGACCCGCCAGGCAGGCCAGCCCGGCGCGGTGCATTGCGGCACGTCCTATGCCACCCCGATGGTCACCGGCCTTGTGGCCGCGATGCTGTCGATCAACCCGCAGCTGCAGCCCGAGCAGCTACGCATGCTGCTGCGCCGTAGCGCCATGACCATTGGCGGCAATCACGACTTCGAGCGAGAGGACGCCGAAGACCTCACCGCACCGATCCTGCCCTCCGAGCGCAACTTTCAGTTGCATGACCGGGACGTGGGGCGTTCTGCGCGGCTGGACATGCAAAAAGCCCTGGAGCTTTCGGTACAAAGCCGTGAGCGGGTGCGCTGAACATCACCCAGCACATCCGCGCTCACGGCCTCGATCATGTTGCCTTTTTCTCCACATCCCTGGGCGGCTTGGCCGGCCCTTGGGGATCAACCTGCGGGTCGTCCAGATCCGGTGAGTCCGGGTCAAAGCCCAGGTCATCCTCGGCGTCGGCGTGCTCGGACGAGTGCGGCCCCTTGCCTCGCGCGGTTTGCTGCGCGGTGGAATCATGCGCCGTACCGCTTGAGCCGTCTGGCCGACGGGCATCGTTGTCCCGCTCTACTTCACCTTGGCCCTTTGCCTGGCCTGCTTTTTCAGGCGCTAGCGTGCTTTGCGTCTTCATTGCCCCTCCTCAACCTTTGGCGTGATGCAGCGCTGGCAGCCCCACCGGGGCAACCGCTGCTGTAACAGAGGAAGCCTGGACGCCCGATAAAGTTCACCTCGCCATCGTTGTACCGGGATGGGCGGCCAGCTCGGCGGCTGGCCGCCAGCCTTGCTAATCGAAGATGGCCACTGCCCGAACGAACCCGGCGGATGCCTGGCGGATCTTGTAGGGGAAGCAACTGACCATGAAGCCATAGGCCGGAAGCTGCTCCAGGTTGGCCAGTTTCTCCATCTGCCCATACCCGATGTCGCGGCCAGCCTTGTGGCCTTCCCAGATGATCGACGCATCGCCCGTGGCGCTGAAACGATCACGGGTGTACTTGAACGGTGCATCCCAGCTCCAGGCATCGGTGCCGACCACCCTTACGCCCCGCTCCAACAGGTAAAGCGTCGCTTCGCGGCCCATGCCGACCCCGGCTTCGAGGTAGCCGGGCTGGCCAAACAGGCTGCCTGCGCGGGTATTGACCAGCACGATGTCCAGCGGCTGCAGTTGATGGCCGATGCGAGCCAGTTCGGCCTCCACCTGCGCCGCCGTCACCACGTGGCCGTCCGGCAAGTGGCGAAAATCCAGCTTCACACCCGGCTGCAGGCACCACTCCAAAGGCAGCTCATCGATGCCGAACGCCCGCTCGCCGCCATTGGTGGTGGACGCATAATGCCAGGGCGCATCCATGTGCGTACCGCTGTGGGTGGTGATCTGCAGCCGTTCAGCTGCCCACGACTCATCGCCCGGCAGGTCTTCCTTGCGCAGGCCAGGGAACATCGCGGCCATTTCCGGCCAGCCCTGCTGGTGGTCCATGTAGTCGATCTTTGGCAGCAAAGGCGGTGGGTCGGTGTAGGGGTTGTTGTCCAGGGTTACAGAAAGGTCCAGCAAGCGACGCTTGTTCACGTTCATGCACACATTCCTTTACGGGTTGCCGCAATACTGCGGCGCGGTGGCAGATCAAGGGCGTTGCGCAGCAGGCCAAGCACTGAGCCGTCATGGCAGAAGCCCAGCTTGCGGGCCTGGGTTGTGCGCAAGGGTGGATAACGACCGAACAGCGCTTCGAGCTGTGGCTCGGGATCGAAGCTGATGCATGCATGGTTCTCGTCGCCAAGGCAGGCCTGCAGCCCGGCAAGCACCTGGGCGATCGACAAGTGCAGCACGGGCAACTGCCAGATCCGCCCGTAGCCCGGGTCTTGCAGTTCGGCGGCATGCAGCAGGTTGTCCACGCAACAGCGCGCCGACATCCACCAGGCGCTTGCTTGAGCCGAGACCGGGCAGGTATAGGGTTCGCCAGCCGCATAGGCGTGCAACAAGTCGCTCATGAACGCCGAGCGCAGGCCGTTCGGCTCGCGCGGCCGGGCGACGATGCCGGGCAGGCGCAGCGCGCGGCCATCCACCTCGCCGCGACGCGCCAGGTCCTGCAGTGCGATTTCCACCATGCGTTTGTGGGCCGCATAGGACAGTTGTGGTGCGGCCGGCTGGTCTTCATCCATGCGCTGGGGCAGATCGCCGCCATACACCGCAACACTGCTGGCGTACACCAGCACTGGCGGTTGCCGGGCATTGCGCAACTGGTCGAGCAGCTCCAGGCTGCCCTGCAGATTCACCTGGTAACCCAGCTCGTACTGCGCCTCTGCGGCGCCCCCGGGCAGACTGGCCAGGTGGAACACCACATCCACACCATCGGCCAGCGCCCGGCGCAACAAGGCAGGGTCGGTGACACTGCCGTAATGGCGCCGTAGCCGCGCATCGTCGGGCAACCCGTCCAGTTGCTGGTCCAGCACCAGCAATGCCTGGATGCGCTGCCCGCGCAGCGTCCCCGCCTCCAGCAGGCGCCCTACCAGCTGGCGACCGACGAAGCCATTGGCCCCGCTGACCATCACGCGCATTGCCAACCTCCCGGCACCACACGCTGCTCGATGGCGCCGAACAGCACCTCGCCTGAGGTATCCCGTGCCTCCATCCGCACGCGGTCGCCGAAGCGCATGAAGGCCGTGCGCGGTGCACCGTGGGCGATGGTTTCAATGGCACGGCGCTCAGCGATGCACGCCGACCCTACGGAACGGTCCGCGTTGGACACGGTACCCGAGCCGATCAAGGTGCCGGCGCTAAGGCGCCGGGTCAGCGCCGCGTGAGCGATCAGTTGGTGGAACCCGAAATGCATGGCTCCGCCATGGGGGTGGCCAAACCACTCGCCGTTCCACTCCACGTTCAACGGCAGGTGCACACGACCGTCGCGCCAGGCGTCGCCGAGTTCGTCGGGGGTAACCGCCACCGGAGCAAAGCTGCTGGCGGGCTTGGCCTGGACAAAGCCGAAGCCGGTCTTCATTTCCCTGGGCGCCAGTGCACGCAAGCTGACGTCGTTGAGTTGCAGCACCAGACGCACATGCTGCAAGGCCCGGTCCGGCGGGCAGCCCATGGGCACGTCATCGACCAGCACCGCGAACTCGCCCTCGAAATCGATGCCGTGGGCCTCGCTGGGCAAGGGAATGTCGGCCCGCGGCCCAAGAAAGTCGTCGCCGGCCCCCTGATAGATCAACGGTATGTGCTCGACGCCATCGATGGGGTCCAGGTTGAAGGCCTTCTGCATCAGCTCGCCGTGGCTGAGGAAGGATGAAGCGTCCAGCCACTGCCTGGCCTGGGGCAGCGGCGCGGCGAGCAGTGCCAGGTCAAGGTCGAACGCACCCGGGGCCTGCCCGGCGTTGAGTTGCTCATACAATTGCTGCAGGTCGCCCTCGACCTGCGCCCAGTCGTCCAGTGCAGCCTGCAGCGTAGCGGCGATGCTGCTGGCCTCCACCGCCCGCTCCAGGTTGCGGGCAACCACCAGCAGGCGGCCAGCGCGGCTACCGTCATTGAGTGTGGCGAGCTTCATGGCAGCACCTCCTTGAGCTGCTCGGCGTAACGACCGTCAAGCAGGATGAACACCATGCGGGCCATCTGCGCGGTGCGGTTGCTCCAGGCATGGTTGGTGCCGCGCTGCACGACGATGTCACCCCGCTTGAGGTGTACCTCGTCGCCGTCCAGCACCAGCCACACCTCACCTTCAGTGACGATCCCGTAATCCAGGGTTTCTGTGCGGTGCATCAGTTTGTGCTTTGAATCAGCGTTGCCGGTGCCGGCATGCGCTTCGCCGATTTCGGCGAAGGCGGCCGCCGCCTGCTCAGCGCTGACCTGGTTCTGCAGGCTGTCCGGCGGGATATCCACCACGCGGATCACACTGCCCAACGGGCCGGGGCTCAATTGCAGGGGCCGGGCGGTCGGGTCGTCGCCGTTATCCAGCAGCGCCGGGCTGCCGGCACTGTTCCACACTTCGTAGAACACCGTGCCAGGCACCGCCTTGAGCGCAAAGTCATGCGCCGTAGGGCCACAACTGGCCACTACCGCCTGCCCTTGGGAGTCGTGGCCGGTGACGACGCGTTTGAAGGTTGCAAGTGACTGCATGCTGTCTCCTGTCAATTACCGTGGCCGGTGCCAGGGGCGGCACCTGGGCCTGTGTTGGAAAGCTGATCGTTCACAGCGCCCCCACTGCGCCCGCCGCGCGGGCGCGACGCAACAGCAGCAGGCACAGCGGCGCCAGGATCAGTTGGCTGAGGGCAACCAGTAGCAGCGCCTGGGGCAGATGCGGCGCCGCGCCGCCGGTCAGCGCAAGCACCAGCAAAGGGCTGATGAATTCACCGGCGAAAATCGCTGCGGTGAAGCCGCCCGTGGCCCGGCCGCGCTGGTCGAAACCGACGTGCTGCATGACCTGGCTGATCAGGGTGGGCAGCAACAGGCCCACGCCCAGGCCATTGACCATTACGGCCAACACCACCATTGCGTGGCTGGTGGAAAGCGCCATCAGCCCGCCGCCAAGCCCCGCCGTGGCAAACCCCAGCGCCAGCAGGCGGCCAGCAGGCTGGCGGGCCAGCAAACGGAAGGCCAGTGCGCCGGCCAGCACGCCGAGCTGGTTGGCGCCCATGGTCAGGCCCACCTGCTGGGGCGCATCCACCTGCAGCAGTTGCAGCAGGTAACCAACCTGCACAGGTACGATGAACAGGCTCACACCTGCCAGGCCGGTCAGCAGGTAGATCGGCGCCAAGGCGGCCCAGGGAAAGCGTGAAGCCTGGGCGTGTTGAGGTTCGACACGGCGGGCCTGAGGTTCCCACAACAGCAAGGCCATCAGCGGCAGGCACAACACGCCGACTGCATACAGCGCGAACGGCGTACGCCAGCTGTTCTCGCCCAGTGCCCCGCCCAGCCCCATGAACAGGGCGGCTGACAGCGAAGTGGCGACCATTTGCAGGGCAAACAGGCGCTCCCGGCGCTGGCCATCGAAGTAGTCACCCATCAATGTGGTGCAGCAGGTCATGATCCCGGCTTCGGCCAGGCCAATGCCGGCGCGGCTGGCGATGATCAGGCCAAGTGAATCCAGCCACAGCGGCAGCACCCCGCAGACGCTGTAAAGCAGCATGCTGGCGAGCAGCAAAGACCGTCGGCCGACACGGTCCGCCAGCATCCCGGCCCATGGTGCCGCCAACGCAATCACCAGCGCAGGCAGCGTCAGCACGACCGGTACCAGCACCGCGACGCCGGGCGTCTCGGTGAAATGCATCTGCATGCGTGGCAGCACAGGCGCGATCAGCACTGCCCCCAGCACCGGCAGGCAGCTGCCGAACAGCAATAGCAGCGCCTGAACACTGCCGGCGATACGTTCAGCGGCCATGGCTCACCTCCTCCAGCGAATGAAGCTTCGCCTGGCGCGGGGTGAGTTCAGCGCCTGCCAGGCACTGTTGCGACAAAGGCTCACGAGCAGGCAACACCGGATCCGCCTGCGAACGCACCTGGCCTTGCGGCAGCAGGAAGTAGGCCAGTGCCGGCAGCAGGACCAGTGCCCCAACCATGTTCCACACGAACATGAAGGCCAGCAGCACGCCCATGTCTGCCTGGAACTTGATCGGCGAGAAGATCCAGGTGCCCACCGCAATGGCCAGGGTCACGCCAGTCAGCATCACCACCTTGCCGGTGAACAGCAGCGCGCGGTAATACGCCTGGGAAAGGCTCGCCCCCTGTCGCAGCTGGGCCAGCACGATGCTCATCACATAAAGCGCGTAGTCCACTCCGATGCCGACGCCGAGCGCGATCACAGGCAAGGTCGCCACCTTCACGCCGATGCCCAACGCCACCATCAACGCTTCGCAAAGGATCGAGGTGAGCACCAGCGGCAACACCGCGCAAAGCACCGCACGCCAGCAGCGGAAGGTCACCAGGCAAAGCAGGATGACGGCCCCATAAACCCACCAGAGCATGTCGCGGTTGGCCTGTTTCACCACCTGGTTGGTGGCGGCCTCGATGCCGGCGCTGCCGGCAGCGAGCAGGAAGGTGGCCTGTTCGCTGTCGTTGTCGCGGGCAAAGGCCTGCACGCTGTCCACCACCCGCGCAAGCGTGTCGGCCTTGTGGTCAGTGAGGTAGGCATAGAGCGTGAGCAGGCTGCAGTCATCGTTGTACAGCCCGCGCGGGGCGTTGGCGGTGACCATGTTCAGGGTCGCCTGGTTGTTCACCAGCTCGTACCACTTCGGGCTGCCTTCAGACAGGCCAACCAGTACCCTGCGGTTGAGCAGCGCCAGTGAGTTGGTCGAGTCCACGCCCGGCAGGCCGCGCAACTGCCAGTCAAGGTCGTCCACACGCTTGAGGGTATCGTAGGCCGAGCAGCCGCCGGCTGGCGTGCGCACCATCACCGCAAACACGTCACTGCTGGCACCGTAATGCTCGGTGATGAAGGCGTTGTCGCGGTTGTAACGCGAGTCCGCACGCAGCTCGGGGGCGCCAGCATCCAGGTCACCGACTTTCAGGTGCAGGCTCACGGCGAATCCGCCAGCGGCCATCAGTACTGCCAGTGCAATGCACCACGCCGCCCAGCGGCGCCGGGTGAAGTGGTCCAGCAGGCGCCACATCGCGTGCTTCTGCGCCCCGCTTGCCTCCGCCTCTTCGGCGCGCAGGCTACGGCGCGCACCTCGGGCGCTGACGCCGACATAGGAAAGCAGCACCGGCAGCAGGATCAGGTTGGTGAAGATCAGCACCGCCACGCCGAGGCTGGCGATGACGGCAAGGTCCTGGATCACCTGGATACGGATGATCATCAGCACCGCAAAGCCCACTGCATCACACAACAGCGCAGTGAGCCCGGCCAGGAACAGCCGGCGGAAGGTGAAGCGCGCCGCCACCAGGCGGTGCATGCCGCGGCCGATGTCCTGCATGATGCCGTTCATCTTCTGTGCGCCATGGCTCATGCCGATGGCGAACACCAGAAACGGCACCAGCACCGAGTACGGGTCCAGTTCGTATCCCAGCACCGGCAGCAGGCCCATTTGCCAGATCACTGCCACCAGTGAGCAGGTCACCACCAGCGCCGTACTGCGCGCACATCGGGTGTACCAATAGAGCACGACAGCCGTGATGGCGATGGCGGCGGCGAAGAACAGCAGGATCTGCCTCAGCCCATCGATCAGATCGCCCACCACCTTGGCGAAGCCGGTGATGTGAATCTGCACACCCTGCTGCTGGAAGCGTTCACGCAGGGTTTCCAGTTCGCTGGCGAAGGCGGTGTAGTCAAGCGCCTTGCCGTCCGGCGTCGTTTCCAGCAGCGGCACGTAGACGATGCTCGAACGCTGGTCGAAGGCCACCAACTGGCCGATCTCGTTTGAGCGTTCGACGTTGCGCTTGAGCGCTTCGAGGCTCGCGAGGCCGCCGTCGTAGCCGTCGGGGATCACCGGGCCGCCTTCCAGGCCCTCCTCGGTCACCCCGGCCCAGCGGGTTGAGGGGGTCCAAAGCGACTTCATCGCCGCACGGTCGACGCCCGGCAGCAGGTACACCGCGTCGTTGAGCTGCTGCAGGCTGTGCAGATAGTCCTTGTCGTAGATGCTGCCACTGGGGTTGGCCACGGCGATGCGCACCGCGTTGCCCAGGCCGGCAAGTTCCTGGCGGTGTTCCAGGTAGTTGTGGACGAATGGGTGATCGCGCGCAATCGTCTTCTCGAAGCTGGCGTTGAGCGTCAGGCGCGTGGCCTGCCAGCCAAGCAGCGAGGTCGCGGCCAGGCACAACAGCAGGACCAGCGCCCGGTGGTTGAACAGTGCACGCTCCAGCAGCGACCCGGACATGTTGTCGAAGTCATCGAGACGGCCGCTGCAAGGCGCGGGCGGATTCATGGCATGCATGGCTCAGTCCTTCGTGGAAGAGGAAGAAGAAGGTGCCAGGCGGCGTGCACCGGCCATGCCGACGGCGACGATGGCACCGTCGGCGGCAGTGGTGGCGGCAGTCAGTGGCAGGCCATCGGAGACCGGCAAGGGATGCGCGGCAAAGTCGCTGAGGCTGCTGCGCAGCAGCATCCCGGCCTGGTTGGCCAGCAACACGTGATCACCGGCGACGCGGATGCCGTTGAGCGAAGCAGGAATCGGGTTGGCCAACGCCTGGAAACTGGCACCGCCGTCATCGGAGGCAAACAACGAACCGCGCAACCCGCCGACCAGCAGCCGCCCGTTGGGCAGCACGCTGGCAGCGAAGTAGCTCCCGTCATAAGGGCCTTGCAAAGCCTCGAAATGAGCACCGCCATCGCGCGAACGCAGCAGCAGGCCCTGTTCGCCGGCGACATACACGTCAGCGCCCTGACGTGCCAAGGCATACAGGTGCAGGCCGCGGCGGTTGGGCAACAGGCCCATGCCGGACTGCCAGCTGCGCCCGCCGTCGGCCGTGATCATGGCCAGGCCGTAGGCGCCCACGACCAGGCCGTGCTGCGCATCGGCAAAGCTCAGCGCCAGCAACGGCTTGTCGGCACCGTCGGCCAGCAGCCGTTGTGCCGCGGCCAAACGGCGCTCATCAGCAGATGCCTCGGCTGCCTGCAACTCCAGCGCAGCGGCGCGCTTGCCGTCGAGCTGCAAAGTCCAGTGCTCGCCGCCATCCTCGCTGCGCAGCACTACGCCGGCGTGGCCAACCGCCCAGCCGTTGCGCTCGTCGACGAACTGCACCGCGGTCAGGCTGACACTCACCGGCACGGTCTTGGCCTGGCGCCAGGCCTTGCCGTTGTCATCCGAGAGCAGCACCACGCCACGTTCGCCCACCGACACCAGGCGCGTACCGGCACGGGCCACATCCTGCAACACCGCTCGCAAGGCCTGGGGGCCCTGCACTGCGGGCTGCGAGAGCACATCCACGCTACCGCCGGCGTAGGCCGGGGGCAGCGCGCAACAGGCGGCCAGCAGCCAGCCATGGAGCATCTTGTTCATCGCACGCAACCTTTTGTTCTTGTAGTCGATACAGCCCAGGTGCAAGGCGCCTGCTCAGCGCACGCCCTCACCCGCCATGGCATCGGCGGTGAATACCGAGTCCTTGTAGGGCGGCACGATGCGGTACTGCTCCTGCTTGCCGGCAAACAGATCGCCGGCAAACCACGCGCCGGACAGCAGGTCATAGAAGCCGTTGGTCAAGGTCACCACGCCAGGCAGGTCAGGCAGTACCACCGGCGAGGTCCAGACCACTTTGGCCAACTGGTTGCGTGCGTCGTATCGCTCACCCAGCACCGCCGCCCAGGTGTCTTCATCGAGGTAGTAGGTGCTCTTGGGCATCACGTGACGCTGGCCCTCCTTGAGCGTCGCCTCCACCACCCACACCCGATGCAGTTCCCAGCGGATGGCTTGTGGCTTGAGGTGATGCGGGTCGAGCAGCGCTTCGGCGTTGGCGGCGGTAAACACCTTGTTGGCGTTGTAGGGGATGTACATCTCTTTCTTGCCCACCAGCTTCCAGTCGAAGCGGTCCAGGCGGCCGTTGAACACGTACAGTTCGTCGAAACTCATCACCCCCGCTGTAGCTGGGGTCGGCGTGTCGCAGCAGGCATTGGGCAGGCGGCGCACGCGGCGCTGACCAGGCAGGTAGGTCCACACCGCCGCTTTATCGGCATTGAGGTTTTCAAGGCCGGTGATGGCCTCGCCCGCCCGCAATGGCGGCCCATCGTTGGTCATGCGGATGGACCAGAACACACCTTTGTCACCACTGCCCCCAGGCAGATACCAGGGCATCTGCAAATCGGCGCGCGAATCGTTGGTCAGCACGTGCTTGCCGTCGGCGGTGGTCAGGTACTGGTTGAAGCTGGCGTGCCACGAGGCCCCGCGCCAGCGCAGCAGGTGGTTCCACATGGCTTCTACGCCATTGCCCGGGATCGGGAACGGAATGCCCCCGGAGGCGCCTTCGGGCATGGCGCCGGCAGGGCCGTCCACCAACTTGCCGCTGGTGGCGTTGGCAAAGGTTGCGTCATACACCGATTGCGGTGCGGCAGCGCTGCGGTGGGTCGGGTAGACGTCCAACCGGTAGCTGTCGGGGTACTTCTTCAGCATCGCCTGGATGCCTGGGGTCAGCTTGTCAGCGTACTGCGTCATGTTCTGCGCAGTGATGGTCAGCAGCGGCTTGTCAGCGGCGAACGGGTCGCCACGCTTGCCGCCGTCCTTGTAAGCGGCGTCGACCTGGGTGTAACCGCCGGTCCAGGCGGGGATACTGCCGTCGGCATTGCCGGCACGCTCGCCGCCCAATGGGGTCAGTGTGGTCTTGAGCGTTGCCGCCTGCTCGGGGGACACCGCGGCAAAAGCGCCGTGGGCGAGCAGCAGCGAGGCACTCAGGGCAGTGAACAGGGAAACGACTTTATTGTTGTGTTTCATCGGGTAGTCCTCGGTCAGAAGGTACGGCTGACGGTGAAGGCGATGAAGTCGCGGTCTTTGAGCGACTGTTCGAAGGTGTAGTTGTTGTCGGCATCGAGGAAGGTGTTTTCCGGGCCGTAGTAATGCGTGTAGGTCAGGCCAAGGCTCCAGGTATTGAGATAGTTGCCCTTCAGGCCGATGTTCAGGTCGCCGCCATGGTCGGTGCCAAAGCCGGTACCCAAGGCCATCGAGGCACCGTTGGTGTAGCTCGCCCCGATCGGCACCGAGAGGTCCAGGCCTGGGTAGATCTGCCGGTACATCGGTTCGAAGACCAGGCGCAGGCTGGTGGCGTCCCGGTCAGCGTTGGGGTCGACGGCGTCGGCGTTCTTGCTCACGCTCATCACCCGGTTCCAGGCAATCTCGCCCAGGAAGGTCGACTCGGCGGCAATGAAGTTAGGCTCCAGGCTCGCCAGCCAGGAGACGTTGGCATGCAGCGTGCGGCCGGTGGCGTAGACCGGGTTGTCGTCGTTGTCGATCACCTCGCCCGTCGCCAGTGCATGCTGGTTGGTCGAGGCCAGTGGCTGGTTCCAACGGGTGGAAAGCTCGCCAGCGACGTTGAAGTTGCCCAGGGTGGTGGAAAAACTGGCGCCCAGTGCCTCGATGCCCTCGGGGTACACCCAGTAGAACTCGCCGGCCTTGCCACTGACCGGGTCGAGGTTGGCGAAGTCGGGGCGTACGTTGAGCTGCGGTGACTTGTCGTGGAAGCGAATGGCATAGAGCCCCCAGTCCACGGTCTCGGTGCGCCAACGCAACTGCACACCGCCCTGCCCCGAGTCTTTGGCTTCCTTGTCGTTGCCATGATAGAAGGCCAGTGGCTGGCCACCAGGGAACACCGGCGCGCCAACGAACATGCGCTCTGCGCCGTCCCCAAAGAAGTCGTCGTTGGAGAAATAGCTACCGGCTGCCGGCAGGCGGTTGGCCTCCCACTCGAACTGGTAGTAGGCGCCCAGGGAAACATCCGGCGTCAGCTGCAACTGCCCGGAAATCTGCTGCACCGGGCGGATCAGCTCCTTGAACTGGGTGTTGGGCACCGACAGGCCCTTGACCACATCCACCGGCGCCATGCCCCCGGCGATGCCGTTCATTCCGTAGAACAGGCTCTCGCCCCACTGCATGGCGTAACGGCCCAGGCGGCCAGACACCGGCAGTTCACCGATCTCGGCCTTGCCAAAGATGAACGCATCGAGCAGCTCGCCCTTGCGCCCGTGCAAGGTGCGGGTGTCATCGGTGAACTCGTCGAAATCTACCGAATAGCTGTTGGCGCGGCTGGGGTCGCCATTGTCGGTACCTTGGTTGTAGACATCGTCATACCAGGCCGCGCCACTGACCCGGGCGCCGACGTTGCCGTAGGTCACATCCAGCTCTGACAGCAGGTCCAGCCGGTTGGAAATCAGGCCTTTGTCGAAGTTGCGGTCACCATCATCCAGGTTCAGTGCCGTCTGCCCCTCGGTGAGTTTGCTGCTGGCATCCTGGGTGCGCCAGGCGGCGCTGTACTTCAGGGTATTGTCCCAGCGTACCCTCAGGTCCGGGTTGCCAGTATCGAATTGCAGCGCCTGGGCCTGGCTGGCCGCGAGCGCAAAAATCGCCAGGGTGAGGGGTTTGAGCGGCGGCAACGGCCGGGCGGTTGCACCTTTACGAGTCAACATCGTGGTTTCCTCTTTCTTGTTCTTGTGTCGGTGTTGGCATGCGTCGCGGCGCGCCAGCAAGGCAGGGTGCGCCGGGCACAGGTATCAGATCGGCCGGGCCGTGACCTCCAGCATCTGCTTGACCAGGCCGATGCGGTCAAAGGACGGGTCACGCTGGACCTCTTTCTCGCCCGCCAGCAGCGACATGTCGCTGATGAACTTGCAGCGCTCGAAACGGCGGCCCATGAAGCACTGCAACTGCTCGTCCAGGCTGCCGCCGGCGGTCAGCGCTTCGGCCAGCACCACGGCGTCTTCGATGGCCATGCCCGCACCCTGCCCCAGGTGCGGTGTGGTGGCATGGGCCGCATCGCCAATCAGCAGCACGCGGCCGCGGTACCAGGGCTCGTCGACGAACACCGCCTCCAGTGGCTTGTAGACGACCTCTGCGCTGTCACGGATCTGTTCGCGCAGCTCACCGATCAACCCGCCAAACCCCGCCAGGCGCTGGCGCAGGCCAGCAGCAAGCCCGGCCGGGTCCATCCACGGGTTGCCCGGTTCATGGGAGGTGGTGAACAGGTACATCAGGTTGTCGGCCAGCGGCACCAGCCCAGCATTGCCCGAGGGGCCCTGGTAATTGGCCAGGTGGTCGATACCGGCTGCGCGCGGGAAGTTGTGACGCCATACCGACTGGCCGGTGAATTGCGGCTGGTAGGCATCACCGAACAGCAAACCACGGATCTTCGAGTACAGGCCATCGGCACCGACCACCAACGCATAGCGCCCCTGGCGGCCATCGCTGAACAGCACGTCCACGCCAGTGGCATCCTGCTCGAAGCTCTCCACAGAGGTGCCTAGGCGCACCTGGGTACCGAGTTCGATGGCGGTTTCGCTCAGCACCTTGTGCAAGGCACGGCGGGAGATACCGACGTTGGCCGGGTACTGCGGGCCGGCCAGGCGCTGCCCCGGAATACGCGCCAGCTGGTGGCCTTCAGTGGTGTAGATGGCTACGTCCTCGAAGGCGTAGGCCGCGCTCAGGTAGGCATCGAGCACCCCCAGGCGGTGCATCTCGCGCACCACGTTGCTCTGCTGGATGATGCCGACGCCGTAGACGGTCCACTCGGTCTTGAGTTCGACCAGGTCGACCGCCATCCCCTTGCGGCGCAGCGCGATGGCGGCGCACAGCCCGCCAATCCCGCCGCCCACGATCAGTACGTTGCTCACAGTATTCATGGCATCCCTCACGTCTTGTTCTTGTTGTTCGCCGCAGCGTGGGCGGCGGGCATTTCCTGTGCCTTGGGCACAGCTTCCCGGCAGCGCCGGGCTTTGACCAATCGAGTCCTGGGATGCGACCTATCACGCGGCGCGATACCTCAGGGGTGCAACTGTTGCAGCGGCACTACCAGCCAGCCGTCCACCTCGCGGTGATCAAGCGCCTGCAGCGCATCGCCACGGCAAGGGCCGTGAACGCAGGTGCCATCGTCAGGCCGAAAGCGTGCGCCATGGGCGTAGCAGACCACCCACTGGCCATCGGCACTGAGGAAGCGGTCCTTGCGGTACTCCAGCGGTACCAGCAGGTGCGGACACCGGTTGCGGTAAACACGCACAACGCCGCGGTGCCGCAGGGCGAACAGGCTGTCTGCCCCCCTGCCCTGCGGGTCGAAGCCGCGTGCCTTGCCCTCGCCCAGTTCCGCGAGCGGGCACAGCGCCACGCAAGGCACAGCTCAGGGCTGCTTTGGCGGTGGGCCACCGGGCGCCCACTTCTCCCGCGAAGCGAAAAGGAACAGCTGCGAGTTGTCGGCCGACATCGGTGCCTGGCGCGCCGCCCACTCATCGTCATGCTTGTCCATGTCGGCGTCGTACTCGATGTGGCAGCCCAGCGGGCTGTTGAAGTACCAGAACCAGTTCGAGCCCAGCAGGTGACGGCCCGGGCCCCAGAAACTGGTCCAGCCCTTTTGCTGGAAGCGATTGCCGGCCAGCAACACTTCCGTGCCGCTGCCCATATGGAAGGTGAAATGCTCGCAGCCCTGCATGTGTGGCGGCGTCTGGATCATGAACAGGCAGTGGTGATCGTCCATGCCAGCGGTACGCATGAACGGGCCGACGCCGATGAAACTGTCAGTGGTGACGAAGCCCAGGCGGTCGCGATAGAAGGCTTCGCCTTTGGCCGCATCGGGCACGAAGTACACCACATGAGACAAGGTGCGCGGCTGCGCTGGCATGTCCAGCGTGATGCCCAACTGGTTGAGTGGGCGCTGCGGCGCGCTACCGGGAGCGTTGGTGAGGTCGGCCGGCGCCTGGAAGCTGCGTCTGCAGGAGACCTGGAAGGCGATGGCAAAGCCCAGGTCGTCGACACTGTGCAGCACACCCTGCTCGTCACGGCGCACCTCGCGGTCGCGCCCCAGCTCGTCGGCGATGGCCTCAAGGTCCTGCGTCGCTGCCACGCCGTAAACGGTTTCACGCAGCGATGGGGTCGGGCCCAGCGCCGGCGGCAGGTGGGGGTCATCGCCGTGACGGATGATGATCGCAGTGCCGTCGAGTGCTTCGAAACGGCCACCGTCGGGATCCAGTTGTACGGCTGTGAGGCCGTAATCACGCAGGCAATCGGCGCAGGCCTGGATATCGTCGACGCCGAATACCAGTGCGTCGAGTCCAAGAATGTTCATGGCTACCACTCCATTGAAATTGTTGTTCGGTGCCAGCCAGGGTCACCGGTAGCAGGTCGGCGCGGCGGGCAGGCCGCTCGACTGGAGGGCAGATTGCTGGCTGATCGGCCAGGCTGACCAATCGCGAGTCAGGATGCGAGGCATCGGTAATCGCGATACCTGTGCGCAAGCCCATGGCGCCTGGCGTTGGCTCGGGTGGACAGCGGATTGGCCTTGACGTATCGGCAATGCGGCGGGAAGGTATCGCGAAAATAACTACAAGAACCGTGAGCTATCACCATGCGCTTTCACCACCTGGATCTGAACCTGCTGGTCGCACTGGATGTCCTGCTCGAAGAGCAGAACATCACCCGTGCCGCTGAACGCCTGCACATGACGCAATCGGCCACCAGCGGGGTGCTGGGCCGCTTGAGAACGTTTTTCGAGGACGAACTGCTGGTGCAGGTCGGCCGCAAGATGCAGCCCACACCCTATGCACTGGAGCTGGCCCAGCCGGTGCGCGAGGTGCTGCTGACCATCCGCTCCTCGATTACCGCCAAGCCGGTGTTCGACCCCTCGAGCAGCAAACGGCACCTGCGCCTGGTGACCTCGGACTACCTGATCAGCGTGCTGTTCGCCCAGGTCATCCAGAAAATCCACCTTCAGGCGCCGCACATCACCTTCGAAATGATCAGCCCCGGTGACAACAGCGCCGAGCTTCTGATGCGCGGCGAAGTCGACATGATGATCGTGCCCGAGCGTTACCTCATCGATGGCCACCCGTCGCAGCTGTTGTTCGAGGAAGACCACGTGTGCGTGGTCTGGCGCGACAATCCGCAAGTCGGCGAGAGCCTGACGCTGGAGCAGTACATGCAGATGGGGCATATCTCGGTGGGCTTTGGCCGTAACCGGCACCTGAGCATCGAGGACTGGTTCATGAACCAGTACGGCTTCAACCGCCGCCTGGAAGTGATTACCAACGACTTCAACACCCTGCCGCAGCTGCTGGTAGGCACCCCCCGCGTGGCCACCATGCACCGGCGCCTGGCGCAGCTGTATGCCCGCTACCTGCCCCTGCGCATCCTGCCGCCACCGGTGAAGATCCCGGTGATGCGCGAATTCATGCTCTGGCACCGCAGCATGGAGGGTGACCCCATGCACCGCTGGTTGCGTGAACGCATCAGCGACTTCATTCAGCACGTCGACCAGCAACCCGACGCCCTGCTCGCCAGCGCCTGAGCGGCAGCCATCGCCCCGGCCGGCGCAACGTCGCCGGGGCATCGCGTTTGGCGATACCTCGCATCCTTGTTCACGATTGGCCCCACCTCGCCGTGTCTGCGTACCTTGCCTTCGGACAGCGCCTTGCGTACCTGTCGCAATTGTCAGGCGCCGGACTCAACGACCGCAGAAGGACAACAACAATGTTCCGTTACTTCCCCACCAACTATGTCTGGAATCTCTCGGTGGACCTGGCCATCGAAATGGGCGCCCGCCTGGGCGAGATCGAAGCGATGTGCGCGCCGCTGCAGGAGGCGGCCCTGCAACCCGACGCCGCCGGCACCCAGGCGTTTCGCGAAACCTGGTCGAAGATGGCCGACAAGCTCTGCGCCCTGGCCGAAGAAGACGAGGCCGCAGGCCGATGCCTGTCCGCTGGCGAAAAATACAACCGCGCTGCCACTTACTACCTGACCTGCGAACGCCTGCAGGCGCATGGTGCGCCAGGGCGCGAGGCCCTGTACCAGCGTTTTCTCGAGACCTTCGCCCGCGGCATCGACCTGTCCCGGGAAAACTGCGAGCGGGTGGAAATCCCCTACGAAGGCCAGCATCTGAGCGGGCTGCTCGTGCGCGCCGAAGGCACGACCGGCCCGGCACCACTGCTGGTGCAGGTCAACGGGCTGGATTCGACCAAAGAGATGAAGTACCGCGTCGGTCTGCCAGCGTGGCTGGCCAAACGTGGCGTGTCCTCGCTGATCATCGACCAACCCGGCACGGGCGAGGCGTTGCGCCTGCAAGGCCTGACCGCGCGTTACGACAGCGAGCATTGGGCCAGCCGCGTAGTGGACTGGCTGGAAACCCGCCCGGAAGTCGACCCCAAGCGCATCGGTATGGAAGGGGTATCGCTGGGGGGTTACTACTGCCCACGTGCGGTGGCCTTCGAACCGCGCTTCGCCTGCGGTGTGGTGTGGGGCGCCAACCACGACTGGCGGGATGTACAGAAGCGTCGCCTGGAGAAGGAAGGCGACTTCCCGGTGCCGCATTACTGGGCGCACGTGTGCTGGGTCTGGGGCGCCAAGGACATGGACGAATTCATGACCACTGCCGAAAACGTGCACCTTGATGGCGTGCTCGACCGCATTCGCGTCCCCTTCCTGGTGACCCACGGCGAAAAGGACTCGCAGATCCCGCTCAAGTGGGCCCATCGCACCTACGAGCAGCTGGTCAACAGCCCCAAGCGCGAATTGAAGGTCTTCACTGAGCGCGAAGGCGGCGTGCAGCATTCAAGCTTCGACAACAGCATCAATGCCGGCCAGTTCATCGCCGACTGGGTTGCCGAAACGCTCGGCGGGCATACCGCCTGAACCCTTGCTGGTGAAGGTGCCGGGGCAGCCTTTATGGCGACTGCCCCGGTGCCTGTCAGCGGTTCATGCCGTCATCAGGCCGGTGCCCGCGTACCGTGGAATGATGCGATCCGCCACCCCTTCTCCCGTTTGACCCAAAGCTGCGTGGCGAAACCTTCGGCGCGCACCGGTTCGCCGCCGCCGCGTTTTTGCAGCAGGTTGCATTGCACCCCGCTCATCAGCGCCAGCCCGTCGGCAAACACCCGCACCGTCAGCTCACCGCGATCCACGGCCAGGTAGCGCACGGCATTGCGGGCATAATCCAGGTACTGTCCTTTGTCCTGCACCAGCCCCGTGGTGTGGACATAAAGCAGATCATCGTCGAACAGCACCTCGAGCTGCTCATGGTCCTCGTGGACCAAGGCGCGCTGGCGTTCGGCTTCAAGGCTCAGCAACTCATCACCAATAGCCTTCATGGTACTTCCTTCAGGATTGATTGAGCGGCACATCCTCACCTCACCCCCAGCATAAGGAACAATCGTGGATATCCATGCCTGCCATCGACACTGACGATACCTGGCCATTGCCCCCTGCCGGCCCGGGCAACCCGGCAGCCACAGGGGTTGCGGCAGGTATCGATGCCATCAATGGGTGGCCAACGACAGGATCTGATGGTGCCTGCCGCCGCAGGCACATAGCCTGCCGGAAACAACAAGACGAGTAGAACCCGACCATGAGCGCCCTGCACCTTCACTGCGCCACCCTGTTCGATGGCGCCAGCCTTCAGGCACGCCAGCAACAGACGCTGATCATCGAAAACGGCCTGATACGCCATGTTGGCGCGACGGCCCAGGCGCCACGCCCATTGCCCGGTGACCGCGAAGTGCGCGGCGACTTCGTCATGCCGGGGCTGGTAGACGTGCACACCCACCTGGCGTTCGGCAACGCCCAGAGCGAGGAAGACATCGACATCTGGACCAGCGACGAATTCCGCGCCTTGCGCGGCATGTTCTTCGCCCAGCACGTGCTGGCTGCCGGGGTCACCTCGATGGTCTGCCCGGGTGACAGCGGCCAGCTCAGCATCGCCGTGCGCAACACGGTCAACGCCGGGCTCTTCGAAGGCCCGCGCATCGCGGCAAGCAGCCGCGTGATCACCAACCGGCAAAGCCTCAACGACTGGTTTCCCAGCCGCGTCGGCGCACCGGAATACTTCACCGCTGCGCTGGTCACCAGCCGTACCGAAGCCATCGCGCAGATCCGCAAACAGGCCAAGGATGGCGTCGACCTGATCAAGATCGCCATGGACGGTACGCACCGCCGCCCCAACGGTGAAATCATCGCCGCCTTCACAGCCGATGAAACCCGCGAAATGGTCGACGAAGCGCACCGCCTCGGCTGCCGGGTAGCGACGCATGCCTACGGCCGCGAAGCCGTGATGTACGCGGCCAAGGCAGGCGTCGATCTGGTCTTTCATGCCTTCTACATGGACGACGCCTGCATCGAAGCACTTCTGGAGGCAGGCAGCGTGCTGGCGCCCACCATGACCTTCCCACAGAACACCGTAGATTTCTGCCAGCCCCACGACCCGGCGGTGACCACAGGCTACGCCGGCTACTGTGCCCGCACGCTGGAACTGGGCACGCCGGTGCTCAAGCGCGCCAAGGCGGCCGGTATTCCGTTCGCCTGCGGCAGCGACAGCGGTTTTGCCGTTACCCCTTACGGTGAGTGGCATGCGCGTGAACTGGAGTTGCTGGTCACGCGCCTGGGCTTCACCCCGGCACAAGCGCTGCACGCTGCGACCAATGTCGGCGCACGCCTGATGCCACGCGGTGAAACGCTCGGCACCCTGGAGCCAGGCAAACAGGCCGACCTGTTGATCCTCGACGGCTCGCCGCTTGACGACATCCGCATCCTGCAAGACCGCAACCGCCTGCAGGCGGTGTACAAGGCAGGCCAGCCGGTGCGCCTGCAACGCACGCCCTACAACCCTAAGCAGGTCTCGGACTTCAACTCCCTGAAATGGACCGAACTCTACACCCGCGACCGTGTAGCCGAACTTGGCAAATGGAGCCAGTGACCATGCAGACACTCGATTTCGAAACCGCCGCGCGGCTTGCCGCGTCTACGCTGCGACACGCCCGGGCCTTGGGCGTGCGGCCTTTGGCAGCCGCCGTGCTCGATGCTGCAGGCCACCCGCTGGCGCTGTTGCGCGATGAGCAGGCCAGCGCCTTGCGCCCACAGATCGCCACCGCAAAAGCCAGCGGCTGCCTGGGTATGGGCTTCGGTGGCCGGGAGCTGGCAAGGCGCGCTCAGGTGATGCCAGCATTCTTCGACGCGATCAACAGCCTGACCCAAGGCCACGTGATCCCAGTACCCGGCGGTGTTCTGCTGCGCGACACCGAGGGGCGCCTGCTGGGGGCAATCGGCGTCAGCGGTGACACCTCGGACAACGATGAGCGTTGCGCCTTGCTGGCCATCGAAGAGTTCGGCCTGGTCGGTGACACGGGCGACCTTCAGGCGTGATCTACCCCGGCCGCCTGCTCGGTCAGCACCTGTCGCAGCCAGCTCAGGGCCGGGTCGGATGCTTGTTGCGGGTGCCATTGCACCACTTGCACAGCCACCGGGAAGGCGATGGGCGATGGCAGTACCCGTAGCTGATGATGACGCGCCAGCCCTTGGGCCTGGCGCCGAAACAACGTAGCGATGCGCGGCGTACCGGCGACGAAGTCGCCCATCAGCGCGAAACTCTGCACCGCCACGGCCACACGCCGCTCAATGCCGATTTCACGCAGGTGCTGGGTGTCGAGCGAGAGGTTCTGGCCATCGGTGAACTCGCGCACGACATGCGCGGCTGCACAGAACTCAGCCAGGCCAAAGCCCGCCTGGTAAGCCACTGCATGCGCGCAAACAACGCAGCACAGCTCATCCTCGAGCAACACTGAGTGGGGGTAGCGCGGGTTTATGCGCCGCTGGGGCACGACCACCAGGTCGCTGCGGCGATAGTCCAGTGCCTCGGCAACCACGTCACCGTCACGCGACAGCGGCAGGTCGCGAACCGTCAGCGATATGCCGGGCGCCAGGCGCGCCAGTACACGGCTGAGCGCAGGCATGACAGTGGCCGCCACATAGTCCGACGCCACCAGGGTAAAGCGCCGCTCACAGCGGCCGGGGTCGAAGTCCAGGGACGTCTGCACCACCTCCCCGACCAGGCTTAGTGCCTTTCGCACTCTGGGTGCCAGCTGCCGCGCCAAGGCACTGGGCTCAAGGCCGCGCCCGAGCGGGATCAGCAGGGGGTCCTGAAAATGTTCGCGCAGGCGCCCCAGCGCAGCGCTGGTGGCAGACTGGCCAAGGTTGAGGCGCTGCGCCGCCCGGCTGACGCTGCACTCCTCGAGCAGCACATCCAGGGCGACCAGCAGGTTGAGATCAAGACGTCGATAGCGCATGGGCAACTTATACCCGACAGGGGTGCGCTCACGATGCGGTTTTCGCACTACCAGGTATCGCCCTGCGCGATACATCGGGCTGCATCGCAGCAGTAGCCGCGCTCAGGCCTTGCCAATCTCCGGCACCAGCATCCACTCCGCGCTGTCGTTCCACACATCCATGCGCACGATCTTGCCCGCCTTCACTTCGAAGCGGTCCAGGTAACGGTTGCCGGAAAAGCTGCGGCCATCCGGCCACTGCCCGTACAGCGTGCCATTGGAATACACCACGGTGTGGTCCTCGCGCTCGCACCAGTCGAACTGCCCCAGCTGCTTTTTCACCCAGGTGTAACGCGCGCCGTTGAACGCGGTGATGTCGGTCGGGGTGGGCATCGCGCGGCCGCCGGTAAAGGTGATGCGCACGTCGTCGCTCATGAACGTGGCGGCGCGCACCGGGTCGGGGGCCATGGAGGCGGCGAGGAAGTCGCGCACGATCTGTACGGCGCTGTTGCTTTCGGTCATTGCAAGTCTCCGAGGGTGTCCAGAACGGGGCGTCGGCCCCGAACGATGCCTTGATGCAGTGCACGCGAGGGCGCTGAAGCCAAGGCGCAAGCCCCAAAACACGGGGTGCCCGAAGTATTTTCCAAATGGCACCTGTTTTGCTAGCACATTTTTATAAATTGCTAGCAATCAGGAGTTCGAACCATGTTCAGCCGTTCCTTGCTACGTCGCTGGCTGCCCTGCGCAGCCTTTTCCCTGGCCTGCTGCACAGGCTGGGTACAGGCTGCCGAGCCGATCAAGGTGGGCCTGGTGGCCGCGTTGTCGGGGCAGTCGGCCAAGTCCGGCGAGGCCCTTACCCGGGGCCTCACCCTGGCCATCGACGAAATCAATGCCAAAGGCGGGCTGCTGGGCCGCCCGGTGGAGCTGGTGCGCCGCGATGACGAAAGCAACCCGGCCAAGGGCATGCTGGCGGCGCGCGAGCTGATCCAGCGGGAGAAGGTCAGCGTGCTGTTCGGCGGCCTCGACACCCCGGTGTCGCTGGCCATCGTACCGTTGGCCAACCAACTGAAAACGCCGTTCATGGGCATCTGGGCGGCAGGCACCAAGATCACCGAGAACGGCGCGAAGGACAACTACGTGTTCCGCGTGTCGGCGGTGGATGAACAGGTGGATGAAGCGCTGGTCGCCTATGGCCTGCGCCAGGGCATGAAACGACCGGGTTTGATCCTGGCCAACAACCCTTGGGGCGAGTCGAACCTGGCAGGGCTCAACGCGGCCCTGGCCCGCCGCGACATGGCCCAGGCGCCGGCCGAGCGCTTTGAAGACAGCGACCTGGACATGGTGCCGCAACTCACCCGCCTGAAAAGCGCAGGTGTCGACACCCTGCTGCTGGTCGGCAACGTCGGCCCGTCGGCGCAGGTGGTCAAGTCGCTCCAGCAGATGGGCTGGAACGTGCCGGTGGTGTCGCACTGGGGCCCGGCCGGTGGCCGCTTTGGCGAGCTGGCCGGGCCAGACGCCGGGCGCGTGCACTTCATCCAGACCTTTGTCTTCAGCGCCCACAACAGCGCCCGCGGCGATGCCTTGCTGGCCGCCCTCAAGCAGCGCTACCCGCAGGTCAAGACCCTGGCCGACGTGACCCCGGCCGTAGGCATCGCCAATGCCTACGACGCCATGCACCTGGTGGGCCTGGCGATCGACAAGGCCCAGGACACCCAAGGCACGAAGGTGCGTGACGGCTTTTATGCCATCAGCGACTACGACGGGCTGATCAAACACTACCAGCAGCCGTTCAGCGTTGACCGCCACGATGCCCTGGGCCCTGACGACTACATTTTCAGCCGCTTCGATGGCGACACCATCGTGCCCGTGACGCCCTGAGCGGAGACCCTCGACATGATCACCACCGCACTGGTCAGCGGCCTGGGCCTGGGCAGCATGTATGCGCTGCTGGCTTTGGGCTTTCACCTCACCTATGCCGTGTCGCGCACGGTCAACTTTGCCCAGGGCAGCGCGATGATGGTCGGCGCCGTGCTGGGCTACAGCCTGGCGGTGACCTGGGGCTGGCCGCTGTGGCTGGCACTGCCCACTACCCTGCTGCTGTGCGCGGTGCTGGGCCTGGCCATCGAGCGCTTTCTGGTGCGGCCCTTCCATGCCCGTGGCTCGGACGCCTGGCTGATGGCGACGGTGGCGGGCGGGCTGCTGCTGGACAACCTGGCGATGTTCACCTTCGGCAAGGAGCCGCGGCAGTTCGGCAGTGCCCTGACCAGCCTGCGTCTGGACCTGGGCGACAGCAGCCTGAATGCCGTGCAACTGGCCATCCCGCTGGCCGGCGCGGCGGTGGCGGCCACACTTTACTGGGTGCGCAGACGCACGCAACTGGGCTTGCGCCTGGAAGCCTGCGTGCAGAACCCACGGGCAGCGCGGTTGATGGGCATCGAAGTGAACCGCGTGGTGGCGGCGGCCTTTGCCCTGTCGACCGTGTTCGCGGCGCTGGCGGGCCTGCTGATCGCACCGCTGTACAGCGTGCACGCGGACATGGGCACGCTGTTCGGTCTGAAGGCTTTCGCCGTGGCCATCCTGGGCGGCATCGCCAGTGCCGGTGGGGTGTTTGCCGCAGGCCTGCTGTTTGGCCTGCTCGAGGCGGTGGTCACGCTGTATTTCGGCTCTGCGTTCACGCAATTGCTGTGCTTTGCACTGGTGATCGTGGTGCTCGCGGCACGTCCTGATGGCCTGTTCGGCCGCAAACTCTGGGTAAAGGTATGACCATGCGCGAGCGACTCGCCCCCCTCGGCCTGGCCCTGTTCGGGGTCGCCTGCCTTGGCCTGGCACTGGGCCTGGACAGCTACTGGCTGTTGATCCTGACCTTGTACGCGCTGGCGGTCACCGTCGGCGTGGGCCTGAACATCCTGATCGGTCTGTCCGGGCAGATGTCCTTCGGGCACATCGCCTTCTATGCCATCGGTGCCTACCTGTCAGCACTGCTGACGCTGGCCGGCCTGCCGCTTTCGGCCGCCCTGCCCCTGGCCGGCCTCGGCTGCGCGGTGCTGGGTGGCTTGCTGGCGATCCCGGCGCTACGGGTCAGCGGGCCTTACCTTGCGATGATCACCATTGCCTTTGCGCTGGTGGTGCACAACGGCCTGATCGAGTGGCGCAGCGTCACCGGAGGGGCCAATGGCCTGATGGGCATCCCGCTGCCTGAACTCGGCACGCTGGACCCGGCGCTACTGCTGGCACTGGCTTCGGTGCTGCTGATGCTGGCCGCACTGGTCTTCTACTGGAGCCTGCAACGCAGCGGCTGGGGCCTGGCTATGCGTGCGGTGAAGGCTTCGGAAATTGCCGCGCGTTCACTGGGGGTCAACCCGGTGCAGACGCGGACCCTGGCCTTTGCCCTGTCGGCAGGCCTGGCGGGGGCGGCCGGGGCGCTGGTAGCGCCGGTGCTGATGTTCATCAACCCGGCGGCGTTCCCGTTCTCGCAGTCGATCCTGTTCGTTCTGGCGGTGATCGTCGGTGGCGCCGGCATGCTGTTCGGGCCAGTGCTCGGTGCACTGGTGATCGTGCTGCTGCCCGAATTGCTGGCCGACTTTGCCGAGTACCGGTTGCTGGCATTTTCGGTTCTGCTGCTGGCAGTACTGTGGGCTGCACCACGCGGTGTGCTGGGCAGCCTGGCCAAGCGCTTCTGGCGGCCGCGACACGAGCCAGTCACGGCACAGCCCGACACGGCAGCGCTGCAGGCGTTCTTCGCCGGTGGTGCGCAGCATGGGCTGAAGGTCGAGGGCATCGGCATCCGTTTCGGCGGTGTGCAGGCCGCGCAGCAGGTCAGCCTGCAGGCTGTACCTGGCAGCATCACCAGCCTGATCGGGCCCAATGGTGCGGGCAAATCCACGGTGCTCAACCTGATCAGTGGTTTCTACCGCACCGACACCGGCTCGATCCAGCTGGGCGGGGAGCTGGCCGGGCAGCCGGCCTGGCGCATCGCCCGCGCCGGTATCGCCCGTACGTACCAGACCACCCAACTGTTCGGTGAGCTGAGCGTGCTTGAAAACCTGCTGTTGGCCTTCCAGCAAGGGGCCATCGAACGGCCCTGGCCATGCCAGCAGGCCACACGCAAAGCCATGGCCATTGAGTTGCTGGCGCTGGTCGGCTACCGCGGCAACCTGCACGTCGTCGCCGATGACCTGCCCCACGTCGACCGCCGCCTGGTCGAGATCGCCCGGGCCCTGGCCAGCCGGCCGCAGGTGCTGCTGCTCGACGAGCCTGCCGCCGGCCTCGGCCGGCAGGATACCGACCGCCTGGCCACGCTGCTGCAACGCCTGGCCGCCTTCAACCTGGCGATCATCCTGGTCGAGCACGACATGCCGCTGGTGATGGCAGTGTCGCAAAGGCTACTGGTGCTCGACGCCGGCAAACCGATCGCCTGGGGCACACCTGAACAGGTGCGCGCTGACCCACGGGTGATTGCCGCGTACCTGGGTGGCACCGAGTACCAGGCCCAGCCGCGCGCGCAGGCCTGGGCAGGCTCGCGTGATGCCGTGCTGCACGTGCGCGACCTGTGCATCGACTATGGCGCGGCGCCAGTGGTCGAAGGCGTCGACCTGGTGGTCAACCCGGGCGAGCTGATCGCCATTCTGGGCGCCAATGGCGCCGGCAAATCGAGCATCCTGCAGGCCCTTGCCGGCCTGCACCTGCCGCGTGGCGGCAGCATCGTGCTGGACAACCGCAGCATCGAAAGCCTGGATGCCAGCCAGATCGCCCGCCTTGGCCTGGCCCTGGTCCCTGAAGGCCGGCAGCTGTTCGGCCAGTTGAGCGTGCGCGAGAACCTGCTGCTGGGGGCCAATGTGCGCCAGGATGCCGTCGATGCCGACGCCGAGATTGCCGCGATCCTCAAACGCTTCCCCCGCCTGCGCGAGCGTATCGACAGCCCGGCCGGGCTGCTCTCGGGCGGTGAGCAGCAGATGGTCGCGATCGGCCGCGGGCTGATGGCCAAGCCGCGCATCCTGCTGCTCGACGAACCGTCCCTGGGCCTCTCCCCGGCGATGATCGGCGAGCTGTACGACGCCCTCGCCGCCCTGCGCGACGAAGGCGTGACGTTACTGCTGGTCGATCAGATGGCCAACCTGGCACTGCAGGTGGCCGACCGTGCCTACGTGCTGGAAACAGGCCGTATCGTCAAACAGGGCAGCGCCGAGCACCTGCGCGGCGACCCACAACTGGAAGCCGCCTACCTGGGCACAGGAGCCGCCGCATGAACCACCTGGAACTGATCAATGTGCGCCTGGGCGACGGCCCGGCACTGAGCCGCCTGCTGATCGAAGACGGCCGGTTCGTGGCCCGGCTGAGCCGGCCGGCGCCCAAACTCGACCTCGGCGGCCGGCTGGTGTTGCCCGGCCTGATCGAAACCCATATCCACCTGGACAAGGCCTGCATCCTTTCGCGCTGCCAGCTGCGCGAAGGCACGCTGGCCGAAGCCATCGCCCAGACCCGCCTGGCCAAAGCCGATTTCACCGAGGCCGATGTGTACGCGCGCGGCGCGGCAGTGCTGGAGCAAGCCATCGTGCAAGGCACCACGCACATGCGTACCCATGTCGAGATCGACCCCGGCATCGGCCTGACCGGCCTGCGCGCCATCCGCAGGCTGCAGGCTGATTACGCCTGGGCCGTGACCCTGGAGATCTGCGTGTTTCCGCAGGAAGGCATGCTCGACAACCCCGGGACCGAAGCCCTGTTGTGCCAGGCCCTGGACGAAGGCGCCGAAGTGCTGGGCGGCTGCCCTTACACCGACGCCGATCCGCCTGCACAGATCCGCCGGCTGTTCGAACTGGCGGTGGCCTACGATCGCGACCTGGACCTGCACCTGGACTTCGACCTGCAGGTCGCCGGCATGACCCTGGGCGAGGTGATCCGCTGCACCCACCAGCATGGCTGGCAGGGCCGGGTCACCGTTGGCCATGTGACCAAGCTCTCGGCACTGCCGCAGGCCGAACTGATGCGTATGGGCCACGCCCTGGCCGAAGCCGGCGTGCAGGTCACCTGCCTGCCGGCCACCGACCTGTTCCTCACCGGCCGTGACCGCTTCCATGACAAGCCCCGGGGGCTGGCACCGCTGGCGCAGTTGCATCAGTGCGGGGTGACCTGTTCGTTGTCGAGCAACAACATCGGCAACCCCTTCACGCCCTACGGCGATGCCTCCCTGGTGCGTCAGGCCAACCTGTACGCCAACGTCGCCCAACTGGGCACGCCGCAAGAACTACTGCTGTGCCTGGGCTGGATCTCACGCCAGTCGGCGCGCCTGCTGCGCCTTGCCGACTATGGCCTGGAACCAGGTTGCCGAGCCGACTTCGTGGTGTTCGATGCACCCTCGCCGGCCGAGGTGATCGGCCGTATCGCCGCGCCGCTGATGGGTTTCAAACAGGGCCGGCAGACCTTCAGCCGGCCACCCGCCGAGCTGTTCCCGGCACAGCTCACAGCCCTGACAGTGCCTGACGCAGGTTGACCTCAGGCGCAGCCACATCCTCGAGGGCCAACTGGCCCTCGAGCTCGTCCAGGTGCGCGATCATTTCGTCCACGGCCGCCTGGGTATTGCCGGCGCGCAACGCATCGATGATCGCCTGGTGCTCGTCCGAGGCACAGGGCGGGCTGTCACCACGCTGGTAAAGGGCGACGATCAGCGAGCTGCGCACCATCAGGTTGCCGAGGATGTCGGCCAGCACCTGGTTGCCGCTCACCTCCCCCAGCAACAGGTGAAACTCGCTGAGTTCGCGGACGATGGCGCGGCGATCGGTGCTGGCTGTGGCGGCGCGCTCGTTGTGCATGTGCTGTTCGATGCGCACCTGATGCTCGGCGACATGGGCCGGGGTGATGGCCTCGACGATCGCCCGCTCCACGGCGCGGCGTGCGGCGAAGATTTCCCGTGCTTCGCGGGCACTGGGCTGGGCCACGGTGGCGCCGCGGTTGGGCTCGATGTCGACGATGCGCTGCATGGCCAGGCGTTGCAGCGCAGCCTGCACGTGGTTGCGGTTGGCCTGCAGGGTCTCGACGATGTGCGCCTCGACCAGCCGCACGCCAGGGCGCAGACGATGCTGGGCAATGGCCTTGGCGAGCATCTCGGCGATGCGCTGGACTTCTTGTTGCTTGCTGCTGACCGTCTTGCCTTTCATCGAGACCTCGAAACCCTCAAACGCATTGGGCCGGCATTATCCGCCGGGCCAGGCATTGCGGCAATCGGCGCGGTTCAGTCCTGCTGGCCAAGGGCGCTGCCCTGGCTGCGCGGGTCGTAGGCAGCAGTGCGCTGGCCGTCAGGGCCGATGGCGATCACGCCCGCCAGGCCCATCAACGGGCTGAGCGCAGGCGTGGTCTCGACCTGATGGCCCCGGTCGACCAGCCCCTGTACCACCGATTCGCCGATATCGGCCTCCAGCTTGAGGTTGTCGGTGCTGTCGAAGAAGCTGCGCCCAAGCAGAAAGCGCGGTGCACGCAACGCCGCCTCGGCAGGCTGCTGATAGTCGATCAACTGGGTGGCAAGCACCATCTGCGTCTGGGGTTGGCCGTCACCCCCTTGGGTGCCGAAGAACCAGCGGCGCCCATCATCGGCCAGGTAGGCCGACGGGTTGAGTGTGTGCGCCGGCCGCTTGCCGGGCGCCCAGGCATTGCGGTGTCCCGGCTGGGGGCTGAAACCTGCCGCGCGGTTGTGCCAAAGGATGCCGGTATCGCCCAGGATGCAACCGGAGCCGAAGTCATGGAACAGGCTTTGGATCAGGCAGGCGCTGCGCCCGGCGCGGTCGGTGGCGGCCATCCATACAGTGTCGGCTGGTTGCCCGGGCTCGCCCCAAGGCGTCGCACGCTGCTCGTCAAGGGTCGCGGCAGGCTGAGCAAGCGCGTGCTCGAAGTCCCAGCCGCTGGCGAGCGGGTCATGCAGTTGAGCGTTGCGCTGCAGCAGGCCCTGCTTGATGGCTTCGACCAGCAGGTGGTAGTAGCGCGGCGTGCCGTTTTCGCCCAGGTTCACAGCCTGCAGGGCAGCCATGGCGCGCAGCGTGTACAGGCCTTGGGTGGGTGGCGCGACGTTGTACAGCCGGCCGTTGCGATAGCGTACGGAGATCGGCGCCGCCAGGCAGGCCCGGGTGGCGCGCAGGTCTTCGACGCTCAGGCCGCAGCCCAGCGCGTCGAACGCCACACCAAAGGCTTCTGCCAGTTCCCCGTGATAGAAGTCGCCTGGGCCACGCCGCGCCAGGTGCTCCAGGCTGTTGGCCAGCGCGGGTTGGCGCAGACGGCCACCTTGGGGCGTACACAATGGCTGCAGGCTGGGCAGTGTCTTGATCAGGCTGGCGCGCTGCCCTTGCCAGAACAGTTGCGAGGGCGATACCTCTACCCCGTCGCGGGCCAACCCTGCGGCGCCAGTCAGCAGGTCGGCCCAGCCCAGCCGCGACCCCCACTGCTCGCTGATTGCCTTGGCCTGCGCCCAACTGGCCATGGCCCCGGCCGTGGTCCCGACCGAGGCCGGCCCACGCAGGCTGATCGCGCCTGCTGCGGGCAAGCGCATCCCGGCCTGGCCGATCCCGATGATGGTGCGTACCTGATCGTCATGGAGCAACCACAGTGCATCACCGCCCAGGCCCGTCATGTGTGGGTACACCGCCGCCAGCACGGCACTGGCGGTGAGCATTGCATCGATTGCGCTACCCCCGCCGTCGAGCACCTCCAGGCCCGCCGCGCTTGCCAAGGGGTGCGGGGTGCACAGCACGCCACCGCGGGAATGGGCGACCAGGGACTCGTTCATTGCTAGCTCCTTTTCTGATATTGCTAGCAATCAGCAAGGATCGTTCCCATTTGCCAAAACCGCTTTGAACTAATCCCCACCCCCCGCTCCCTAACCTTGTGCGTTCCCATTGCCACTCACTAGGAAGGTTTGATCACTATGAAAAGCGAACAAGTTGAAGGTGTTGCACAGAAGGTCGCTGGCAAGGCGCAGAGCGCAGTGGGCCGGCTGTTCGAGGACCCGGCCCTGGAGGCAGAGGGTGATGGCCGCCAGGTCGCAGGCCAACTGACCAAAACCTATGGTGACGCACTGAACAACGTCTCCACTTTCGTAAAAGAGAAGCCCATCACCGCCCTGGCGATTGGCGCCGCCCTCACACTGGTGGTGAGCCGCCTGCTGCGTCGCTGATAAGCAAAAGGTTGTTCCAAGGGCTTCGAGGCATCTGAAGCCCTTTGGCATCAAGCAGCAGCTTCGGCAAGCGCGATAGCAGACTGTACCGAGGCGAATCAATGGGTGAACAGCCGTCGCTCGCGCGCCCAGACAATGGCTTCACTGCGGCTGTGAACATCGAGCTTGGAGTACACCGTTGCCACATGATTGCGCACGGTATTGAGCGCCAGGTTAAGCCGCGTTGCGATTTCCTTGTCGGCAAGGCCTTCACAGATCAGCGCCAGCACATCGCGCTCGCGGCGGGTCAGGTCGGTAAACGATGCGTCTGGTAAACGCCCGGTGTTGATGCGCTTGGCATTGGCCAGTTTCTCGATCAAGGTCTGGCTGAACCAGGACGCATCCTGCATCACCGTTTCTATCGCCTCGACCAACTCCAGCTCAGAACGCTTGCGCTCGGTAATGTCCATCAGTACCAACAGGTAGCACGGGGTGTCCTGCAAGCTTACGGTGTCCGCCTGCAGTACACAGTCGAGCCGGTCATTGCCTTTTTTTCGCAGCTTAAGGTCCAGCCCTTCGATGCGCCCGGTCTTTTCCAGCGCATCGAACACCTGGGTAGCCACACGCCGATCATCCATGAAGTCGATTTCGGCCACTGTCTTGCCTATCAGCTCCTGGGCGGCGTAACCCAAGGTGTCCAGAAAGGCTTCATTGGCATCGATCAGTTGCTGCCTGTCGGCGCTGCACAGCAGGGTGGGCACAGGGCTCAGGCGAAAGGCCTTGGCAAAGCGCTCCTCACTCTGGCGCAGGGCATTTTCCGCCTTGCGCCGGGGCTCCAGGTCGGTGAATGAAAACAGCATGCAATCTTCTTCATGCATGTCCAATGGTTGCCCGGCAACGATCACCAGTTTGCTGCCGCCATCGGGCAAGCGCAGTTCAGCCTGCATCTGCGGAATGGTAGCCCCTTCCATCAGGCGTTCGATAGCCAACTCCTTGCGTTCGGCGTTTTCCAGCACATCCACTTCGTAGACCGAACGGCCAATGACGTTCTCCCGCATATGGCCGGTCATTTCCAGAAAGCCCTGGTTGACCTTGATGAAGCGCAGGTCGCTGAGCCTGCAGATGACTGCAGGGGCCGGGTTGGCATTGAAGGTTTTTTCGAAGCGCTGCTCGGCGCTAGCCCACTCGGTGGCATCGGCCAGGATCAGCACAAGCGATTCGGCCTCGCCCTTGCTGTCTTCCAGCACCATGCTGCGCACGCGGTGCACGCGGCTGCGCGCTTCATCGTCGCCAATAGCCAGCACCTCTACCATCACGTCGCTGAACACCTCCCCCGCGGCCACGCGGGCGATAGGGTACTGCTCGGCTTCAAGGGGGTGATTGTTGCGGTAGCGCAGGGCAAAGCGTTCGCGATAACCCTCAGCGTTGCTGCCCAGTTGCTCCAGGCTGTCGACCCCGTGCATGCGCAAAGCCGCTTCGTTGGCCCAGATGATGGATTGGTCGACCTCCAGCAGGATCACACCATCGGACAGTCCGGCGATGATTTGCTGAAGCTGGCGGCGGTTGGTCTCGCGGGCAAGCACGGCGTCGCTCATAGAGTGTCTCCAATCGGTAGTTCTGCATGGCCTGGAGCTTAAACGCTGCAGGCGGGCCAGGGTTGGTGCGAATGCACTAATCGATCAGGTGCGGATGCGCCAATACAGCCTTGCATGTGACCTGCAAACTGGCCCTGACGTTGCACCAGGCCTGTGTTGCCGGTGCTGCCGGAACTTACCCACGAGGATGCATAGATGACTGAATCGTACGTGACCACCCCAACGAACGCTGTCAGCCCGCTACGGGTATCGTGGAGCGCCGTGTTTGCAGGCGGCGCCATCGCCCTGGCCAGCTACCTGGTACTCAGCGTACTGGGCACGGCCATTGGCGCCGGAGCCATGAACCCGATGGCCGACGGCAATCCGCTGCAGGGCTTTGGGACCGGCGCTGGGGTGTGGCTGTTCATCAGCACCCTGCTCTCGGTCGCAGCCGGTGCCTGGGTCGCCGGGCGTACCGCGCCGACCCGCGGCGGCCTGCATGGCCTGTTGAGCTGGACGGTGACCACCCTGCTGGCTACCTGGTTGCTGGCTTCGTTGGCCGGCACCGTGGTTGGCACTGCCGGCAATATCGCTGGCAAAGGCCTGTCGCTGGCAGCTGACGGTGTCGCCGCCGCCGCACCCAGTGTGAGCCAGGGCATCAAGGAGCAACTGAACAAGAATGGCATCTCGCTGGACTGGGACAACCTGGAAGCGGAGTTGAACAAAACCTTGGCGCAGTCCGGCAAGGCTGAACTGGCCCCTTCGTCCCTGGAGCAGCAGGCCGATCAGGCCCAGGCTCAGGGAGAGTCGGCAGGGCGCGTCGCGGCCGAGGACCCGACCCAGGCCGTCGACCAGCTCAAGCAATGGTTCGAGCGGGTGCGCAAGGCCGGTGAACCTGCCCTGAGCGCGGCAGACAAGCAAGCGTTGGTCAACATCGTCGCTGCGCGCACCGGCAAGAGCCAGCAGGAGGCCCAGCAGGTGGTCGATAACTACGCCCGTGCCTACCAACAGGCCGCCGAGCAAGTGAAAGTGCTCAAAGAGCAGGCCGAGCAACAGGCTCGCGAAGCCGCCCAGGTAGCCGCCAGCAACGTATCGAAAGCCGCCTGGGGCACCTTGGTAACCCTGCTGATCGGTGCCGCCTTGAGTTTTGGCGTAGGCCGCTTCGCGCTGACGTCTCGCAAGACGCGCGTCGCCACGGTGTGAGTCGCAACGCAAACGCTGTATGTACGCTTCACCCAACCCACGTTTCACTGATGTCTGTTGAAGGAGAACAACCATGAGCAGCACTTCGGACAAAGTAAAAGGCTTGGCCAACGAAGCCGTCGGCAAGGTCAAACAAGCCGTAGGCAAAGCCACTGGCAACACGGAGCTGGAGGTCAAGGGCAAGGTGCAGGAGAAAAAAGGCGAAGCGCAGCAGGTAGTCGCTGATGTCAAGGACGCGGTCAGCAAGGACTGATGATTGCGCTTGAGCCTTTACAAACGGTCGCCTGAGGGCGGCCGTTTGCTATTTGGCGGCATACCGTTCTCGGCCAGCGGCCGAGCCATTAAACGAGCACCGCATGCGGCAACGATCGACCGACCAAATGCTTTGCGTGCAAGTATCATCAGCTACTTGTCTGCTTGTATAACGATCAGCATGCAGGCCGCACTCTCGCCCAAGGAGCAATGATGAACCGCTTCAACCCTGGCAAATTGAAACTCTCGAAATGGACAGCGCGACACCCTGAAAACCGCGAAAAGCACTTCCTGGTGACCGACCTGGAGCTGGATGAAGAGGGGCAAGTGCTGCGTGTGGAACTGGAAGCGGTACACAGCAAGCGCAGCCAGTGGCTGGACTGGCGGGTACTGCGCGATCCCGAGGTATGGCTGATGGGCTGGCAGTGAAAACGGCCTGATCCGCCGCCGCCCCGATCGTGCTCAACACACGCTCCGCGGTCAGCCAAACACCGGCTTCAGCAAGGCCTGCGCCTCATAGAGCGGTGGCAGGTAACGCAGCCGTATCTCATCCATGCTCAGCCGCGATGCATGGGTAGTGATGGTCAGTGTCGCCTTGAGCTGCCCCGCCCGGTCCAGTAATGGCACGCCGATTACGCGCATGCCGACTTCGAACTCCTGATCGACGATGCAGTAGCCCTGCTCGCTCACCTGCTGCAACGTCGCGTCCAGCAGCGCCCTGTCGGTCTGGGTGTAGGGCGTCAGCGGGTGTAGCGGGTTGCGCGCGAAGTAGCCATCGCGCTGCGCCTGATCCAGGGCCGCCAGCCAGACCCGCCCCCCGGCAGTGCAGTACATCGGCACCCGCGAGCCGGGCCGTATCGACAGTGAAGCGATGTGGCTGTAGCGGCTGCGCACTAGGTGGATGATCTCGTCATCGTCGCGTGTGCCCACCGAGACATGCTCCTGGGTCTGCCTCGCCACTTGCTCGACGATCGGGCGCAGCATGCGTGGCAACTGCGCCGAGTCCACATAAGCCTGGCCGATACGCAGGGCCTTGGGGGTCAGCCAGTAGTGGCGATTGTCGGTTTCGGCGAAGCCTTCATGCACCAGGGTCAGCAGAAAACGGCGCGCTGCGCTGGGCGTAAGGCCTGCTTGCCTGGCGGCCTGGGGCACTGTCAGGCGCGGCTGCTCGGCGTTGAACAGCTGCATGAGCGCCAGGCCTTTCTGTAAACCGGCAATCAGGTCGCGGGGGTGAGTCTGGGGTTTGTCCATGCGGTGCACCCGTGAGTGGGGAAAAACGTGGCCACTGAGCAGCGCTGAACAGCGCCTCTACTGCGAATATCGGTTTATCGATGCGATTATCGCATCGAACCGTTGGCAAGCGCATTGTGACAACGCCGCCGCCGCATCACCCTGACTTCCATAACAACACCCCTAACGGAAGTCACCATGATCAAAGGTTCGACAGCGCTGGTCGCCATCGTCGGTTCGCCCATCGCCCAGGTGAAATCGCCTGAAAACTTCAACACCTGGTTCAGCAACAATCGCCTTGACCTGGCCATGCTGCCCATCGACTTGCAGCACGCCGCGCTGGACGCTTTTGTCGACACCCTGCGCGGCTGGCGCAACCTGCGCGGTTGCGTGGTGACCGTGCCCTACAAGCAGGCATTTGCCACCCGCCTGGACGGCCTGAGCGAACGTGCAACAGCCCTGGGCTCGGTGAACGTGGTACGGCGCGAAAACGATGGCCGCCTGTATGGCGACAACGTAGACGGCGCAGGTTTTTTGGGCGCAGCACGCAAGCACGGCTTCGACCCTGCGGGCAAGCGAGTGCTGGTCATTGGGTGCGGCGGGGTCGGCAGTGCCATCGCCTACGCACTGGGTGAGGCCGGGGTTGCCCAGGTCACCCTCAGCGACCCGGAAACGTCTCGCGCCGCAGCACTTGCCGCGCTGCTGGGCAAGGCCTTCCCTGGCGTCGGCATCACCACTGCATACAGCACGCTGGACGCCTTCGACCTGGTGGTCAACGCTTCGCCCGTGGGCATGGGCGGCACGGGCGAGCTGCCGCTGCCCGCTGCCCTGCTGGGCACGCTCAACCCCGCCACGCTGGTGGCCGACGTCGTTACCTCGCCAGAAATCACCCCGCTGCTGCAACAGGCGCACGAACGCGGCTGCGCAGTCCAGACTGGCGCGCAAATGGCCTTTGCGCAGCTTGGCCACCTGGGCGCCTTCATGGGCGTCACGCCGCTGGAGATCTGAGGCCATGCCCCCTATCGAAAACGCGCAACCGGTGTACGACCTGGTGGTGCTTGGTAGCGGCGCCGGTGGCCTGGCTGCCGCCGCCACGGCATCGCGCCTGGGCCTGAAGGTCCTGGTGGTGGAAAAGGCCGAACACTTTGGCGGTACGTCGGCGATCTCCGGCGGAGCAGCATGGTTATGCGGTGAAGTTGCTGCCGGGCAGCCTCGGGACCTTTGCCGGGCTGGGCACCGATGCTTCGGCGAGGGTACTCGATGGTGCCGGGCAAGCCATACCGGGGCTGTTTGCCGTGGGCAACGACATGCACAACATCATGGGCGGGCACTACCCCAGTGGCGGCATCACGCTGGGGCCCGGGATGACCTTTGGGTACCTCGCGGGCCTGGCGCTGTGCGGGTTACCGCAGCACGGACAGGCCTGAGCAGCTCCTAACGGGACCGCGCAGTTCTTGAGATCTGTCTTTACCTATGTGTCCGGCTTGCCGGCGATGGGCCGCAAAGCGGCCACTTGGCTCAAATCAATGCCAACACCGCCCGGGCCTTTTCCAGTGCCATACGCGCACGCTGTTCGCCACTGACGCCCTGCTCCAGCAGTTGCCGCGTGGGGATCTCCAGGCTTAACGGAACACTCGCTGGCAACCCGCGCAACAGGCCCGTCAGGTCGGCATCACCCTCCCCCGGAAAACGCCGCTCGTTACGGGCCTGGCGCAGGATTTCATCCATATCGGCCGGTACCGGCCCAGCCACGTCACACAATTGGGCGTAGCGCATGCGCTGCGGGGCCAGGCGCGCCAGGTCGTCGAGCGACGACCCGGAGCGGTTGAAATGAAAGGCATCCACCAGTATGCAAGCGTTCGGGCGGTCTGCGTTGGCAACGATGCGCATGGCCTGTTGCAGGTCACGGACGTCGGTCCAGGGCATGAACTCCAGATGCGGGTGAATACCATAGCCGGCAGCCAGGTCGCACAATTGAGCGAAGCGCTCGGTGAGGCGCGCCTCGCTCGGGTCGTTGCCGGCAACCAGCAGTTCGCTGCCGCCAAGCTCTGCACCGACCGCCAGCATCGGCTCGAAATCAGCTACGCAGGTGTCGGGTTTGAGACGCAGGATTTCCAGGTCCAGGACTTTGATGCCAGTGTCGCGCAGGCGCGCCTGGGTCTGGCGGCGCAACTCGGCATCGGTAACCAGCGGGAAGTGCTGTTCTTCGCTGGTCGCTGGCAGCAAGCGCAGGCCAACGTGGCTATAACCGGCACGGGCGGCGGCTTCGACCATTGCCGGGGGGGACAGCTCCAGTACGGTGAGCGCGGCCAGGGAAAAAATTCGGTCAGTCATGCGGGTTACCTGCAGGCAAATGGGTACGGGGCAAAAGAACGCTCACGCGGCTCACACGATTGTCTCTGGCGCGCAAGCCCGGCCGGTGGCGGCCGCCTGGCGGATCGCCTCGATCAACGCCAGGGTGCGGCCACCGTCGGCTGCATCGGTCAATGGCGCTTCCTGCCCACGGGCAACACGGACAAAGTGCTGCAACTGCAGGGTCAATGCCGCCCCCGCCGCAATGCCCGCCTCGCTCTGCAGCAACGGTGTATGCCAACCCGAGTTTGCCTCGGCGTACTGCCAGTGCTTGAGCTGAGGGATGCTCAGCGCTCCCCGGGTGCCGGCCAGCAGGTAGCAGGGTTGGTCCGCCTGGCGCGGATAGACAGGGCTTTCTCCCGAGCTCAGCTCCCAGCTCCACGGCGCTGCCACCGCATCGGAGCCGGTCAGGCTGCCCAGCGCACCGTTGGCGAACTCCAGCAGCACTGCCGCGCTGTCCTCGTTGGCAAAGCCGCGCACCTGGTTACGGGTGAACGCCTGCACCTGTACCACCTCGCCGCACAGGTAGCGCAGCAGGTCGAGGTCGTGGATCAGGTTGGTCAGCAGGAAACCGGCGCCGGGCTCGCGGCGCCATGGGGTGTCGAAATAGCTGTCGGGCTTTTGCAACTGCCACAGCGCGGTGACGTTGACCAACCGACCCAAGGCCCCTTCGGCGATCACGCCCCGCGCGCTGGCAATCAGCGGGTTATGCCGCCGGTGGTGGCCGACCAGCACCGGCACGCGACAGCGGCGCGACGCCTCCACCAGCGCACGTACTTCATCCAGGTGCACCCCTACCGGCTTTTCAACCAGTACCGGCACGCCGGCTTCGACACAATCGAGGGCGGTGGCCACGTGCAGGTTGTTCGGATTGGCCACGATCACGGCCTCCGGGCGCACAACCTCCAGCATCTGCCGGTGATCGGCGAAATACGCCACCCCGCACTCGGCGGCGAAGGCTTCAGCCTGGGGGCCGGGGTCGGCCACCGCACACAACTGCGCTTGCGGCACCTGGCTCAGATGCTGGTAATGCTGGCGGCCCATGATGCCGGCGCCAATCAGGGCGATGCGAAGGGGTGCGTTCAACGGGCGGTCCTCTTTTCGTTGTTGTTCTGGCAAGTTCGGAACCCAGTTCCAAAATCAGCTATCGCTAATTTAGAACTGCGGTCCGCTTTGCAAAAGGACGCTGGGCATAGAGTGTGCGGTAATCGACCGGAAAGTTCAGAGGCAGGCCCGTGCTGCCGTGCATGTCAGGCAAACAACTCACTCGCCTGGCTGGCTGCCGACAACTCCTCCACCGCCGCCAACAACAACGGCGCCAGCTCCGGCAGGCGTGCTTGCGAAAGGCGCGCACTGGGCCCGGCAATGCTCAGCACGCCAATGACCTCGTTACCCTGCGGCCGACGCACCACCGCAGCCAGGGCCGAGGTACCGACTGCCGAAGTTTGCTCGACCCAGGCATAACCCCGCTCACGGGCGCCCGCCAGGTAGCTCAGCAACTGTTCAGTGGAGCGCGGCGCGTTGGGGCCGAATTGCTCGGGGTCGGCAATGCCCTGGCGCAGGACCATCTGCAGCGCCTCGTCATCGCTCAGGCTGGCCAGCCAGGCATGCCCGGAGGCGGTATAGAACAGGGGCGCATCGCGGCCCATGTCCGGGTCGTAACGCAACCCGGACCTGGCGCCCTGGGATTTGGCGATCCAGGTCTGGCGGGCGCCGTCGATCACGCCCAGGCGCACCAGCTCGCCGCTTTCCTGGGCCAGGCGGTCGAGTATCGGCTGAATGATGTCGGCGCCGCTGCTGGACAGGTAGCGAAAGCCCAGCGCCACCAGCTTGGCGGACAACTGGTAACGGCTGTTGTCACGGTTCTGGCGCACGTAGCCCAGGCGCGCGAGTTCAGCGAGCATGCGATGGGCTGCGCTCTTGGGGATCTGAAGCTGGTCAGCCAGGGTTTGCAGGCCCAGGCCCTGGGGCTCGGCGGCAAGGCTTTCTACAAGACTGAAGGCGCGTTCGATCTGACTACCGGCCATGACAGGGTTTCCTGATAAAGAAGGCAAATTCTGGAAGATGATTCCATATCTCGTTGGCCACCGCAGCTGACCAGCGCTGAAGTGTCCGTTTATCGACCACTACTTGCTAGCGTCACTTGCATCCTGGCAGGTCAACCAAGAAGAATATGGAACCTTGTTCCAATAATAATACCGGAGACCCGCAATGCCCACCGACACCTTGCAAGCCGAATGCGATGTACTGGTCATTGGCTCCGGCGCCGCCGGGCTGGCTGCTGCGGTCACGGCTGCCTGGCATGGGCAGCGGGTTACCCTTGTGGAAAAAGACCCGGTGTTCGGCGGCGCCACTGCCTGGTCCGGCGGCTGGGCCTGGGTGCCGCGCAACCCGCTGGCGCGCCGCGCCGGTATCGAAGAAGACATCGAGCAGCCACGCACTTACCTGCGCAACGAACTGGGCGCGCATTACGATGCGCAGCGCATCGACGCCTTTCTCGAAGCCTGCCCGCACATGGTCGCCTTTTTCGAGAAACACACGGCCCTGCAGTTCGCTGAGGGCAACGCCATCCCCGACATGCACGGCGACACCCCTGGCGCCGCCACCGGTGGGCACCAGGTCATCGCCGCCCCTTATGACGCCCGCGAACTCGGTGCGCTGTTGCCACGCTTGCGCAGGACACTGCGCGAAACCTCGTTCATGGGCATGCCGATCATGGCTGGCGCCGACCTTGCGGCCTTTCTCAACATGACCCGCTCGCCCCGCGCCTTCTGGCATGTGTGCAAGCGCTTCAGTCGCCACCTGTACCACCTTGCCCGCCATGGCCGGGCCATGCACTTGGTCAACGGTGTGGCACTGGTGGCGCGCCTGGCCAAGTCGGCCGAAGACCTGGGCGTGCGCCTGCTTGAGTCTGCGCCAGCCAAACGCCTGCTGATGGAGGACGGCCAGGTGCGTGGCGCGGTGATCGGTACAGCGCAGGGCGACATTACGCTTCGCGCCAAAGCCGTGGTGCTGGCCGCTGGTGGCTTTGCTCACGACCCCGTGCGGCGCCGGCAATTGTTCCCGCGCGATGCCAGTGGCCACGACAACCTCGCACTGCCGCCGCCGTCGTGCTCCGGCGACGGCCTGCGCCTGGGCGAATCAGCCGGCGGCGTGGTAGCCACCGACCTGAAGTCGGCGGTCGCCTGGGCCCCGGTGTCCAAGATAGCGCACCGTGATGGCAGCGTCGGCCACTTCCCGCACATCATCGAACGCGGCAAGCCGGGCATCATCGGTGTGCTGGCCAACGGCAAGCGCTTCGTCAACGAGGCGCACGGCTACTACGACTATGTCGCCGCCATGCTCGACGCCGTACCGCAAGACGAGCAAGCCTGCTCGTGGCTGATCTGTGACCACCGCTTCCTGCGCCGGTATGGCCTTGGCCACGCCCGCCCCGCCCCGCTGCCGGTGTGGCCACACCTGCGCAGCGGCTACCTCAAGCGCGGTGCCAGCCTGGAACTGCTGGCCCGCGCCTGCGGCATCGACCCTGCGGGGCTGAGTGCCACGGTGGCCGAGTACAACCGCCACGCGCGCCAAGGCCAGGACCCTGAGTTCGGGCGCGGCAGCACACCGTTCAACCGCAAACAGGGCGACCCCCAACACAAGGGGCCCAACCCCTGCGTCGCGCCGATCGAGCAAGGCCCGTTCTACGCGGTCAAGGTGCAGCCCGGCTGCTTCGGCACCTTCGCCGGCCTGCGCACCGACGGCCACGCACGTGTGCTGGATGAACACGGCCAGCCCATCGGCGGCCTGTATGCAGCGGGCACCGACATGGCCAGCGTGTTCGGCGGCTGGTACCCGTCCGGGGGCATCAACCTGGGCCCGGCGCTGACGTTCGGTTATGTGGCCGGTCGGCATATCGCCGGGGCCCAGGCGCAGGAGTAAGCCAGCCCGAGGTCAGAACAGCTTTACCGTATAACTGAGGATCAACCGGTTCTCGTCAATGTCCGTGCGGTAGTTCGAGCGGGCCATCACGTTGCGAACCCGCACCCCCAGCCCGGCCAGGGGGCCGCTCTGCACCACATAGGCAAGGTCCAGATCGCGCTCCCGGTCACGCCCCTCGAAGCCCAGGCCGGTCTCCACGTCACGCCCCTTTACATAGCGCAGCGTCGAGGTCAGCCCGGGTATCCCCAGCGCAACGAAGTTGTAATCGTGACGAACCTGCCACGAACGCTCACCGGGCGCTGCGAACTCATAGGTGGGCAGGGTATTGCCCATCGGGTTGGTGTTGGCGCCAACCTGGATGAACCCGTCGTCCCCGCCGATCTGCTGGTACCCCACATAGAAGGTATGCCCACCCGTTTTGGCCGAGAACAGGCTGAACAGTGCATGGTTGTCGTAACGGCCTGCGATCTGCCGGCCATCCTCCTGGGCATCGAAGTAGCCGGCATTCACCCCCAGGGTCCAGTCACCCAAAGGTTCGGCGTGCTTGAGGCTGTAGAACCGCTGTTGGTAGATGTCTTCCAGTTGCGCTTGCCATACGCCGACCTGGGTACGGTTGTCGTTGAACGCATAGTCCGCGCCGACATAATTGAAACGATCACTGGTGAATCGCGCCAACCGTGAAGGGTTGATCGGGTCATTGACCAGGGCATACATCTTCTGGCTGTTGGAGGAGTCGCGCAGGCTGGTGGAGCGAAACTGCCCGGCGCTCAAGGTCAACCCGGCAAACTCGCGGGACTCGAGCATGGCGCCCTGGTAGGTCGGCGGCAGCAGGCGCAGGTCGCTGAACAGCAACACCGGCAGGTTGGGCATCAATTCGCCCACCTTCAGTTCGGTGCGCGACACCTTGAATTTCACCGCCGCGCCAAGGCGGCTGTAATCGTCTGCCGACTGGCCGCTGTCAAGGCTGGGCAACAGCCCTGACCTGGCATGCGCGGGGCTGCTGTCGAGCTTGAAGCCCAGTAGCCCGGTGACGTCCATGCCAACGCCGATGGGGCCTCGGGTGTAGCCAGAGGCGGCATTGAGGATGAAGCCCTGGGCCCACTCCTGGGTGCGCGACTGGGTGCTCGCGCCTTTGATATCGGCATAATCGCGGCTGAAGAAATAATTGCGCGCTTGCAGCGTAGCACTGGCGCCCTCGATGAAACCGGCCTCTTCGGCCGTCGCTTCAGCACAGAGGGCTGCGGCGATACAGCCGCCAGCCAGGCGCGCGGTCGGGGAATGACGCTGTGGCATGTTAACGGGCATTTGAAAACGACTCCTGGATTCGGGCAACAGCCCCCCGCCGCAGTGGCCTTGAGGCCACCCGCGCGGAGTGTTTTTGGAAGGGTCTTCAAGCGGGCTGGCTGGCCCGCTTGCACTGCCGTGACGCGAAGGGTCAGGCCGTTATCGGTTGACCAGCTTGGCCGGCAAGGCGATGACCAGGAAGCAGCTGAGCAGCAAGCAGAGGGCGAACACCCACAGCGCCGCATGGGAGGTGCCGGTCAGGTCGGTGACCATCCCCATCAGCGAGTTGCTCACCAGCCCCGCGATGTTGGCCAGCGAACACGCCAGGGCGAAACCGGTCGCCGCAGCGGTGCCTTTGAGGAAGGTCGCCGGCAGGCTGAAGAACACCGGCACTGCGCCGATGATGGCTGCCGAGGCGATGGCGAACAGCAGCACGGTCATCACCAGGTTCTGGCTGAACAGGGTGCTGCTGGCCATGGCAATTGCACCGATGATGAAGGGCACGATGATGTGCCAGCGGCGTTCGCGATGACGGTCGGAACTGGCCCCGATCATCAACATGCCAAGCAATGCCGCGAGGCTCGGGATCGCCGTGAGCAGGCCGATATGGAAGGTATCGCTGACACCGGCGTCGCGGATGAAGGTGGGCATCCAGAAGCCCATGGCGTAGGCGCTCAGCAGGATCGAGAAATCGATGCCACCGAGCATCCACACTTTCAGGTTGAAGAAACCGTCGCGGAAGCTGTGCTTGCTGCCCTTGCCTTCGGCATCGTCGGCGGCAAGGTCGGCGGCCAGTTGTGCCTTGTCGTCTGCGGACAGCCACTTGGCCTGCTGGAAGTTGTTCGGCAATGCCCAGAACGTCAGGATACCGAGCAGCACACTGGGGATCGCCTCCAGCAGGAACAGCCATTGCCAGCCCTGCAGGCCATGCACCTGGTCGAAGTGACCCATGATCCAGCCCGAGATCGGCCCGCCGATCACACTCGACAGCGGCAGCCCGATCATGAACAGCGCGATGATGCGCCCGCGCCGATAGGTCGGGTACCACATGGTCAGATAGAACAGCACCCCCGGCAGGAAGCCCGCTTCGGCCGCCCCGAGCAGAAAGCGCAGGACATAGAACTGCGTGGTGGTGGTGACGAACATGGTGCAGGCCGAGAGCAGGCCCCAGGTGATCATGATGCGGGCGATCCACAGCTTGGCGCCGACGCGCTGCAGGACCAGGTTGCTTGGCACCTCGAAGATGATGTAGCCGACGAAGAACAGGCCCGCCCCCAAGCCATAGGCTGCGGTGCTGAACTGCAGGTCTTCGAGCATCTGCAGCTTGGCGAAGCCGACGTTGATGCGGTCCAGGTAGGCCGCAAGGTAGCAGAAGCACAGGAAAGGTATGAGCCTCCAGGTGATCCTGCGGTAAAGCGCTTGAGTCGATTGGTCGATGTCGCTGTGGACCGCTGTTGCATTCGCAATTGGCATTTCCTGTCTCCTGGCGGGTGACTTTGTGGTTTTGTTTTCAGGCCAGCAGTTTTCGACGCTCCGGGCGCGCCGCGCACTATACGCGGCGTTTGAGGATGGCGTCACAAGACCCCGGGTGCTCCTGCGGGGTGGCCGCCCGCACAGCGGACGGTCATGCAACGGGCTTCCCGCGCCGTTACTTGATTGTTATGGGTGCAAGGTGTGCGGTTTCAGCTGGCCAGGCGCTGGAGTTGCGCCATGGCTTCCTGCAGGCTGACGACATCGCCGTACTTGCTGTCGATGTCGAACAGGTTTGCTTCGTGCGGCGCGGGGTGGCGATCACCGACGCACTCACGCACCACGATGGTTCGCAAGCCGTGCTGCAGCGCATCCACCGCACTGGCGCGGATGCAGCCACTGGTGGAGCAGCCGGCCAGCACCACGGTGTCGATCCCTTGTGCATGCAGCAGCGGTGCCAGGCTGGTGCCGAAGAACGCGCTGGCGTACTGCTTGGTGAGCACCGGCTCATCAGCCCGTGGCACGACGGCCTCGCAGAACGCCGCCAGCGGGTTGCCTTCGACCATGTCCTTCATTACCGGCGCCTTGCGTACCCACACGCCGCCATCGGCAAAATGCGGGGCCTGGTAGCGGATATTGGTATGGACCACCAGCGTACCGCAGTCCCGGGCCAATGCCAGCAGCACGGCAGCCTGCTCGACCGCCGTCACCACGCCGGGGGCGTAGAGCGGCGCACCGGGGGTGGTGTAGCCCTGCATGAAGTCGATCATCAGCAGGGCTGCCTTGCGCCCGAAGCCGATACGCTGACCCCATACGCCCTGGTAGTTGTCGCTGGCGCTTTGTGCGTCGCTCATGTTCGTCTCCCGATTCAGTAGGCGCCCGACAGCAAGGCGCCAGCGCCCGGAACCACCGGTTCCAGGTCCAGCGCCTTGAGCATGGCGTAGGTGGTGGCGATGGCAGCGGTGACCACCGGTTTGCCGGTTTGCGCCTCGACCTTGGCGACTGCCGGCAGCGACTGCATCTGCACGCAGGCCGAAAGCACCACCACATCGACGCCCTCAAGGTTCATGCCGGCGACGATGCCCGGCAGGTTGGCCGGGTCGTGACGGGCCACGGCGAGGTTGTCGGGGATTTCCAGCGCGCGCCAGTCCTGCACCTCGAAGCCTTCCTCACGGATGTAGTTGACCACCAGTTCGGTCAACGGCTTCATGTAGGGCGCGACGATGGCGATGCGCTTGGCCTTCATCACGTGCAGGGCCTCCACCAGCGCACCGGCACTGGTGATGACCGGCGCCAGCGCGTCGTTTTCGGCAGTGGCTTTTTGCAAACGCTTCTCTGACTGGCGGTGATACCCCAGCCCCATGGCCATGATCGCCACCAGGCAGGCATAGCCGAGCACGTCTACCTTGGCATCTGACAGTTCCACTGCGCAGCGGTCGGACTCGCCGTCCATCGCCGCCAGTTCTTCCTTCTTCACCTGCTTCATGCGCATGCGGCTGGAGTGGAAGGTGAAGCGCTCCGGGCGGATCGCCTGGCGGGCCAGGAGCATCGCCGGGATCTCGGTTTCCATGGTGGTGTTCGAACTCGGCACGATCTGGCCGATACGGTAGGGCTTGGTCATGTCGCGTGCTCCTTCAGACAAGGGGGTGGCCCAGGAAATCACCGAAGGCGGCAAAGAAGCCTTCGAGGTCATCCCAGGGAATCATGTGGCCGGCGTTGTCGACGTGAGCGACCTGGATGTCCGGCTTGAGCTCACGGATCTCGGCGATGTCCTGGGGCTGGATCACCCCGCCTCGCCCCGCCACCATCAGCAATGCCGGTTGGCGCACGTGGGGCAAGTCCTGGTGGATGTCCACCTGGTGGAAATCGTTGAAGGCGCGCACGATCGCAGGCTCGTGGCAGGTGTGCAGCCACTCGGCGCGCAGCGCCAGCTGCTCGTCGGTCCAGGTTGCACAGAAGGCGCGCATGTCGTCACCGCTCATGCCACTGCAGGCCTGCCGGATAGAGTCGACGTACCACGGCAGCTTGCTCGGGTATTCGCGCCGACCCGGCCCGGATACCGGCGGGTCGACCAGCACCAGCCGCTGCAGCCCGGGCGCCCCTTGCGCGGCGGCGCGGATGGCGAAACGCGCGCCCATCGAATGGCCGACCAGGTGGTAGCTGGCCAGGCCCAGCGCCGCTGCGAACGCCGGAATGTCCGCAGCGCAGGCATCGGTGCCATAGTCCAGTGCAGGCCCGCTCGCGGACAGGCCGCGGCCGCGTACATCCAGCACATAGGTGTCGAACTGCTGCCCAAGGCGCTCGGCGACGAAGCCCCAGGTGATCGCCGGGCTGGTGATGCCCGGCACCAGGATCAGCGCAGGGCCCTTGCCGCCGTAACGCAGGTAATGCTGACGGATGCCATTGGCGTTGACGTTGCCGCCGGCGACGAAGGTGCTCATGCTGCCTCCCCGCTCTTGAGCGCCTGGCCGTAGAGGTCGTAGCCATAGACCCATGCCGGGTCTTCCTGGGTGTAGAGGAAGGTGTTGGCGTTGGAGACCGCCTGCACCCGCGAAGCGCGTTCCTTGCGGTTAGCCTCGTACAAAGCGAAGGCGGTGCGGTGGTCGGACAGCCCGGTCTCTTCCAGGCAACGGGTGAGCATCGCCGCATCCTCGATGGCCATGCACGCACCTTGCGCCATGTGCGGCTTCATCGGGTGGCAGGCATCCCCCAGCAGCACCAGGCGGCCACGGCTCCACAGCGGCAACGGGTTGCGGTTGCGCAACGGCCACTTGGTGATCGATTCGGTGGCGTCGATCAGCTTTTGCACCGTGGGGTGGTAGCCCTGGAACGCAGCACGCATTTCTTCCTGGCTGCTGTCCACGAACGGGCCCTGGAAGTCCCACGCTTCGTGCGGGACGCCGGTGACGAAGTAGTACTCGTCGCGCTTGCCGGTGGTGTAATAGACCATCATGTGGCGGTCTTCGGTCCACCATTTCACGCAGTCCTCGAACACGTCGGCATGTTGCGCCAGATGCTCGCCGCGGATCAGTGCACGGTGAGCCACCCAGCCGCTGTAGATCGGCGCCTCGACACCCAGCAGCGCTTCACGGATGCGCGAATGGATGCCGTCGGCACCGATGACGATGTCGGCCACGGTATGGGTGCCGTCGGCGAAGTCCAGGCGTACCTGATCGCCGTCGTCCAGGATCTTCTCCAGGCGCTTGCCGAAGTGCACGGTGCCCGGCTTGATCGCATCGATCTGCAGGGCGTGCAGGTCGCCACGGTGAATGGTGATGTACGAGGCACCGTATTCACGACGGGCGTAATCGCCCAGCGGGATGCGCGCCAGGTAGTCACCGGTGTTGCCGTCGCGGCTGAACCAGAAATCCGGGTGCGACCCCATCAGCTCCAGCTTCTGCTCCAACCCCATGCGGCGGAATATCTTCATCACGTTAGGGCCGATGTGAATACCCGCGCCAAGGCGGGTGAACTCCGGTGCCTGCTCGTACACGTCGACTTCAAAGCCGGCCTGCTGCAACAAAGTGGCGGCGGCTGCCCCGCCCAATCCTGCACCGACGATTGCGATTTTCTGCCTGCCCCGCATAGGTATGTCCCCTCTTGTTCTGTGATGTGGTCAGCCGAACCGCCTGACGAATTAGAGTGTATACGCTGTATTTTTTTATTGGGAAGGGGAATATTCAAAAAAATTCAAACGGGTGATCGAAATCGGCGAGTCGGCTAGATGTCACCGCATTACCTAGGCTATGTGTGGATTCGTAACGTTTCAACGCACCACTTGCGCTTGCAGGCCGGATACGCTTTCATCAACGCATATAGGGCGTACACGCTATTAATTCGCACCGAGATAAAGCGCCCCGCACCACTGCGGCGCGGCATTTCGGTTTCATCGAGGCCTGCCAGGAGAAAGCTGATGCCGGTTAGCAACGCAGAACTGACCCAAATGTTCGAACACGTACTCAAACTGTCCCGGGTGGACGAAACTCAGAGCGTCGCCGTGCTCAAGAGCCACTACTCCGACCCGCGTACGGTCAGTGCCGCGATGGAAGCGGCGCAGCGGCTCAAGGCGAAGGTCTACGCCGTGGAATTGCCCGCGTTCAACCACCCCACGGCCATGGGCAACGACATGACCGCCTACTGCGGCGACACCGCCCTGACCGGCAACCTGGCAGCCCAGCGGGCGCTGGAAGCCGCCGACCTGGTCGTCGACACCATGATGCTGCTGCACTCACCCGAGCAGGAGCAGATCCTGAAGACCGGAACGCGCATACTGCTGGCGGTCGAACCCCCGGAAGTCCTGGCGCGCATGCTGCCCAGCGAAGACGACAAGCGCCGCGTGCTGGCCGCCGAAACCCAGCTCAAGCAAGCCCGCACGATGCAGGTGCGTTCCAGGGCCGGCAGTGATTTCCACGCCCCACTGGGCCAATACCCGGCCGTTACCGAATACGGCTATGCCGACGAGCCCGGCCGCTGGGACCACTGGCCAAGCGGCTTTTTGTTCACCTGGCCGAACGAGGACAGCGCCGAAGGCACGCTGGTACTGGATGTGGGCGACATCATCCTGCCGTTCAAGAACTACTGCCGCGAGCGCATCACCCTGGAGATCGAGAAAGGCTTCATTACCGGCATCCATGGCGGCTTCGAGGCTGAGTACCTGCGCGACTACATGAAGTACTTCAACGACCCCGAGGTCTACGGCATCTCCCATATCGGCTGGGGCCTGCAGCCGCGTGCCCAGTGGACCGCCATGGGGCTGCACGACCGCAACGACGGCATGTGCATGGATGCCCGCGCGTTCTATGGCAACTTCCTGTTCTCCACCGGCCCCAACACCGAAGTCGGGGGCAAGCGCAAGACCCCCTGCCATCTGGATATTCCGCTGCGCAACTGCGATATCTACCTGGATGACCAGGCCGTGGTGCTGGCCGGTGATGTGGTCGCGCCTGAGGAGTCCAAGGCGCGATAGTGGTTATACTGGCCCGGCGCCCCGTTCCGGGGGGCCGGCCAGCCAACCCACACAGCCCAAGCCAACCCATGTCGAATAAAAACACCCCCGCTCCCGCTGCACCCGACACTGCCCCCTACGACGTGACCGAACAGGTCGGCCACCTTTTACGCAAGGCCTACCAACGGCACACCGCGATTTTCCAGCAACAGGCGTGCGACCCGCAGTTGACCTCGATCCAGTTCGTCACCCTGTGCGCCCTGCGCGACCACGGCCCCAGCTCCCAAGCCGAACTGATCAAGGCCACCGCCGTCGATCAGGCGACCATCCGCGGCATTGTCGAACGCCTCAAGGCACGCGGGCTGATCGAGCTGTCACCAGACCCGGATGACCGGCGCAAGGTCATTGTCGGGCTCACCGACAGTGGCGCAGCCTTGCTCGATGCGATGATCCCCTGCGCCCGGCAAATCAGTGAACTGAGCATGGGCTGCCTGAACGCCGCAGAGCGGGTGGCGATCCTGTTTCTGCTGCGCAAGATGATCGACGGGGACGATCAAGCGGGCTGAGCGCGCCCAATACCCCGAGCAACCCCTACGGAATCGTCCCTGGCCTGCTTCTTGCCTGAACATTTCATGTAGTGAGTACTTACCTAAACAAGCGCACCACTTGAGTGGTTTGGTAGCGCAGGTACTCGCTTTTGAACGGCATGCAAACTTCCAGAGATGAGCCAACCATGCAAATCACCCTCCCCCTGCGGGTCAACGGCCAGGATGTCGAAGTCAGCGCCATGGCCGACACGCCCTTGCTCCTGGTCCTGCGCAACGACCTGCGCCTGAACGGCCCCAAGTACGGCTGCGGCCTGGGCGAGTGCGGGGCGTGCACGGTGATCATCGACGGCGTGGCCGCACGCGCCTGCGTGATCCCGCTGTCCGGCGCCGCCAACCGCGACATCACCACCCTCGAAGGCCTGGGCAGCAAGGCCGCGCCACACCCGGTGCAACAGGCGTTCATCGATGAGCAGGCCGCCCAGTGCGGCTACTGCATGAACGGCATGATCATGACCGCCAAGGCCCTGCTCGACCGCATCCCCGACGCCAGTGACGAACAGATCCGCAACGAACTGTCAGGCAACCTGTGCCGTTGTGGCACCCATGTCGAAATCCTGCGCGCGGTGCGCCGCGCTGCCGGCCGCCAGGCCTGAGACCCGGAGCAGAACATGAACCACTCCCAACACGTTCCCACCCGCGACCAGTTGCTGGGCAAAACCGGCGTACTGTTGATCGTCGACCAGATCACGCCGCCCTCGGGCCCTGTGGCCAAGGGTGTGACACCCACGGTCAAGGCGCGTGAGCTGGCGCTGTTTCTTGCCGTAAGCGATGACGGCATGGTCTACGCCTTCAATGGCCACGTTGACCTGGGCACCGGCATCCGCACTTCGCTGGCTCAGATCGTTGCCGAAGAACTCGACCTGCGCATGGACCAGGTGCACATGGTGCTGGGTGACACCGAGCGGGCGCCGAACCAGGGCGCCACCATCGCCAGCGCGACCCTGCAGATTTCCGCCGTGCCGCTGCGCAAGGCCGCAGCAACGGCGCGGCGCTTCCTGCTGGAACAGGCCAGCCTGCGCCTGGGCTGCCCGGTGCAGGCGTTGCGCATGGATGCCGGCACGCTGATTACCGAAGATGGCCGCACCCTGAGCTTTGCCGACCTGGTCGGCGGGCAGCGCCATCAACTGCACATTGCCGACGATGCGCCGCTCAAGGCCGTCGAGGATTACCGCCTGGTCGGTCGCAGCGCGGCACGGGTGGACATCCCTGGCAAGGCGACCGGCGAACTGACCTACGTCCACGACATGCGCCTGCCCGACATGCTGCATGGCCGGGTGATCCGCCCGCCCTATGCAGGCCACGACAGTGGCGAGTTCGTCGGCAACAGCCTGCTGGCAGTGGACGAATCGTCTATTGCCCATGTGCCGGGGGTGGTCGCGGTGGTGGTCATCCGTGACTTCGTCGGTGTGGTTGCCGAGCGTGAGGAGCAGGCGATCCGCGCCGCCCACGACTTGAAGCTCAGCTGGAAGCCGCTCACCGGCAAATTGCCCGACCTCAGCGATGTCGCCCAGGCAATCCGCGACAACCCCCGTGTGCAACGCACCGTGCTGGACCAGGGCGATGTCGACGCCGGCATCGCCAACGCCAGCCAGCGCCTGAGCCGCAGCTATCTCTGGCCCTACCAGTTGCATGGCTCGATTGGCCCCTCCTGCGCGCTCGCCGACTACACCGACGGGCAGATCCGCGTCTGGTCGGGCACCCAGAACCCGCACCTGCTGCGCGCAGACTTGGCCTGGCTGCTGGACTGTGCCGAACAACGCATCGAGATCATCCGCATGGAAGCGGCCGGCTGCTATGGCCGAAACTGCGCGGACGACGTCTGCGCCGATGCAGTGCTGCTGTCGCGTGCAGTCGGCCGCCCGGTGCGGGTGCAACTGACCCGCGAGCAGGAGCATGCCTGGGAGCCCAAGGGTACCGCGCAGCTGATGGAAATCGATGGCGGCCTGAATGCCGACGGCACGGTCGCCGCCTACGACTTCCAGACCAGCTACCCCTCCAACGGTGCACCTACACTCGCCCTGCTGCTCACAGGCGCCGTGGAGCCGGTACCGGCACTGTTCGAAATGGGCGACCGCACCTCCATCCCACCCTATGACTACGAACACATGCGCGTCACCATCAATGACATGACGCCCTTGGTACGCGCCTCGTGGATGCGTGGTGTGTCGGCCATGCCCAACAGCTTCGCCCATGAGTCCTACATCGACGAACTGGCCTTTGCAGCAGGCGTCGATCCGGTCGAGTACCGCCTCAAGCACCTCAGCGATCCGCGCGCCATCGACCTGGTCAAAGCCACGGCCGAGCGCGCCGGCTGGCAGCCGCGCACCGAGCCCATGCAGACACCCGCCGAAGGTGATGTGTTGCGCGGACGCGGTTTCGCCTATGCACGTTACATCCACAGCAAGTTCCCGGGCTTCGGGGCTGCGTGGGCGGCCTGGGTCGCCGATGTTGCAGTGGACCGGCGCACCGGCGAGGTCGCCGTGACACGTGTGGTCATCGGCCATGACGCCGGCATGATGGTCAACCCCGACGGGGTGCGGCACCAGATACACGGCAATGTAATTCAGTCCACCAGCCGCGTGCTCAAGGAGCAGGTGAGCTTCGAAGAATCGACGGTGGCGAGCAAGGAATGGGGCGGATACCCGATCCTGACATTCCCCGAAGTACCGGCCATCGATGTAATGATGCTGCCGCGCCAACACGAGCCGCCGATGGGCAGCGGTGAATCAGCCTCGGTACCCAGTGCCGCAGCCATCGCCAACGCCGTGTTCGATGCCACCGGCATTCGTTTCCGCGAGCTGCCGATCACAGCTGAGCGGGTGCGCGAGGCATTGAGTGGCGATGGCCAGGGCTCCGGCGGGCCGGCGCCGGCACAGCCCGCGCCGAAGCGCTCGAAATGGTGGTTCGGCTCAATCGCCGGAGTGTTCGGCGCCGCGTTGGGCATGACCGCTACCGCCCTGCCCTGGCGCGCTGAAATCGCCCCGGTGACACCACCTGCTGCTGGCAGCTGGTCGGCCTCGATGCTCGAGCGCGGGCGCCAAGTGGCTGCTGCCGGCGACTGTGCTGTCTGCCATACGGTACAAGGCGGCAAGGTCAATGTCGGTGGCCTGGCGATGGAGACTCCGTTCGGTACGCTCTACAGCACCAATATCACTCCCGATCCGGATACCGGTATCGGCCGGTGGTCGTTCGCCGCCTTCGAGCGGGCCATGCGCGAGGGCATCAGCCGCGACGGCCGGCACCTGTACCCGGCCTTCCCCTACACCTCATTTCGCAACATCACTGACGCCGACATGCAGGCCCTGTACGCCTACCTGATGTCGCAAACGCCTGTATACCAGGCGCCCTCGGCCAATCAGATGCGCTTCCCGTTCAACCAGCGCCCCCTGATGGCCGGCTGGAACGCGCTGTTTCTCAAGCGCGGCGAATACCAGCCCAACCCGCAGCGCAGCGAGCAATGGAACCGCGGCGCCTACCTGGTCGACGGGCTCGGCCACTGCGCGGCGTGCCACTCGCCACGCAACCTGATGGGCGCGGAGAAAAGCGGCAACAGCTACCTCGCCGGCGGCATGGTCGATGGCTGGGAAGCGCCTGCACTCAATGCCCTGGGCAAGTCATCGACCCCCTGGAGCGAGAATGAGCTGTTCACCTACCTGAGCACCGGTTTTTCCGACAAGCATGGCGTGGCTGCCGGCCCCATGGGGCCGGTGGTCAGCGAACTGGCAACTTTGCCGCAAAGCGATGTACGCGCTATTGCCCATTACCTGGCCTCACTGGACGGCACACCGCAGGCGGTCGCAGCCAAGGCGCCAGCGCAAGTCGACACCCAGGTGTCCCTGAGTAATGGCGAGCGGGTGTTCAAGGGCGCGTGCATGGCCTGCCACAGCGACGGGCTGGGGCCGAAGCTGTTCGGGGTCAGCCCGTCCATGGCTGTGAACAGCAATGTTCACAGCGACCTGCCGGACAACCTGCTGCGCGTGATACTGCACGGCATACCGGCGCCGGCGACACGTGAGCTGGGCTACATGCCAGGGTTCAAGGACAGTTTGTCGAACCGCCAGGTGGCGGACCTTGCCGCTTACCTGCGCCAGCGCTTCGCGGCCCAAAAGCCGGCCTGGGAGGGGCTGATGGCCAAGAGCGCCCAGGTGCGCGCCAACCCCGGCAGCCATTGACCCGTGCGCTCGCCCGTCAGCAGCGCAGCCCGCGCAAGGCCAGGTCGCTGATGAACGCCAGCCAGTCGGACTTGGCCTGTTTATCGGCCAGGTCCACGGCAAGAAACGAACTGAGCGTGTAGCGGTTGGAGTTATAGAAATAGCAGAGCGAGGCAATCATCAGGTAGGTGTGCCTGATGTCGATATCTGTGCGGAACACGCCCTTGGCCTGGCCCGCCTCGACGATCGGCCGCAGTACGCCGACCGCCTCGCCGGACAGCGCCTTCAGGTTTTGCGACTGCCTGACGTGCTTGCCCTGATGGAGGTTCTCTGTGGCCAGAAGGGTGACGAATTCGGGATGGCGCACGTAGTAGTCCCAGATGAACGCCACCAGCTCGCGCAGTGCCGCCTCGGGGTCGGAAAGGTCCAGTCGCAGCTTGGCTTCAGCTTGGTTGAAGCTTGCGTAGATGTGCTCCAGCACGCTGATGAACAGCTTTTCCTTGTTGCCGAAGTAGTAGTAGATCATCCGGTCATTGGAGTTTGCCAGCGAGGAGATCTGCTCGATGCGCCCGCCAGTGAAGCCTTCCTTGCTGAAGACCTTCACCGCCGCCTGAAGAATCTTGTGCCTGGTGCGGTCTGCCTGCTGGGCGCGAACACCGGTTTTGCGAGTTTGCATGTGGAACCACTGTGGGGCTGGCCAGATGCCTAACACTGCCACAGACGTTGGGCCTTTGCGCGGCTTTTTCAGGTGCAGCGCCAACCATCGACAGCACTGCGCCCGGACGCATCATCACGATGCCGGCTGCTCGCCTACGTGCCGCGTGCGCCCGCCGCCGTTTGGCGCACGGTGCAGGCGCCCTCGTGAAAACAGGCTAAGCTCGGGTTTCCGAGGCCACACCAGTGCCCGGCAAAGCATCGCAGGTCCATCGTCGCTCGGGCGATCCACACCGACGGGCCGTTAACGGCTCAAAGAGGGTGCAGCAATGGCGACAATCGAGACAACAGCGCTCGCTCAGGGGCTGCAGCAGGTGGAAAACAGCTGGCAGGCTTATCTTGCCTCGCAAAAGCACGCACAGGGGCTGACCGGCGAGCAGCTCAGCACAGCGCTCAAGGCCTGTAGCCGCGATTACATCAGGTTCCAGAACCAGAGCCAGCAGTTCTACGCTGAAGTACGCAAGCGCGTGGGGGATGCTGAAAAGCTGGAACTTGACCGGGTGCTTTACCCTCACCACTTCACCGACAAGCACTGAGACACCTGCAGACCAGTGGCTTGCTCGAGCAGGCAGGCGCTGATGCACCGGTGTGAACCCATCGGGTATACAGAGGCCCAGGGCGCCTGACCCTGGGCCGGGGCCATCACGGCTTGATTTTTTGCCAAGGCTGATAGCTGTACCGTTCAGCCTCAGAAGCCCTGGACGGGTCCGGCCGACCCGAACCTCTTTCGCCTTCCGTGCGCGCCTTCTCATCCCTATGGTCATCAGAAGCCTGTGCTTTGGAGCGCTCGTCCTGCTCACTGTCCTCGTCGTCTTCCCCGGTTGGCCAGTCTGCGTCCTCATGGGGTTTGGCACCTGGGGCATCGATATCCGTGAAGCGCTTGCCAGTGGTCATACGCACCTCTCAACGCCCAGAAGTCCTGGGCTGTTTCGAGTGTGCGCCTTCCCGTCCGGCAACAGGGTTATATCGGACCGACTGCGCGGCCCTGCCCTGCCTGCCGGGTACTGCCCTGCTCAGCTATGAACTGTGTTCACACCCGGTGTGACGCCTGGCCGGCTAATCCCACACGCCTTTGCCGCTTAAGGTGACCCTGCAAGGCCGTTGCGCAAACGGCCCACGACAACAACAAGCGAGCAACCGAGGTGCAAGCCGATGCGTGGCGATCAAGGCAATACAAACAACAAGCTGGGGACGGGCTTGAAAGGCAGGCAGGTCACGATGATCTCGATCGGCGGGGTAATTGGCGCCGGCCTGTTCGTGGGCTCCAGCAACGCCATCGTCACCGCTGGGCCGGCGGTCCTGGTGGCGTACCTGATCGCCGCAGCGATCGTGGTGCTGGTCATGCAGATGCTCGGCGAGATGGCCACGGCGCGGCCAGACACCGGCTCGTTTTCCTCCTACGCCGACCAGGCCATCGGGCGCTGGGCCGGGTTTTCGATTGGCTGGCTGTACTGGTGGTTCTACGTGCTGGTGATCGCCATCGAGGCCATCGTTGCCGGCAACATCCTGGGTGACTGGCTGGGCTTGCCGCACTGGCTCACCGCCTTTGCCATGACCTTGGTACTGGTCTTGTGCAACAGCCTCAGTGTCGGTTCGTTCGGTACGCTGGAGTACTGGCTGTCGCTGTTCAAGGTGGTGTCGATCGTCAGCTTCATCGGGCTCGGCGTGCTGGCGATCCTGGGCCTGATGCCCGGCTCGTCCACCAGCGGCATCAGCAACCTGTACGCCAACGGCGGCTTCGCCCCCAACGGCAATGTGGCCATCGTCGCTGCACTGCTGACCGCGATGTTCAGCTTCCAGGGCAGCGAGGTGGTGACCATCGCCGCCGCCGAATCACCCGACCCCAAAGCCAACATCAAAAAGGCCATCCGGGCCGTGGTGTGGCGCCTGGGCCTGTTCTACCTCGGCTCGATGTTCGTGGTGGTGTGCCTGATCCCGTGGAACGCCCCGGGCCTGGCCCAGGGCTCGTACCAGGCGGTGCTGAACGCGATGAACATCCCTTGGGCGCCGGGCATCATGAGCATCGTGGTGCTGGTGGCCGTCACCAGCTGCCTGAACTCGGCCATCTACACGGCGTCGCGAATGGTCTATTCACTGGCGCGCCGCGGCGATGCGCCCGACGCTGTTTCCCGCACCACCGCCCAGGGCGTGCCGCTACTGGCTGTGGCCCTGACCTCGGCGGCCGCACTGGCGGCGCTGGCCGCCAACTATCTGCTGCCGGCCCAGGTGTTCCAGTTCCTGCTGGCCACCAGCGGTGCACTGGCCCTGCTGATGTACCTGGTGATCGCCATCACCCAACTGTGCATGCGCCGCAAGCTGGTTGCCCTGGGCAGGCCACTGGCGGTGCGCATGTGGCTGTTCCCTTGGCTGACCCTGTTCACCATCGCCTTGATCGTCAGCGTGTTCGCCATCATGGCGGCGTTCCCCGGCCAGCGGGCCGAGTTGCTCAGCACCCTGGGGCTGACGGCCGTGCTGGTGGCCATCGGCGTCTACCTGCAAAAGCGCCAGCCGGCGCTGTCGGCCCAGCGCAGCGCCTTGCAGTTCGAGGCCTGCCAGCCGTGACCCCGCGTCACAGCAGCTGTGCCGAGCAAGCCCTTTTTCGCCCTGCAGCGCATCCCTAAGCTGCCTGCAACCCCGGCCCTGAACGGGCCGGGGATTCAAGAAACCCAACTGTGGAAGCCCTCATGAGCATTGCCCCCAAACCCGACGAACTGGCCATCCCCTATCAACTGCCGCAAGTACCGTTCATGTCCCCCGACATGGTCCACCCCGGTGTACTCGGCAAGTGGCTCGAAGACGACCAACTGTGGGTCCCGGTGACCGCTTCGGTATCGTTCAAGCCCTTGCTGCTGAGCGTCTCTGGCGGCTATTACATCAACCTGCTGCGGGTGCGCCAGAGCGGTGTGCTGTCGCGTCACCGCCACACCGGCGGCGTGCATGCACTGGTGCTCAAGGGCCGCTGGTACTACCTGGAGCACGACTGGGTCGCCGAGGAAGGCTCGTTCGCCTTCGAGCCACCAGGCGAAACGCACACCCTGTTCGTGCCGCAGGACGTCGAAGAGATGATCACCTGGTTCCACGTGCAAGGCGGTTACACCTATGTCGACCCACAAGGGGTCGCCGTGGGGTACGAGGACGTGTTCACCAAGCTTGAGGCCGCCCGCGCCCACTACAAGGCGCTCGGCCTGCCGGACGATTACATCGAGCAGTTCATTCGCTGAACGGCCACCACGCCACCCGACCCGCGTATCCCGATGCACGCGGGTTGCCACCCCGACGCGGCGCTGCCAGCATTCTGCTGATCACCGGAGGCAGAACATGGACAACTACTCACAACTGCTGGCCTTCCTCGGCGCTGCCGAACACGGCAATTTTTCTGCTGCGGCGCGTGCTTGCGGCATGACCCCGTCGGCCATCAGCAAGCTGATCTCGCGCCTGGAAGACCGCCTGCAGGTGCGCCTGTTTCAGCGTGGCACCCGCAGCCTGACGCTGACCGAGGAAGGTGCCGCCTACCTGGTCAGTGCCCGTGCAGTCAGCAATGCCATGGCCGAAGCCGACTCGCTGGCCGAGGCGTTTCCTACCCGCGTCAGCGGCACGCTGCGGGTCCACACCATGACCACCTTCGCCAAGCACCAGATCATCCCCTGGCTGCCGGAGTTCCTGGCTGCCTACCCGGGGCTGACCGTGGATATCCAGGTTGGCGCGCAGTTCAGCGACCAGTTCGACCAAGGGCTGGACGTGGCGATCCACAGTGGCGTGCTGCCCGACTCCTCGCGCATCGCCCGCAAGATCGGCCAGAGCCGTTGGATCCTCTGTGCATCGCCCGCCTACCTGGCCGCGCACGGCACACCTGCACACCCTGGGCAGCTGTTGCAGCACACCTGTTTTTCCTTTGGTTTCAGCAGCGTGTGGAACACCTGGGGGTTCGTGGTCGATGGCCAGGCCATCACCGTACCGGTGGTTCCCAAGGCCACGTTCGCCCAGGGCGACCTGCTGCGCGACCTGGCGCTGGGCGGTGCCGGCATCGTGCGCCTGGCGGAGTTTCATATTGGCCAGGACATCCAGGAGGGCCGCCTGGTCCCTCTGCTGCAGGCATACGCCCAGGACAGCGTCGAACCGCTCTACATGATCTACACCAATCGCAAACACCTCAGCCCGCGAATCCGCGTATTCCGCGACTTTCTCGAACAGAAGCTCGCCAGCAGCCCGTGGAACACCCGCTGAGGGGACGAAATCCTGCCAGCAGAACCTGACCCGCCGTCAGCCCTGCTGCGCACCATTACACAGAGGTACTCATGCGCAATCTCGTAGGCGATGTTTCCAGCGCCGCCCGTATCCTGCCGGCACTCGACGGTCAGGCCCTGTTCATCCGCAACGGCAAAGGGCCGTACCTGTGGGATGACCAGGGCCAGCGCTACATCGATACCGCACTGGGCTTCGGTGCCGTACTGCTCGGCCATGCCGATGACAGCGTCAATGCGCAGGTGGCCCAGGCCCTGGGCGACTCCGCCTCGCCCTCTTGGGCCCACGTGCGCGAACATGCTGCAGCCAGTGCGCTGGCAGCGCACACCGGCGCACTCAGCCGCGTGATCTTCACCAACTCCGGCAGCGAGGCCGTGCACCTGGCCTGCCGCGCTGCCCGCGCTTACACCGGGCGCGGGCGAATCGCCAAGATGGCAGCCGGTTTCGACGGCTGGTTCGACGATGTCAGTTTCGGCAACGTCGGCTCGCCCGAAGCCGCGTTCGCAAATGGCGAGCGCCCCTCGACAGGCCGTACCACACTGCTGCGTTTCAACGACTTCGACGATGTGGAGCGGTTGTTCGCGCAGGACGAGGACATCGCTGCCGTGCTGCTGGAGCCGATGCTCGCCAATGCCGGCTGCATCATGCCGGCGCCAGGTTACCTGCAGCATGTGCAGGCCGTGGCTCATCGTCATGGCGCACTGGTGATCAGCGACGAAGTGCTGATGGGCTTTCGCCTGCATGCCGGCCTGGCCAGCCTGCAGGCAGGCCTTGACCCGGACATCGCCAGCGTCGGCAAAGCCATCGACAACGGCGTGCCGGTATCGGCCATCGTCGGCAAACCGCACATTCTGGCGGGCTTCGAAGAGGGCAAGGTGCTGCGCGGCGGAACCTTCAGCGGCAACCCGATGGCCTGCGCAGCGGTGCTCGCCACGCTGGCAAAACTGGACAGCGCCGCTTACCCACAACTGATCGAGCGTGGCGAGAAGCTGCGCCACGCCGTGCAGGCGATCTTCAAGGCCCAGGGCATCACCATCAGCACCAGTGGCTACGGCAACGTGTTCGCCATCTGGCCGTCCGAACGCGCGCCATCCGACTATGAAGAAGCCGCCGCGTTCGCCGACGCCGCGTTCAGCCAGGCGCTGCACCTGGCGCTACGTGCCGAGGGCGTGCTGGTGATGCCCTCGCCGTATGGCCGTATCTACCTGTCGTTCGAGCACAGCGATGAAGTCGTCGATCAGATAGCGCACGCGTTCGAAGCAGCAGCAGCGCGACTGGCACCACGTTTTGCAGGGGGTGGCGTCAACACCCGATGACGTGAGGGTGCAGCACACAAGCAATCAGAAAGGCGCCTGCATGGGCGCCTTATCAATCGCACTGATGATCACTATCGAAAGACCCGCCTGTCGGCCTGGCAGACAGGCCCCGTATACTCCTCCCCGAATTCTCCCCGCTCCACGCGCCTGCTCAAGGCGACACTCCCCTTCTGGAACCCCGCACCATGTCAAATACCAGCCCGGCCCCAAGTGGCCTCCCCGAACACAGTCAGCAAAGCGTCAAACAGCAGTGGCTGGCGATACTCTCGGTCGCCGTGGGTGCCTTCGCTTTGGTGACCAGCGAGTTTCTGCCGGTAGGCGTATTGAACGATGTCGCCAGTGACCTAGGCATCAGTGCAGGCCACGCCGGCCTGATGGTCACCCTGCCCGGCATCATGGCCGCCCTCGCCGCGCCCTTGCTGTCGGTGGGCATCGGTGCACTGGACCGGCGCTATCTGCTGATCGGCCTGACGCTGATCATGATCATTGCCAATGCGGTGGTGGCCTACGCCAGCGACTTCAACCTGCTGCTGTTCGGCCGCGTTTTGCTGGGCATCAGCATCGGCGGTTTCTGGGCTACCGCCATTGCCCTGAGCGGCCGCCTGGCACCCAAGGGGGTGGGCGTTGCCCAGGCCACCTCGATCATCATGGTCGGTGTGACCCTGGCCACTGTACTGGGCGTGCCGGTAGGCACCTGGCTCAGTGGCCTGCTGGGCTGGCGCATGACTTTTCTGGTCACCGCCCTGGTAGGCGTACCGGTGCTGCTGGCGCAGATCCTGCTGCTGCCGCGGCTCAACCCGGACAAGGCCATCCGCATCAGTGACCTGCCGGCGCTGTTCATCAACCCACAAGCCCGGGTGGGCCTGATTGCGGTATTGCTGATCGGCCTGGCGCATTTTGCCGCCTACACCTACGTCGCGCCCTTCTTCAAACAGAATTCCGGTTTCGATGGGCCGACCATCGGTTCGCTGTTGCTGCTGTATGGCGTGGCCGGGGTGATGGGGAACATTTTTGCCGGTTTCGCCGCCAACCAAAGCGTGCGTCACACCCTGTTGCTGGTCGCGTTGATGATCGGCATCAGCACCGCCCTGTTCCCCCACTTCGCCACTGGCATGACTGGCGCGGCGATGCTGATCGCGCTCTGGGGCTTCGCCTTCGGCGCCTTCCCGGCCTGTGCCAGCATCTGGATGTTTGTCGTTGCACCCAAGGATGTCGAACGCGGCATGCCACTGTTCGTCGCCATGTTCCAGGTGATCATCGCGCTGGGCTCGTTCTTCGGCGGGCAGATCGTCGACCAGTTGGGCAGCTCGGTGCTGCTGAGTCTGGCCACGGCGCTGGTGGGCTGCGGGTTCGTCACGGTGCTGGTGCTGGGGCGCAGCGTCAGCAATAGCGCTGTGGCCGAGGCTTGCTGACAGGCAGGGTGCAATCACCACGAATTCAACGACATACACCTGGCATCCCGCGTTACCATTGACCCCTACCCGAAGCATGGAGCTACGCGATGACCCTGCATATCCACACCCCTCTGATCGAATCCCGCCCGCTGTCACTGGCCGCTGGCCGCTCGATCTGGCTGAAGCTCGACGCGCTTCAGCCCTGTGGCTCGTTCAAGCTGCGCGGGGTGGGCCATGCCTGCGAAGTGCACCATGCCCGGGGCGCCCGCCACTTCGTGTCCTCGTCCGGTGGTAATGCCGGCCTGGCGGTAGCCTACGCCGGGCGCCAGCTGGGTGTGCCGGTCACGGTGGTAGTGCCTGAGACCACCACCGAACGCGCCAAGGAACTGTTGCACCAGGAGGGTGCCAAGGTGGTGGTGCATGGCAGCTCGTGGCAGGAGGCCAACGCGTTGGCGCAAACCCTGGTCGGGCCGGACGATGCCTTCATTCACCCCTTCGATGACCCGCTGCTGTGGGCCGGGCATGCCAGCCTGGTGGATGAAGTTGCGGCAACCGGGTACAAGCCCGATGCGGTGGTGTTGTCGGTGGGCGGCGGCGGCCTGCTCAGTGGCGTGGTCGAAGGGCTCAGGCGCAACGGCTGGAACGATGTCCCTGTGCTGGCGGTGGAAACCGACGGGGCGGCCTCGCTGCACGCGGCGGTACAGGCAGGTCACCCGGTAGAGCTGGAGCGCCTCACATCGGTGGCGACCTCGCTGGGCGCCAAGCGTGTTGCCGACCAGGCCCTGGCGTGCGTGCAGGAGCATCCGGTGCACAGTGTTCTGGTCAGTGATCGCGCGGCGCTTGAAGCATGCGAACGGTTTCTGGCGGACCACCGGGTGCTGGTGGAGCCTGCCTGCGGGGCGGCATTGGCGTTGGCTTATGAGGCCGCGAAGCTGGACGGTTACCAGAATGTGCTGGTGGTCGTTTGTGGGGGGGCTACGGCCACGCTGAAACAGATTCAGGACTGGTTGAAGCAGATCGCCTGAAGTTGCCTTCACGGCCCTGATCGCCGGCAGGCCAGCGATCAGGGCAGAGCATCACCCAAGCAATTGAATGATGCGCGGCGCCAGATGCTCGCCCTCGATGTCAATGACCGCCACCGTGACCGGCAACTTGAACCGCCGCGGCCCGGCACTCCCGGGGTTCAGGTACAAGCGCCCTTGCCGCCAGTCGATCAATGGCTTGTGCGAATGCCCAGTGATCACCACGCGCACCGCCTCATCCAGTTCGGCCGGTACATCGGCAATGTCGTGCACCAGCAGTGTCTGCCACCCCTGCATGTCGAAGTATCGCTGATCGGCCAATCGAGCTGCCCAGGGCAGCGTCAGGTCGTTGTTGCCGCGCACCACCTGCACGGGCGCCAACGCCTGGAGTGCCTCAATGATTTCAGGCTTGCCGATATCACCGGCATGCACGATCAGTTCGCAACCGGCCAGCGCATCAAGCGCCTCGGGCCGCAGCAAGCCGTGGGTGTCGGAGATGACGCCAGTTTTCATTCATGGCTCCTGTGCGGGTCTGCTGCGTTGCAGCTACTCATCGGATTCTCCTTCAAATGCGCAGCCGGTGATTAGGATGGTCATACTGGCCTGTTCCAATGAGCTCGCCGCAATCGGAAAAATTCCGGCCTGTCGGCAACGACCTCGACGAAATGCATATCTCGCCCTTTCGGTATGCAGCAAGTGAAGGCACAATGCGTGTCCTTTTTTTGGCCGGCCTGGCCGGGGGCCTTTAAATGATCAAGACGCCGTATTACCTCATCGATAAAACCAAGCTGCTGAGCAACATGGAGAAGATCGCCTACGTGCGCGAACACTCCGGTGCCAAGGCTCTGCTCGCCCTCAAGTGCTTCGCCACCTGGTCGGTCTTCGACCTGATGCAGCAGTACATGGACGGCACCACGTCCTCGTCGCTGTACGAGCTCAAGCTCGGCCGCCAGAAGTTCGCCGGCGAGACCCACGCCTACAGCGTGGCCTGGGCCGACGACGAGGTCGAGGAAATGCTCGAGAACTGCGACAAGATCATCTTCAACTCGATCGGCCAGCTGCAGCGCTTCGCCGAGAAGTCCGAAGGCAAGGTCCGCGGCCTGCGCGTCAACCCGCAGGTGAGCAGCTCCGACTACCTGCTGGCCGACCCGGCCCGCCCGTTCAGCCGCCTCGGTGAGTGGGACCCGGAGAAGATCGAGAAGGTCATCTCGCAGATTTCCGGCTTCATGTTCCACAACAACTGCGAGAACGGTGACTTCGGCCTGTTCGACAAGATGCTGACGCTCATCGAAGAGCGCTTCGGCCACCTGCTGCACAAGGTCGAGTGGGTCAGCCTGGGTGGCGGCATTCACTTCACCGGTGAAGACTATGCCGTCGATGCGTTCTGCGCGCGCCTGAAAGCCTTCGCGCAGACGTACGGCGTGCAGGTCTACCTGGAGCCGGGCGAAGCGGCCATCACCAACAGCGCCTCGCTGGAAGTGACCGTGCTCGACACCCTGTACAACGGCAAACACCTGGCGGTGGTCGACAGCTCGATCGAAGCACACCTGCTCGACCTGCTGATCTACCGGCTGAACGCCAAGATGGCCCCCAACGATGGCGAGCACACCTACATGGTCTGCGGCAAATCGTGCCTGGCCGGCGACATCTTCGGCGAGTACCAATTCGATCGTCCGCTGGCCATCGGCGATCGCCTGTCGTTCATCGACACGGCGGGTTACACCATGGTCAAGAAAAACTGGTTCAACGGTTTGAAGATGCCATCCATCGCGGTCAAGCAGCTCGACGGCAGCGTCGAAGTGGTGCGCGAGTTCGGTTTCGAAGACTACGTTTCCAGCCTGTCGTAAGACCGGCTATCAAGTAAGGAGCAAGGGATAAATTGAAGAAGAACGTTCTTATCATTGGTGCAGGAGGTGTCGCCAAGGTGGTGGCCCACAAGTGCGCGCAGCATAACGACGAACTCGGTCGTATTGCCATTGCGTCGCGGAACATCTCCAAATGCCAGGCCATCATCGACAGCGTCAAGGCCAAGGGTAGCCTCAAGGTACCCGCCGACATCCAGGCCTTCTCGCTCAACGCCCTCGATGTCGAGGCAACCAAGGCACTGATCCGCGAGACCGAATCGCAGATCGTGATCAACGTGGGCTCCGCCTTCCTCAACATGTCGGTGCTGCGTGCCTGCATCGATACCGGTGTCGCCTACCTGGACACCGCGATCCACGAAGAACCGGGCAAGATCTGCGAGACGCCGCCCTGGTACGGCAACTACGAGTGGAAACACCTCGAAGAATGCCAAGAGAAGAACATCACCGCCATTCTCGGCGTCGGTTTCGACCCGGGTGTGGTGAACAGCTACGCAAAACTGGCGCAGCAACAGTATTTCGACAGCATTGATTCGATCGATATTCTCGACGTCAATGCCGGGTCCCACGGTAAGTACTTCGCCACCAACTTCGACCCGGAAATCAACTTCCGCGAGTTCACCGGGCAAGTATGGAGCTGGCAGAACAGCCAGTGGACCAGCAACACCATGTTCGAGGTCAAGCGTACCGACGACCTGCCGGTCGTGGGTTCGCAGAACCTGTACCTGACAGGTCACGACGAGGTCCACTCGATCTCGAAGAACCTGAACGTGCCGAACGTGCGCTTCTGGATGAGCTTCGGCGAGCACTACATCAATGTGTTCACCGTGCTGAAGAACCTTGGCCTGCTTTCCGAGCAACCGGTCAAGACCGCTGAAGGCCTGGAAGTGGTGCCGCTGAAAGTGGTCAAGGCCGTGCTGCCTGACCCGGCTTCGCTGGCCCCGGGCTACACCGGCAAGACCTGCATCGGTGACCTGGTCAAGGGCACCAAGGATGGTCAGCCGCGTGAAGTGTTCATCTACAACGTGGCCGACCATGAAGAGGCCTACGCCGAGACTGACAGCCAGGGTATCTCCTACACCGCCGGTGTACCGCCAGTGGCTGCAGCCCTGCTGGTTGCCCGTGGCGAGTGGGATGCCAAGCGCATGGTCAACGTCGAGGAGCTGCCAGCCGAGCCGTTCCTCAAGGCGCTGGACGTCATGGGCCTGCCGACCCGCGTGAAAGATGAAAAAGGCGATCGTCCTTGGGACGCTGAAGCCTAAGCAGCAAGAGAAGGGGCGCCAACTGGGCGCCCCTTCTTTTTGTCTGCACCGGCCTCATCGCCAGCATTGATCTACGCCTACTTCCTGGCTTCCAGTATCAGGTTGAACGGTGTCTGTGTCGCCCGCCGGAACTGCGTGAACCCCGCCTCCTCGAACACCGCCCGCAAGCGCGCCTCCCCGGCCTGTGCGCCCAGCCCCAGCCCAACCTCCTGAGACAGCGAATTCGGTGTACAGATGAATGTCGACGCGGCATAGAACAGGCGACCGACCGGCGTCAGGTTGCCGTCCAGCGTGTCCTCGGCATAGGGTTCCACCAGCATCACCGTGCCGCCGGGCTTCAACGCCTGGTAGGCATGCCGTGCAGCGCCAACGGGGTCGCCCATGTCGTGCAGGCAATCGAAGAAGCACACCAGATCATGATCGCTGCCCGGGTAATCCTTGGCCGACGCCTGCTGGAAACTCACCCGCTGGGTCAAGCTGGCCTCACTGGCGCGTTCGCGGGCCGTGCTGATGGACGGCGCATGGTAGTCATAGCCGATGAAGGTCGATGCCGGAAACGCCTGAGCCATGACCAGCGTCGAAGCGCCATGCCCGCAACCGACATCCGCGACCTTCGCGCCGGCCTGCAGCTTGGCCACCACACCGTCGAGCGCCGGCAGCCAGTCGGCCACCAGGAAGGTGCGATAGCCGGGCCGGAAGAAACGCTCGGTACCGCTGAACATGCAGGGGTGATGGTCGCCCCAGGCCAGCCCGCCATCACCGCGCATGGCAGCCACCAGCTTGTCCTTGTCATGGAACAGCGCGGCCACCACCGCCGCGCCACCCGCCATATAGGCCGGTGAGTCCTCCAGCGCCAGTGCCATGGCCTGTTCCTCGGGCAGCACGAAACTGCCCTGGTCATGGACCATATAGCCGGACGCGGCCTGGGCGTTGAGCCATTCGCGCACCAGCCGTGGGTGGCAGCCGGTCCGGGCCGCCAGCACCTCGGGGGTGACCGGCTGGCTATCGGCCATGGCCCGGTACAACCCCAGTTCGTCGCCAAGTATCACATTGGCCAGGGTCGCCGCAGCGCCCATGTCTCCCACCAGCTTGCCCATGAAATCATGAAGCTTTGCCTCGTCCATGACCTGCCCTCCTCTGCAAGAAGGCCACCGTCAGCGAGGGATGTCCGGTCCGGGGTCGCGGTGGTCGGATTAAGGTGTGAGAGCCCGCCGTGATGGAAACCGCGGCGGGCTGTTTGTAAGTTTAGATGTCCTGACTGAGCGGGTCGGAACGTTTGACAGGGCTGCTGCGCACTTGCATTCAGTCCATTCTCAAAATACTGTATGGATATTCAGTATCACGAGACACCCTCATGCAGCTCATTGCCAAGCTTGGCATCCTCGCCGATGCCGCCAAGTACGACGCGTCCTGTGCCAGCAGTGGCGCGCCCAAACGCAGCTCGCGCGGCAGCGAGGGCCTGGGCGCCACCAATGGCATGGGCATCTGCCACAGCTATACACCGGACGGGCGCTGCGTTTCGCTGCTCAAGGTGCTGTTGACCAACTTCTGCCTGTACGACTGCCAATACTGCGTCAATCGCCGCTCCAGCAACGTGCCGCGGGCACGTTTCACGCCCGAGGAGGTGGTGCGCCTGACCCTGGATTTCTACCGGCGCAACTGCATCAGCGGCCTGTTCCTGAGCTCCGGCATCATCCGCTCGGCCGACTACACCATGGAACAGTTGATCCGCGTGGCGCGCCTGCTGCGTGAGGAGCACAACTTCCGGGGTTACATCCACCTCAAGACCATCCCCGACGCCGACCCACTGCTGATCGAGGAAGCCGGGCGCCTGGCCGACCGCCTCAGCGTCAATATCGAACTGCCCACCGATGCCAGCCTCAAGCGCCTGGCCCCGGAAAAACACGCCCACACCATTCGCCAGGCCATGGGCGTGATCCACCAGGGGCAGCAAGCCGTGGCGGGCGAACCGAAGGCACCGCGTTTCACCCCGGCCGGGCAAAGCACCCAGGTCATCGTCGGCGCCGACGCCACTGACGACAGCACACTGCTGCGCAACGCCGAGTCGCTGTACCAGGGTTACGGCCTCAAGCGCGTGTATTACTCAGCCTTCAGCCCGATACCCGACAGCCCCGGCAGCGTGCCGCTGGCAGCCCCACCGCTGCTGCGCGAGCACCGCCTGTACCAGGCAGACTTCCTGTTGCGCGGCTATGGCTACAAAGCGGGTGAGTTGCTTGGCCTGGAGGGTAACCTGGCGCTGGACATAGACCCCAAGCTTGCCTGGGCGCTGGCCAACCGTGAGGTGTTTCCGCTGGATGTGAACCGTGCCGAGCCGGCACTGCTGGCACGCATCCCCGGCATCGGCCTGCGCAGTGTGCAGCGGCTGGTGGCGCTGCGCCGTGAACGGCGCGTGCGCTACGACGACCTGATCCAACTGCGCTGCGTGCTCGACAAGGCCCGGCCATTCATCATCACCAGCGACTACCGCCCAGGCCAGGCGGAGCTGCGCAGCGGCCTGCTGCGCGAGCGCCTGCGTGAACCACAGGCACCTGTGCAGATGGGGTTGTGGGGGTGATCGCGCTCGGCTGTGACGAGCACTTCAGCACCTGGCGCGACCAGGCCCGCACGCTGCTCGGGCACGGCATCGACCCGGCGCAAGTGACCTGGTCGCAAGGCCCGATCGACGACCTGCTGGCGGTGCCTGCCCCCCTGCCAGACGGGCCCGGCCCGTTCCGCGCCAAGGTACCGGCAGCGCTGTTGAGCCTTTTGGAACAGGCATCGCGCTACCGGGGCGAGCAACGCTGGAACCTGCTGTACGAAGTGCTCTGGCGCGTGGCCCACGGTGACCGCACGGCAATGCTTGCAGGCGACCGCCTGGGCAGTGAACTGCACGGGCGTATAAAGCAGGTCAGCCGTGAAGCACACCACCTGCATGCGTTCGTACGTTTCGTGCCGTTGCCGCCAGCACTTGCCGAGCAGCTGCAACTGGACCTGGTCGCCTATCACGAGCCGGCCCATGACATTCTGCTCAGCGCCAGCGCGCACTTCGCTGACCGCCTGGGGCGCCAGCGCTGGTTGATCGCCACACCGGGGGACGGTATTCGCTTCGACGGCCAGGGTTTCGAATATCAGCGGCACTGCCCGGACGCTTGGCGGCAGTGGGCGCGCAATGCCGACGACCCGGGTGCCGAGCTGTGGCGGACCTACTACCGCCATACCTTCAACCCCGCCCGCCTCAACCCGGATGCCTTGCGCCTGCACATGCCGGGGCGTTTCTGGCGACATTTGCCAGAAGGCATGCTGATCCCGCAACTGGAAGGGTTGGCGCGCCAAGGCAAGCAACGTGATGGCCAGGCAGCGGAAGTGGCTGTGCAGCAGGGCAAGACGATAAACCGCGCTGAACCCTGATCCCCTCTGCACGAAGCCGCCTGGCCACCGCCACAAATGTGAAAAAAAGGTAAAAATTCCTACATCCCAATCTTTCAAGGGCAGGCAAATCCTGACAAACTGATTGTTAATCGTTCTCATAAACATCTTTAATAACGTTTAACAATGTACAGGAACCCACCCCCCATGCCGTCGCCACTCGCGCCCTCGCGCAATTTCCCTGCCCGCAACCTGCTCGCCATGGCCGTGTGCATGGCCATCGTCACACCGGCCCTGGCCGAAGACGACCAGCCCACCACGCTGGTGTTGGGCGCCACCGAGATCAGCTCCGATCGGCTGGGCAGCACCACCGAGGGTTCGCAGTCCTACACCACAGGTTCCATGGCCACCGCCACCAAGCTGCCATTGAGCCTGCGCGAAACGCCGCAGGCGGTGACCGTGATCACCCGTCAGCGCATGGACGACCAGGCGATGACCAGCATCAACGACGTGGTCAAGGCCACGCCAGGGCTGTTCCTTGACTATTCCGGCGGTCCAGGTCGGCAAAACTACATCTCGCGTGGCTTTGACATCGACAACCTGATGTACGACGGCATTCCGAGCGGTTACAAGCCCTACACCGTGGGCGCCCAGCCTAACCTGGCCATGTTCGACCGCGTCGAGATCGTCCGCGGCGCGACCGGCCTGATCACCGGCTCCGGCAACCCTTCGGCGGCCATCAACCTGGTACGCAAGCGTCCGCTGGCCGAACAGAAGGTCACCCTGACCGGCGCCGCTGGCAGCTGGGACGACTACCGCGGCGAAATCGATGCCTCCAGCCCGCTCAACGACAGCGGCACACTGCGCGGCCGCGTGGTGACGTCATACCGGGGGGCCAACAGCTACATCGATGATGTCGAAGAAGACCACGGCCTGTTCTATGCAATCACCGAGGCGGACCTGTCCGAAGACACCACCCTGACCCTCGGCTTCTCTCACCAGAAAGACCAGACCAACAACTTCTGGGGCGCCATGCCAACCGCCCTGAACGGCCACCACATGGACTTCTCGCGTTCCTACAACCCAGGCAGTGACTGGGAAAACAAGGACCAGGAGATCAACACCGTATTCGCCGAAGTGCAGCAGCGCCTGGCCAATGACTGGAAACTTCAGGTCAACGCCAACTATTCCCAGCAGGACGGCACCTTCACCGGCTCCTACCAGTCGCGCTGGGCAGGGCTCAATGCGCCGCTGTCCCGCACGGCCTACCAGTCCAAGCACCAGGAAAACCAGGCCGGCCTTGACGGCTTCGTCAGCGGCCCGTTCCAAGCCTTCGGCCGCACCCATGAATTGGTGGTGGGCGCCAGCAAGCGCATCTACGACATGGACACGCGCAACTACAGCCCGTACGACACCAACTGGCCGATCAATGCCGGCAAGCCGAACTTCGTGCACACCAACAACGTACGCGAAGTCACTACCCAGGAAGGTGTGTACATGACCACCCGCCTGAGCCTGGCCGATCCGCTGAAGCTGATCCTGGGCGGCCGCCTGGACTGGTATGACTATGACAACAAGGAAAGCGCCAGCGCCGATTACAAGGTCACGCGCAACGTCACTCGCTACGCGGGCCTGATCTACGACCTGGACGATCATCACTCGGTGTATGTCAGCTACAGCGACATCTTCAACCCGCAGGAGTACAAGGACGCTTCCGGCAGCCCGCTCAAGCCGGTCGAGGGCAAGAACTATGAAATCGGCGTCAAGGGCGAGTACTTCGATGGCGCCCTCAATGCCAGCGTGGCGCTGTTCCGTATCGACCAGGAAAACCGTGGCGTTTCGCAGACCGACCTGGCCGGCTGCAGCGACCCTACCAACTGCTACGTCGCATCCGGCGAAGTGCGCAGCCAAGGTATCGACATGGAGCTGCAAGGTGCGCTGACCCGCAACTGGCAGGTCGGTGCCGGCTACACCTATGCCCGCGTCCACACGCTTAAAGACGCCGCCAACCCCGGCAACGTCAACCAGCGCTTCGACACCGACACCCCGGAGCACCTGTTCAAGCTGACCACCACCTACCGCTTCGAAGGCCCGCTTGAGAAGCTGCGCATCGGCGGCAACATCTCCTGGCAGAGCCGCATCTACAACGACTTCACCGTTGCCGATGGCAGCGAGTACCGCCTGGTCCAGGGGTCGTACGCGGTCACCGACCTGATGGCCGGCTACCAGGTCAACAAGCACCTCGACCTGCAGCTCAACGCCAACAACGTGTTCGATCGCAAGTACTACTCGGCCGTGGCCACCTCGGTCAACTATGCCGGCGACACCTGGGGCGCGCCGCGCAACATGATGCTGACGGCCAAATACAGCTTCTGACCTGACGGGTTGCCAGCCTGTACCGGACGCTTCGCAGCACAACCCGCGAAGACGCCGGTACAGGCACCCCGCGAATCAGCTGAACAATTTGCTCAGATACCCCAGCCTTTTCTTGTAGGACCGCCGCGCCTCAAGCGCATCCTCCATGCTCACCGGCAGGAACCGCGCCTGCTGGTTCGGCTGCATCTGCCCGATCAGGTCCAGGTCGGCGCTGATCACCGTGCCGATCATGGCGTATCCACCGCCAGACACCGCATCGCGGTGCAAAATGATCGGCTCCAGCCCGGCTGGCACTTGTATCGAGCCGATCGGGTAGCAGCTGTCGACGATATTGGACGGGTCCGATCCTGCGCCGAATGGCTGCTCTCGCGGCTGGAAAGTCAGCGCGTTTCCGCCTTTGTAGCGGTAGCCGATGCGGTCGGCCTCGGAGCCCACCGTCCAGGCATCGGTGAAAAAGCTTTTCGCCGCAGCATCAGTCAGGCGGTGGAAGTACAACCCCGGCACCACGCGCAACACCACTTCCCCTCCCAGTGCCTGGCGCAGCGCCATTGGCAAACTGGCTCCGGCACGGGCTTTGGCGCTGGGTACACCGACCGGCAATACATCGCCTGCCAGCAGCTTGCGGCCGTGAAAACCGCCCAGCGCGCCCAGGGCGTAAGTGGACCGGCTACCCAGCACTTCTGGCACATCGATGCCGCCCGCAACTGCCAGGTAAGCACGTGCCCCGGCTGTGGGGAAGGCGAAGCGCAGCACCTGGCCTGCCCTGACTGCAAACGAAGTGTCAGGGCGCTGTTCGCGGCCATCGAGCAGCACCGGCATCTGTGCGCCACACACCGCCACTACGGCATCCTGCAGAAACTCCAGCTCCGGCCCCACCAGCGCACATTCAAGGCCAGCAGTACCCGCCGGGTTGCCGACCAGCTGATTGGCGGCGCGCAACGCATATTGATCAAGCGCACCGGAGGGCGGGATACCCAGGTGGTAATAGCCTTCACGGCCCAGGTCCTGTACCGAGGTTGCCAGGCCAGGTTTGAGTACCTTGATCATGCCAGCACCTCCTGCAACGACTTGGGATAGCCGACCGGGTCGGCCAGGAAAGCATCGAGGGAAAACTCTACCGGGCGAATGCGCAGGTCGAAACGGCCGTCCTCGACATCCGCCACCGCCTGGTCGTAGGCCTGACGGTCGATGGGTTTGAACTGCACGATGTCCCCTGGGCGGAAGAACACCATGTGCTCCTTCAGGTAGTTCAGGCCCTGCTGCGGGTCGTAGATCGGCGCCGGGGTAACGCCGAACATCTGGTAGCCCCCTGCCCCGCGCACCGAATAGATGCAACCGAAACAACCGCCGTGGCCCAAGGTCAGCTTTGGCGTGTCGGTGCGTGGGCGCAGGTACTTGGGCACCTGCAACTGGCGCTCGCGCTCGACCATCTGGAACATGAACGGCAGGCCGGCGACGAAGCCGACCATCGACACGAACCAAGGCGCGCCACTGTGCGCGGCGATGAACGCATCGACATCGGCCAGGCCATTGATGCGCGCCGCGTATTCGAGGTCGGTACTGTTCGGGTCCTGGTGGCGGTCGCGAAAGCGCATGAGGGTTTCATGGGTCCAGGGGTCGTTGTACAGCACCGGGATCTCGATGATCCGGGTGTGCAACGCGCGTTCGGCAACCGCCTCGGCCTCTGCACCGCGCACCGCTGCAAGCAGCACATCGGGGGCGATGCGGTCGGGGTCGAAGCGGATCTGGAACGAGGCGTTGGCCAGGCAAATGTCCAGCACGCCCTCCAGCGCCAGGCGCTCCACCGCCCGGGTGACGGCCATCCCTTTGAAGAAGGCCTGGAGCGACATGCTGTCGCTGACCTCGGCAAACAGGTGCTCGTCGGCACCAAAGCTGTAGCGGATCGGGGTACTGGCAAGCGGCTCGGCCATGTCTGCTCCTTTTTTGGAATCTTTATCGTAAGGCAGGCAAAAACAATGCAGTGCAGCGGCACCGGTGTCTGGGCACCGGGTGCCTTGAACCTCAACGGGGCGTGCGCACCTCGATGCCAGCGGCGTCCAGCGCTGCGCGTGTGGCTTCGACAAGGTCGAGCGCGCCGGGAGTATCACTGTGCAGGCAGATCGAGTCGAATTCGATGGCCAGGTCCTGGCCCTCGACCGTGCGTACCACGCCCTCGCGGCAAGCCCGCAGCACGCGCTCGGCGACCGCCTGCGGCTCATGGCCACGCACATTGCGGGTAAACACGATGGAGCCGCTCAGGTCGTACTCGCGGTCAGCATAGAACTCACGCACCACCGGCTGGCCAAGTGCCTGCGCAACCCGGCAGATCACCGAGCCAGGCATGCAGTACAGCAACAGCTGCGGCTCGATCACCTGCAGGTTCTGCACCAGCAACCGGGCGGCTTCCTCATCACGGGCCAGGTGCATGTACAGGGCACCATGGGGCTTGATGTGTTGCAGTTTCACGCCCTGCGCACGGGCGATTTCACGCAGCGCGCCCAACTGGTAGAGCATATCGTCGACCAGTTCCTGAGCCGACGCGTTGATGTGCCGGCGGCCGAACCCGACCAGGTCACGAAACCCCGGGTGAGCGCCTACCGCCACGCCCAGCGCCTTGGCCCGTTCGACGGTGCGACGCATGGTGCCAGGGTCGCCGGCATGAAAGCCGGTGGCGATGTTGGCCGAACTGATGAAGGCCATCAGTTCGTTGTCGACGCCGTCGCCGATGGTCCACGGGCCGAAACCCTCGCCCATGTCAGAATTGAAGTCTACTGCCTGCATGCCTACGCTCCCGGTGCTTGTGACGGTGTGAAGGTCACGTTAGATTCTCCACAACCCCCTTGGGAAGATCTATAAACAGATAGGGTGTCTTCTGAAAAACAGATACCCAGGAGTCTCCTGTGTCACTGACCTTGCGCCAGGTTCGCTACTTCGTCGCCACCGCCGAGATCGGCCAGATCTCCCAGGCCGCCATCCACCTCAACATTTCCCAATCGGCGGTCACTACCGCGATCAAGGAACTGGAGGCAATGCTCGGGGTGTTGTTGTTCCAGCGCTCGGCGCAAGGCATGAGCCTGACCGATGCGGGCCGGCATTTTCTCAACCGCGCCTATGTGATCCTGCGCAGTGTCGATGACGCACTCAACAGCCCGCTGCCGGACGTGCGCGCCAGTGGCTTGCTGCGCCTGGCGGCGAGCTACACGGTGATCGGCTATTTCCTGCCGCACCACTTGCAACGCCTGGAACACTGGCACCCGGACGTAAACCTCCAGGTACACGAGCAGGAGCGCAGCGCCATCGAACAAGGCCTGCTGGAAGGCCGCTTCGACATGGCGGTGGTGCTCACCGCCAACCTCACCCACCCGGATATCGTGTCCGAAACCCTGTTCAACTCCGAGCGCCGGCTGTGGCTGCCCAGCCACCATCCATTGTGCGAGCGCTCTACGGTCAGCCTGGCCGATGTTGCGCGTGAGCCGTTCATCCTGCTGACCGTGGACGAAGCCGAGCAGAGCGCCATGCGTTACTGGGAGCTGGCCGGCCAGCGGCCCAGCGTGCGGGTGCGCACCAGTTCGGTCGAGGCGGTGCGCAGTATGGTCGCCAATGGCAGCGGCGTGGCGATCCTGTCGGACCTGGTGCACCGGCCCTGGTCGCTCGAAGGCAAGCGCATCGAAACCGTGACCATCAGCGACCCGGTAACGCCCATGAGCGTGGGCCTGGCCTGGCACCGCGAGCGGGCATTCAGCCCGGCGATGCAGGCCTTGCGCGACTACTTCCATGGTGCTTTCCTGGCGCCGCAACAGTTGTCGGCTCGGCGCTGAATGGCCAGGGCCTTGAGACCTGAGCCGAACGTTCCGGCGCCGTCGTCGTCATAACTTGGCCGGTGCCGCCACGCAGAGAGGACGCGAAATGACTCAACCAGACCCGTCATACGTCAAATGGCTCGAAGAGCGTTCCATGCTCAAGGCCTCGCAGGAGCGGGCCCGACTGTATTCCGGCCAGTCTCGCCTGTGGATGAACCCCTACGCCGAAACGCAGCCACGCCGCGCCACCGACATTGCGTCGGTATGGCTCACCGTCTACCCCGACGCGATCATCGCGCCTGAAGGCTGCTCGGTGCTCGGCGCGCTGGGCCACGAAGCCTTGTGGAAGCGCCTGTCGGAAATTGGCGTGCAGGGCATTCATACCGGCCCCATCAAACAGTCCGGCGGTGTCAGCGGGCGCGATTTCACCCCCAGCGTGGACGGCAACTTCGACCGCATCAGCTTCGACATCGACCCGCTCTACGGCAGTGAACAAGAGCTGGTGCAGATGAGCCGCATGGCGGCGGCGCACAATGCCGTGACCATCGACGACCTGATCCCCTCGCACACCGGCAAGGGCGCCGATTTCCGCCTGGCCGAGCTGGCCCACGGCGCCTATCCAGGGCTGTACCACATGGTCGAGATCCGCGAGGAAGACTGGCCGCTGCTGCCAGACGTGCCCCCTGGCCGCGACTCGGTCAACCTGCTGCCGGCGCAGTGCGACGAGCTCAAGGCACACCACTACATCGTCGGCCAGCTGCAACGGGTGATCTTCTTCGAGCCTGGCGTGAAGGAGACCGACTGGAGCGCAACGCCACCGATCACCGGTGTCGATGGCAAGACGCGGCGCTGGGTCTACCTGCACTACTTCAAGGATGGCCAGCCGTCGCTGAACTGGCTGGACCCAAGCTTTGCCGCCCAGCAAATGATCATCGGCGACGCCCTGCACGCGCTGGACTGCCTGGGCGCGCGCGGCCTACGCCTGGATGCCAACGGTTTTCTCGGGGTCGAGACCTGCGCCAGTGGCACCGCCTGGTCGGAAAGCCACCCGCTGTCGCTCGTCGGTAACCAGCTGATCGGCGGCATGATCCGCAAGGCTGGCGGGTTCAGCTTCCAGGAGTTGAACCTGACCCTGGACGACATCGCACAAATGTCCAAAGGCGGCGCCGACCTGTCCTATGACTTCATCACCCGCCCGGCGTACCAGCATGCACTGTTGACCGGCGATACCGAGTTCCTGCGCCTGATGCTCAAGGAAATGCACAGCTTTGGCATCGACCCGGCGTCGTTGATCCACGCCCTGCAGAACCACGACGAGCTCACCGTCGAGCTGGTGCATTTCTGGACCCTGCACGCCCATGACATGTACCTGTACCGGGGCCAGACCCTGCCCGGCAACATCCTGCGCGAACATATCCGCGAGGAAATCTACGAACGCCTCTCGGGCGAACATGCCCCTTACAACTTGCGCTTTGTCACCAACGGCATCTCCTGCACCACCGCCAGCCTGATCACGGCGGCGCTGGGCATCCGTGACCTGGACCAGATTGGCCCGGCGGATGTCGAGCTGATCCAGAAGGTGCACCTGTTGCTGGTGATGTACAACGCCATGCAGCCCGGTGTGGTCGCACTGTCCGGTTGGGACCTGGTCGGCGCCCTGCCGCTGCCGGCCGAGGCGGTGGCGCAAAAGATGGCCGATGGCGATACCCGCTGGATACACCGTGGCGGCTACGACCTGGCCGGGCTCGATGCGCAGGCCGAGGCATCGGTGCGTGGCATGCCGCGCGCACGCGCACTGTACGGCAGCCTCGACCAGCAGCTGGAAAGCAGCGATTCGTTCGCCAGCAAAGTTAAAAAACTGCTCGCCGTGCGCCAGGCCTACGGTATTGCCAGCAGCCGCCAGGTACTGGTGCCCGAGGTCAGCAGCCCGGGGCTGCTGGTGATGGTGCACGAGCTGCCGGCCGGGCGTGGCATCCAGATCAGTGCGCTGAACTTCGGGCAGGAGGTGATCGCTGAAGAGCTGCTGCTGACCGGCTTCACGCCCGGGACGGTGGTGGACATGATCAACGAGACGGTCGAAGGCGACCTGACCGAGGATGGGCGGCTGATGATCAACCTGGACCCGTATGAAGCCTTGTGCTTGAGAATCGTCAACAGCAGTGGGCACGTCTGAGGCTGTATCAGCTACACCTGTGGGCGCCGGGTTGCCGGCGCTCACGGTCCGCCCGGCTTGCTTTTAAAGCTCCAGGGGCATAGTTTCCGGGCATCATTTACCGCGCCCAGGAGCAAATTCCATGTACACCGGCATCGTCCAGGCCGTCCGCCCCCTGCTTGCTGTGACCACCTACCCGGGCCACAACGAGTTCACCATCGACCTTACCCCCGAACTGCTCGACGACCTGAAGATCGGCGCCAGCGTGAGTGTCGAGGGCACCTGCCTGTCGGTCACCGAAATCGACGGCACCCACGTGAAGTTCGACGCCATGACAGCCACCCTGGAGCGCACCAACCTGCGCTGTTTCAAGGCAGGCCAGGGCGTGAACATCGAGCGCTCGGCGAAAATGAATGCCGAAGTCGGCGGCCACCTGATGGCCGGCCACGTCGCTACCACCGCCGAGATCGTCGAGCTGTCGATCAAGGAAACCGGCGCCTTCATCACCTTCCGCATGCCGCCGCAGTGGGCCAGATACGTGTTCCCACGCGGGTTTCTCGGGGTCAACGGCTGCAGCCTGACCGTCGCCGACGTGGACGACACCTTGGTCACCATCAACCTGATCCCGGAAACCCTGCGCCAGACCACTTTCGCCAACTACCAGGCCGGTGAACTGATCAACATCGAAGTGGACCACCAGACCATGGTCCTGGTCGATGTGGTGGAGCGCACACTCAAAGCCACACTGGCCCGTGCCTGATCAGATGCTGCGGGTAATACCGCCATCGACCCTGATGTTCTGCCCGGTGATGGGCACTGCATGATTGGCATGACCAGCCACCTCGGGCGGATGACATTCAGTTTATCGACTGGGTGAACAGGCCCTTCCCTTACTCGATGCGCGGGTGTTGCTGCACCAGCGACTTGCGCTTGGCCTCAAGCTCGGCAATCTGTTCGTCGATATCTTCGATCTTCTGCTCGATGTTGTCGTGGTGCTCCTGCAGCAGCTCACGCGCTTCATCGATATCCGATGCCGCCGGGGCGGCGCCACGCAGTGGCTTGTTGGCGGTTTCTTTCATGGTCAGGCCGGTAATCAGGCCGATGGCGGCAACCACCATCAGGTAGTAGGCCGGCATGTACAGGTCGCCGGTGCTCTCTACCAGCCAGGCAGCCAGGGTTGGGGTCAGGCCGGCGATCAGCACCGAAATGTTGAAGGCGCTGGCCAGGGCGCTGTAACGAATGTGGGTGGGGAACATCGCTGGGAGGGTCGAAGCCATCACGCCGATGAAGAAGTTGAGCAACACGGCGATGATCAGCAAGCCGGCGAAGATCACCCCGAGCACACCGCTGTTGATCAGCATGAAGGCCGGGATGGCCAGGGCGAACAGGCCGACACTGCCGACGATGATGAACGGGCGGCGGCCCCACTTGTCGCTGAGCAGGCCTATGATCGGCTGCACGAACAGCATGCCGACCATGATCGCGATGATGATCAGCACACCGTGGTCTTCGCTGTAGTGCAGGTTGTGCGACAGGTAGCTGGGCATGTAGGTGAGCAGCATGTAGTACGTGACGTTGGTGGCGATCACCACGCCAATGCACGTCACCAGGCTGCGCCAATGTTTAGTGGCGACTTCCTTGAACGACACCTTGGGCCCCGAGGCCAGGCCTTCGCGGTCACCCTGTTCAAGTTTTTCGACATGCTGCTGGAACGCCGGGGTCTCTTCCAGCGCATGGCGCAGGTAGAGGCCGATGATGCCCAGCGGCAAGGCCAGGAAGAACGGCAGGCGCCAGCCCCATTCAAGGAATTTTTCCTCGCCCAGGAAGGTGGAAATCAGCACTACCACGCCCGCGCCAAGGACGAAGCCGGCGATCGAGCCAAAGTCCAGCCAGCTGCCGAGGAAGCCGCGCTTGCGGTCGGGTGCGTATTCGGCGACGAAGATCGAGGCGCCGGTGTATTCACCACCCACCGAGAAGCCCTGGGCCATTTTCGCCAGCAGCAGCAGGATCGGCGCCCAGATGCCGATAGAGGCGTAGGACGGTATCAAGCCGATGGCGAAGGTACTGAGCGACATGATCACAATGGTCGCGGCGAGGATTTTCTGTCGGCCGAACTTGTCGCCCAGGGCACCGAAGAACAGCCCGCCCAGCGGGCGAATCAGGAACGGAACCGAAAAGGTGGCCAAGGCCGCGATCATCTGTACGCTGGGGTCGGCGTTGGGGAAAAACACCTTGCCCAGGGCGTAAGCGACAAAGCCGTAAACGCCGAAGTCGAACCACTCCATGGCGTTGCCCAGTGCAGCGGCAGTGATCGCCTTGCGCATCTTGGCGTCGTCGACGATGGTGATGTCTTTCAAGCCGATCGGCTTGACGGTTTTCTTGCGTGATTTCATCCCTGTGTCCCTGTCACTGAGGCTCTTTGGCATCAGATACACAGGGACACAAAATAATTCCACACTCAGCGATTTCTCGCGTGTATTGGCCTCAGATGCCTTCGCGGGCCAGGTCCATGGCGAAGTAGGTCAGGATCAGGTCGGCACCGGCACGCTTGATCGCGCCGATGCTCTCGCGCACCACTCGCCCTTCGTCGATGGCGCCGGCCAGGCCGCCGAACTTGATCATCGCGTACTCACCGCTGACCTGGTAAGCCGCCAGCGGCAAACGCGACGCAGCGCGAATGTCGGCGATCACGTCCAGGTAGGCACCCGCCGGTTTGACCATCAGCACATCGGCGCCTTCCTGCTCGTCGAGCAGCGACTCGCGCACCGCTTCGCGGCGGTTCATCGGGTTCATCTGGTAGCTCTTGCGGTCGCCCTTGAGCGTGGTGCCACCGGCTTCACGGAACGGGCCATAGAGCGACGAGGCGAACTTGGTGGAGTAGGCCATGATCGCGGTGTCGTGAAAGCCCGCGGCATCCAGTGCACCACGGATGGCCTGAACCTGACCGTCCATCGCCGCCGACGGTGCGATGAAATCGGCACCGGCCGCGGCAGCGACCACCGCCTGCCTGCCCAGGTTGGCCAGGGTGGCGTCGTTGTCCACACCATGGTCGTGCAGCACGCCGCAATGGCCGTGGCTGGTGTACTCACAGAAACAGGTGTCGGACATCACCACCATTTCCGGCACGCTGTCCTTGCAGATGCGTGCCATGCGCGCCACCAGGCCGTTCTCGTTCCAGGTATCGCTACCGGTGGCATCGAGGTTGTGCGAAACGCCGAAGGTCATCACCGACTTGATGCCGGCGCGGGCGTAGCGTTCGATTTCCTGGGCCAGCAGTTTCTCGGGGATGCGGTTGACCCCCGGCATGCTGCTGATCGGCACGAAGTCGTCGATGCCTTCCTCGACGAAGATCGGCAGGATCAGGTCTTCGAGGCGGAATTCCGTCTCCTGGAAAATCGTGCGCAGCGACTCGTTCTGGCGCAGGCGGCGGGGGCGAACGGAAGGGAAAAGATTGGACATGACAGCTCCAGGAAATATGGACGGCGTACACCATATGCCTGTTGAGCTTCAGTGAAAAGGCTCAATGACGAGATTGTGCCTTGCATCAGGGGCAATAGCCGGGGCGGTCAGCCCCGGTACACGGCCTCAGCGCAACAGGTCCTGGATCTGCTTGTGCAAGGTGTCCAGATCAAACGGTTTGGCCAGGATCGGCGCCTTGCGGGCGATGGGGCTGCCCGACTCAAGAATCTCCGCCGGGTAGCCGCTGATGAAGATCACCTTCAGGTCCGGTCGCAGTTTCACCGCAGGCTCGGCGATCTCGACGCCGGAAATGCCGCCGGGCAAGCGGAAGTCGGTGACCATCAGGTCCAGGTGCGGCTTGCTCGCCAGGATGGCGAACGCCTGTTCACCGTCCTCGGCCACCAGTACGTGATAGCCCTCGCCTGCCAGGTAGTCACGCAGGATCATCCGGATTGCCGGTTCATCCTCGACCACCAAAACCACATCTTGTGCATCTTCACTCATGACAACAACGCCTTGAAATTCATACAGTTGGCCATCGGACCCCAGGCTCAGGCAGAGGTTGCCCGCACCTGGTCGTTTTGTTCTGTCAGCCGCGTCAGCGGCAATTGCAGGCAGAAGGTGGCGCCCTTGCCTTCCTCGCTCTGCACCTGGATCTGCCCACCATGGGCCTGGACGATCTGCTCCGAGATATACAGCCCCAAACCCAACCCGGCGCTGGCCTGCTGGGTGGCCACGCGCTCGAACTGCTGGAAGATCCGTTGCTGATTCACGCCACTGATGCCGATGCCGTGATCCTGCACTTGCACGCAGGCCATGCCCGCCTGCTCGAATACCCGAACCTCGACCGGCTGGCGTTCGCCATAACGCAAGGCATTGGACAACAGGTTGGCCAGTACTTGTTCAATCCGGAATTCGTCCCACTCACCCTGCAGGCCATCGCAGCGCTGCAGATCGATATGCGTGCCCAGCGCGGTGGCCTGGGCGGTGAAGTTTTCCACCAGGCCACGCACCAGCTGGCCGAGGTCGAACAGCTTTGGCCGCAGCGACAGCTTGCCGGTGCGGATGCGCGACACATCGAGCATGTCTTCGATCAGACGGATCAGGCTATTGATCTGCCGTTCGTCGCGCTCGACCATGGCCTGCAGCTTGTCGGCGCTGAACGCCTCCAGGCTGCCGCGGGCCAAGTGCATCTTGCGCAGCTGGGTCTCGAGGATAAGGCCATTGAGCGGCGTGCGCACCTCGTGCGCTACGATCGACATGAAGTCGTCGCGCATGCGTACCGCATGCTCCAGCTCACTGCGCGCCACCTGCAACTGCGTCAGCAGCAGCTCCTGCTCCTGGCGGCTGCGCTCAAGGGCCTGCAACTGCCTGTCGAGCACTTTGCGCTGGCGGTAAAGGTCGACAAACACCGTGACCTTGTTTTTCACCGCCAGGGTATCTAGCGGCTTGTACAGGAAGTCCACCGCGCCGCTTTCGTAGCCCTTGAAGGCGTAATTCATCTCGCGCCCGGCAGCGGTGACGAAGACGATCGGGATATTGCGAGTCTTTTCCGTGCCGCGCATCAGTTCGGCCAGTTCAAAGCCGTTCATGCCCGGCATCTGCACGTCGAGAATGGCCAGGGCGAATTCGTGCTCCAGCAACAACGACAATGCGGCTTCCGCAGACTGGGCCTGGTGAACCTCACGGTCTTGGCCCTGAATCAGGGCGTCGAGGGCCAGGAGGTTTTCCGGCAGATCGTCGACGATCAGCAGTTTGGCGGTGATGTGCCTTAGCATGCGCTGGATTCCAGGTTGGCGAGCAATTGCCCGATACCGCTCAAAGAAAGAATAAGGTCGGGCTGGTGGAGCGCCAATGCGGCCTCCGGCATCAGCGCCACCTGGGCGTCGCGGGGGTCCTGGACCACGGTCCGGCCGCCGCTGTTCTTGATGTAGGCAAGGCCTTTGGCACCGTCCTCGTTGGCGCCTGTGAGCAATACGCCCAGCAGGCCCGCGCCATAGGCATCGGCAGCCGAGAAGAACAGGAAGTCAATGGCCGGGCGCGAGAAATGCACCGGCTCCTCCTGGCTCAGCGACAGGCTCAAATCCTGCTCGACCGACAGGTGATAACCAGGCGTCGCCACGTAGATCTGGCCAGGGGCGATGACCTCTTTGTCCCGAGCCTCACGTACCGGCCTGTGCAGGCGCCGCTGCAGCACTTCGGCCAGATGGCTGTGGCGGTCATCGGGCAGGTGCAGCACGCACAGCACAGGCGTCACGAATGCCGGCGGCAGGCCGCCGAGCACCTGAAACAGCGCCTGCACGCCGCCCGCCGAGGCACCGATCACCACCGCGCTCACGCCCTTCATGATTTCCGGAAGATCCGTTCGGGCTTGACCAGCGGCTCGAAGCGGTCGCTGTAAGCGGAGAAATCCACCGATTCCTTGCTGCCCAGCACCAGAAAGCCACGGTGACACAAGGACTCATGGAACAGCCCCAGGGCGCGGTCCTGCAGGTCCTTGTTGAAGTAGATCAGCACATTGCGGCAGGACACCAGCTGGGTTTCGGAAAACACGCTGTCGGTGGCCAGGCTGTGGTCGGCGAAGGTCACGTTGTCGCGCAGGCTGCTGTCCATGATGGCGTTACCGTAGGCGCTGGTGTAGTACTCGGCAAAATCGCGCCGCCCGCCGGCCAGGCGGTAGTTTTCTTCGTACTCGCGCATGCTCTGCATCGAGTAGATGCCCTGCTTGGCCCTGTCCAGGGAACGCGGGTTGATATCGGTGGCATACAGGATGGTGCGCTCGAGCAGCCCCTCCTCGCGCAGCAGGATGGCCATCGAGTACACCTCCTCGCCGGTGCTGCAGCCGGCGATCCAGATCTTGATCGACGGCCAGGTGCGCAACAGCGGCACCACTTCGTTGCGCAGGGCAAGGAAGTGACTAGGGTCGCGGAACATCTCGCTGACCGGGATCGTCAGGAACTGCAGCAACTGCATGAACATGCCCGGGTCGTGCAGCACCCGCTCCTGCAGGGCCGACACCGTCAGGCAATCGAACTGGCGCAGGGCATGGAGGATCCTGCGCTTGATCGAAGCGCCGGAGTAGTTGCGAAAATCGTAGCTGTACTTGAGGTAGATCGCCTCGATCAGCAGCCTGATCTCGATGTCGGTGTTGCGCTCGCTAATCAAATTCGCTCCAGTTGCGGCAGCCACACACGGATCAACGAGAACAGGCGGTCCAGGTCGATCGGTTTGGCCAGGTAATCATTGGCGCCAGCCTGCAGGCAGCGCTGCTGGTCATCCTTCATCGCCTTGGCGGTCACGGCGATGATCGGCAACTTGCGCCAGCGCGGCTGCTGGCGGATCAGGCGGGTAGCCTCGAAGCCGTCCATTTCCGGCATCATCACATCCATCAGCACCAGGTCGATATCGTCATGCTGCTCCAGGCGTTCGATGGCCTCACGCCCGTTGCGGCCGATCTCGACGATGGCGCCCTTGTGCTCCAGGGCACTGGTGAGGGCGAAGATGTTACGCACATCGTCGTCCACCAGCAGCACCTTGCGGCCTTCGAACACCTTGTCACGGCTGCGCGCGGTCTTGAGCATGCGCTGGCGTTCATGGGACAGCTGCGATTCGACTTTGTGCAGGAACAACGTCACTTCGTCGAGCAAACGCTCTGGCGAGCGGGCCCCCTTGATGATGATCGAGCGCGAATACTTGAGCAGCTCGGCTTCTTCTTCGCGGGTGAGGTTGCGCCCGGTGTAGACGATCACCGGTGGGAAGGAACGGATATCTTCTGCAGTCATGCGCTTGAGCAGCTCATTACCGAGCATGTCGGGCAGCTTGAGGTCGATGATCATACAGTCGTAGATGTTCTCGCGCAGCAACGCCAGGGCGTCCTGGGCCAGGGCCACGGCGGTGATCTCGATATCGTCGTCGCCGATCAGGCGGGCGATGCTCTCACGCTGCAGGTCGTCATCCTCCACCAGCAGGATGTGCTTGAGCTTCTGTGTCAGCTTGGCTTCCAGGCGAGCGAACACTTCTTTGAGCTCTTCGCGGCTGGTCGGTTTGACCGCGTAACCCACCGCCCCCATGTGCATGGCCGCCTCGACGCGGTCTTCCACCGATATGATGTGCACCGGGATGTGCCGGGTGGCTGCCAGCTCCTTCAGGCGCTGCAACACGGTGAGGCCGGAGTGGTCGGGCAGGCGCATGTCCAGCAGGATCGCATCGGGAATGTACTGGGCTGCCAGCGCGAAGCCCTCGTCGGCGGCCTGGGCCACCAGGCAGCTGTAGCCCAGTTCGTGAGCCAGGTCGAAGAGGATACGGGCGAAGTTCGGCTCGTCCTCGATCACCAGGATGCAGCGGTTGCCGAACGGGGCGTGCTCGCGGTCATCGGTGAAGGTCGGTGCCGGCAGTTTCGGCGCCACTGCCATAGCCACCTTGGGCACTGGCGGCAGCGTGTCGACCGCCGGACGCAGGCTGTGGGCCTCGACTTCCTCGGCCTCAGCTTCGTAACGTTCCGGCATGGTCAGGCTGAACACACTGCCCTGGCCTGGGTTGCTGTCGACACTGATCTGCCCACCCAGCAAATGCGCCAGGTCGCGGGAGATCGACAGGCCCAGCCCGGTGCCGCCGTATCGGCGGTTGCTGCTGCCATCGACTTGGTGGAAGGCGCCGAAGATCGCCTGCTGCTGGTCAGCGGCAATACCGATGCCGGAGTCGCGCACGGCGAAGACAATGCCGGTGCCTGCCTGGTGGCTGATGGTCAGGCTGACCTGGCCGTGGTCGGTGAACTTGATCGCATTGGACAGCAGGTTCTTGAGTATCTGCTCCAGGCGCTGGCGGTCGGTGAACAGTGTCACCGGTACATGCGGTTCGACCTTGACCTCGAACGCCAGGCCCTTGTGCTCGGCCAGCGGCAGGAACATGCCGCGCAGGCCTTCGACCAGGCGCTCCAGCTGAGTGGTCTCGGGGCGCACTTCAAGCTTGCCGGCCTCGACTTTGGCGATGTCGAGAATGTCGTTGATCAGGTTGAGCAGGTCATTGCCGGCCGAATAGATGGACTCGGCGAACTTGACCTGTTCGGCGCTGAGGTTGCCCTCGCCGTTCTCCGCCAGCAGCTTGGCCAGGATCAGCGAGCTGTTGAGCGGCGTGCGCAGCTCGTGGGACATGTTGGCGAGGAACTCGGACTTGTACTTGCTCGAACGCTGCAACTCATCGGCGCGGGCCTGCAACTCTTGCTGGGCCTGCATCAACTCGTCGTTCTTGCGGTCCAGGGCATCGGTGCGCTCGGACAGTTGCTCGTTGGTCTGTTCGAGCTCGGCCTGCTGGGTCTCCAGGTGGGCCTGGGACTCCTTGAGCACACGGGACTGCTCTTCAAGCTCCTCGTTGGCAGTCTTGAGTTCTTCCTGCTGCACCTGCAGCTCTTCGTTGAGCTGCTGAGTCTCGGCCAGCACTTCCTGGAGGCGCTGGCGGTAGCGGGCGCTTTCGATGGACATGCCAAGGTTGCCGCCAACCCGCTCCATCAGCTCATCGTCCCGCTCCTGCAGCGGGCGCAGGAAGCCCAGCTCGATCACGCCGTTGATCTGGCCATCGTCGATGGCCGGCATCAGCAAGGCACTGCGCGGCAAGCCGCTACCCAGGCCGGAGCTGAGGCGGTAGTAGTCCTCGGGCAGGTCATCCAGGCGCAGCAGGCGGCCTTCGCGCACTGCCTGAGACAGCAGGCCATCGTGGGCGGCCAGCACCTGTTCGCGGCCCTGCTCCTCGGCGTCCAGGCCATAGCTGGCGACGCGCACCAGGCGCCCATGGCCGTCGCGCACGTACAGCGCACCGACCACGCTGCCCAGATAGCTGGCGAAGAAGCGCAGGATGTTTTCGCCAAGCATCGGCAGGGTCAGCTGCCCCAGCACCTGCTCGGCCAGCTGGGTCTGACCGTTGCGCAGCCAGGCCTGGTGTTCCAGGCGCTCGGCCGAGCGCTGCTGAGCCTTGAGGTTGTCATCGTAGCTGGTAGACAGCGCCATCAGGTCGCGACGGCCCAGGTAAGCCAACAAAGCGCTCAGGCCAACGATCAATAGCACAAACGCTGAGATGGCAGTCACCGTGACGCTGCTGACCTTCTCGTTGCGGGCCATGCGCAGCTGCTGTTCAGTGCCGATCAGGTCGTCGAATTCCTTGCGGATCTCGTCGGTGATGCGCTTGCCGCGGCCGTTGATGACCGACTGTCGGTAATCCCCGCCATCGCGGCGCTGGTTGATCATCTCGCCGCCAAACTCATTCCAGGCATGCTGCAGGGCGATCAGGCGGTCGATGCGGTCGACCTGCTGAGGGTTGTCCTCGACCATGCCGCGCAGGCTGTTGAGGCTACCCTGAATTTTCGGTTTGGCGACCTCGTAAGGGTCCAGGAAGCGCTCGTCACCGGTGATCAGAAACCCGCGCATGCCGGTTTCCATGTCGATCGACAGCTTGACCGCTTCGTTGGCATTGCCGATCACCCGATCGGTGTGCTCCACCCACTGCATGGCCGACAACAGGTAGTTGATCACCGCGACGAAAGCCACGGCACCAAGCAGGCCCACCCCCAGGGGCAAGCCAATGTTGCGGCTCAACAGCTTGCGGAAGCTTTGCTGGTCCATCGAGGCTGCTTGAATCATTTGAAAACGCCCGAGCGAAAAAGTCCATTGAACGGTGTGGCGGATAAAGCCTGTTCTTGTATGCCGCCGCGCTCACCGGTTAACAGCGAGTCTAACCAGCTTTGCTGGTCGCGACAGGGCGTTTAGCCAGTATTTGAAGGTTACCTTCAGCAATCGTTCCATCCAATCACAACGATCGGTATCCTCACGGAACTTCTGACGCTGGCCAGCGCACAGAATAAAGACATTCTTCTGGTACAGGATCACACAATGCACCTCTTGGTAGTCGAAGATGACGACATCGTCCGTATGTTGATGGTCGATGTGCTCGACGAACTGGGCTATGAGACCCTCGAGGCGGACTGCGCCAGTGCCGCGCTTAAGATCCTTCAAGACCCAGGCAAGGCGCTGGCCCTGCTGATGACCGATGTAGGCCTGCCGGACATGCGCGGCGAAGAACTGGCGAAACAGGCCCGTGCCATCCGGCCAGCGCTGCCAGTGCTGTTTGCCAGCGGCTACGCCGAAAGCCTCGATGTGCCCGACGGGATGCACATGATTGGCAAGCCGTTCAGCATCGAGCAGTTGCGCGATAAAGTGGTGGGGATTTTGGGTACGCCGTGACATCGGTGGCGCCTCTTCGCGGTTTTACCCGTGAAGAGGCCGGCTCAAGTCCATGACTCGCGCCGCAACAGGTAGGTATCCATGATCCACCCCTTGCGCGCCCTCGCCTCCTCGCGCACCTGCAGAATCCGCCCCTTCACCGCCTGCAAAGGCCCGGCGATCAGCACTTCGTCCTCCGTTCCCAGGTAAGCCCCCCAGTAGATGAGCAGCCCAGGGTCGTCGACCTGGGCAAATGCGCATTGCCCGTCGAGCATCACCACCACGTTGTCAATCTGCCCCTGTTGCGCCAGGCGCCGCCCCGGTAAAACCACCAATGGCTCGCCTATACGGTTCAGCGGCACCTGATGCCGCGCCGCCAGCGCCTGCACACTGCTGATGCCTGGGATGACCTGCAGGCGCAGTGCCACACCACGCTCGCGAACCAACTGCAGAATGCGCAGGGTGCTGTCATACAAGCCAGGCTCGCCCCAAAGCAAAAAGGCGCCGATATCCTCACTGCACATTTCATCGGTTATCAGCCGGGCATACAGCGCCGCGCGCTGGCGATGCCAGTCCTGGACCGCAGCCACATAGTCGGCCGCGTCAGCATCGCGTTGCGGGTCCGCCACCTGTACCAGGCGGTAGCCGCCCTGCGGCCTGTAGCGTTCAACAATGGCCTTGCGCAGGCTAACCAGCTCGTCTTTGTCCGACCCCTTGTCCAGTACGAAGAAGACGGTGGCGCGACGCAACGCCTCGACAGCCTCGTAGGTCACCTGGCGCGGGTCGCCCGGGCCGATACCAATCAACAACAGGTCTCTCATGGCTTCGCCCTGCACAAAAACCAGCAGCCATTGTCGGCCGACCGCCGGTGTTTGGCAAAGCGCACTCAGAAGATCGAGAAGTTGTAGCTGACGATGACCCGTGTTTCGTCCATGTCACGCGCCCACTTTTCGTAGTTGCTGCGGTAGGTAGAATTGCGCAGGCGCACGCTGACATCTTTGAAGGTACCGCTCTGTACCTGGTACTTGAGCTCGGTGTCGCGCTCCCACTCCTTGCCTTGGGCGTCACTACCCGGGACCTTGATGTGGTCGCCATTGATATAGCGGGTGAAGAACGTCAGGCCCGGCACGCCCAGGGCCTTGAAGTCGTAGTCGTAACGCAACTGCCATGAGCGCTCCTGCGCGGCGGCGAAGTCGTTGACCTGCGCATAGTTGACCAGGTACGGGTTGCTGCCATCGAGGTAGGGCATGGCGTTTTCGCCATACATGCGCTGCCAGCCTGCGCTGACCTTATGGCCGCCCAGGCTGTAGCCGAGCATGGCGCTGAAGGCGCGATGATCGATTTGGCCTGCTCGGGCGCTACCGATGTCATCGCTCTTGATCAGCCGCAGGTCGGCCGACAGGCTGCCCAGCGCAAGCGGCTGGCTGGCCACCAGGCCAAGAAAGTGCTGACGGTATATGTTTTCCAGCCTGGCCACTTGGTATTGAGCACTGAACCGGTCATTGAACCGGTAATCCAGCCCTGCCAGGTCGAAGTGGTCGGCTTGGGTATCGCAGGCATAGCGCTTGTTCTTGCAATGCACGCGAATGTCCTGGCGGTCGGTGGAATCACGGGCGGTGTACTTGTTCAGGCGGGCCAGCGTGAACTTCAGGTCGCGCACTTCTTCTGAAGTGAGCATGGCGCCGTGGAACAGGGTGGGCAACAGGCGACCGTCGTTGTATTTCAACAACGGTACATCCGGCATCATCGAGCCGTATCTGAGCACGGTATTGGACACCTTGACCTTGGCAGCCAGGCCCATCTTCGCGTATTGGTCGGCAGCGCGCCTGGGGTCATGGCCGGAAGAAGGCAACAAACCGCTGTTACTGTCCGCCGGGCTGGAGTCCAGCTTGATACCGAACATGCCCAAAGCATCCACACCAACGCCTACCGGGCCTTGGGTATAACCCGACTGCACATTGAGAATGAAGCCTTGTGCCCACTCTTCGCGCTTGGACGCACCTTGGCTGGAAGTGCTGTGGCCGTCACGAAAGTCCCGGTTGAAATAAACAGTGCGTGCTTCGACCTTGGCACGGCTGTCTTCAAGAAAACCGGCGGCCTGGGCGTGCGTGCCGGCACACATCAGCAACAGGCCGGCAACTCGGCGCCCGGGGGCGAGAGGAAAAGAGGCAAACATGCGAGGGAACATCCAGAGAAAGACAGAAACAATGCACGGCGAACGCACGCGGCGCAGACAAGACGCGGCCGAACAATGCTCGGCCATCATCAGAAATGATCGCGAAAAGGCTCTGGCGCGCACCATTGGACCATGGTCTAGATGCGCCGGGCCGACGGCCTGTACCCACCGGAATTATGCGCCCGGAAAACTTGTAAAGTTCCCGTCTTATTTGGAAAAGTTTGCGGTTTACCCAATTGTCACAAGTGTCTACACTCGTCATCAGCGAACAGTTTAACCCACCCGCGTGGCCGGCGTTATTTCTCTTCAATGTTCGTCACGCCCCGCCACAGATGACGTACAGGAGTGATTACAGTGTCCAGACTTGCAGAGTTTCGTGCTGCCGAAAAAGCGCTCCAGGAACAGATGGCTCAACTGGAGGCGCTGAAAAAGGATACCGGCCTAAAACGTGAAATCGAATTCGAGCAGAAACTAGTCGGCCTGATGAAAAGCTATGACAAAAGTCTGCGCGATATCATCGCCATCCTCGACCCCAAGGCCGTCACCCGGGGCGCAACCAATGCGCCAAAGCAACAACGCCGCCCGCGCGTGGTGAAAGTGTATGAAAACCCGCACACCGGCGAGCTGATCGAGACCAAAGGTGGTAACCATCGCGGGCTGAAGGCGTGGAAAGAACAGTACGGGGCCGGCACGGTGGAAAGTTGGCTGCGCTGATGAAACGTCAACGCTTGCTTCACACTTTTTTCACAAGGGCTGGCTCAATATCGAGACAGCTAAAGGACTAGCGACCCCATCACGCGCCCGCACACGCGGGCCTCTAATTCCAGCGCCCTGCACTCGTGCAGGGCGCTTTCATTTGCGCAATCGGTTCACTGCCGTATCATGGCCCTCCTGTCTGTTCCGCTGGCCCCGGTGCCAGCCTCGTCTCTGGAGTACCCATGAGCCTGCACGATCTGCAAAACCTGCCTGGCGTCACCGCGCAGCCCGACGCCGCCACTGCCCAATTCGTCTTCAACCACACCATGCTGCGGGTCAAGGACATCGAGAAGTCGCTGGACTTCTACACCCGTGTGCTGGGCTTTCGCCTGGTCGACAAGCGCGACTTCCCGGAAGCGGAATTCAGCCTGTACTTCCTGGCCCTGGTAGACCCGGCGCAGATTCCAGCCGACGACGCCGAGCGCCATCAGTGGATGAAATCGATCCCCGGCGTGCTTGAGCTGACCCACAACCACGGTACAGAGAACGACCCCGCGTTCGCCTATCACAACGGCAACACCGACCCACGTGGTTTCGGCCACATCTGCATTTCGGTGCCGGACGTGCGTGTTGCCTGCGCCCGCTTCGAAGAGCTGAACGTGCCGTTCCAGAAACGCCTGGCAGACGGGCGCATGAACCATCTGGCCTTCGTCAAGGACCCGGACGGTTACTGGGTCGAAGTGATTCAGCCCTCTGAGCTCAAGGGCTGATCCGAAAGTGTGAGCTTCGTCGGCTCGCGCTCGTCAGGCCGGGAACTCCCGGCCCCTCGCTGTGGTATATGGAAGTAACAGCTTCACTAGCCACAGCGAGGTAAGGACGATGCAATCTCTTCACTGTGAATACCGCGACCACACCATCACCGCCAGCGTGATGCCTCACCCCGACTCCCCTCTGCCCTATTCTGCGGGCTGCCTGATCACCGATCCGCAAGGCCATACCAGCAAGCGTTTATCCATGCCGATGAAGTTCTTCTCTGACCTTGAGAACGCTCAGCATGTGTCGCTGGCCCATGGCCGGGCCCTGGTGGACGAGCAGCTGGACAAGGGGCACAAGGCGTTCTGATTTTGCGCACAGACGGCCTTCTCGCCGGGTTGCCCGCGAGGAGGCCGCAGAAGAGGATCTAGACGTCCCGGGCGTACGCCACTGCAGCCTCGACCTGCTCTCGGGCAGGTCGCACGCCGGTATACAGCACGAACTGCTCCAGTGCCTGCAACGCGATCACCTCCAGGCCGGTAATCACCGGCTTGCCCAGCGCCTGCGCCCGCTGGATCAAGGGCGTCTGCGCCGGCATCGCCACCACATCGAAGACCCGCTGCGCCGCAGCAATGGCGTTCTCGCTGAACGCCAGCTCATGGGCCTCCTGCCCGCCCGCCATGCCGATCGGCGTCACGTTCACCAGCATCGGCGGGCACCGGTCACCCAGCTCAGCGACCCAGCGATAGCCACAAACGTCGGCCAACTGGCGCCCCGCCTGCTCGTTGCGGGCGACGATGATGCCCTCCTTGAACCCGGCATCGCGCAGCGCACTGGCCACCGCCTTGGCCATGCCACCACTACCGCGCAGGGCAAAGGCTGTAGACGGGTCGACACGATGCTGTTCGAGCAACTGCCGTACTGCCAGGTAGTCGGTGTTGTAGGCTTTCAGATGACCAGCCGTGTTGACCACGGTGTTGACCGACTCGATGGCTGCCGCTGACGGGTCAACCTCATCGACCAAGGCCATGCAGGCCTCCTTGTACGGCATGGAAACACCACAGCCGCGGATGCCCAGCGCGCGGATACCCGCCACAGCGGCCGGCAAGTCATCGGTGCTCATCGCCTTGTAGTAGTAATCCAGGCCCAACTGGCGGTACAGGTGGTTATGAAAGCGAACGCCAAAGTGACCTGGCCGGCCGGCCAGGGAAATGCACAGCACGGTGTCCCTGCTGGGAGTTGCCGTCATGACCTGCTCCTTGTTCGTAACTGAAACGTTTGTTCAGCGTAACAGACCCGCCCGTTCATCGTCCCTTACACAACCTTTACCGTTTCCCTGCGCTCAGCTGACAGTGGCAAGAGCCATAGTAGTGAACAGTTGATAAAGCTGATGAGCACTATTGAGCGAGTCGATTTCAAACCGAGCTGGCCACTGCGTAAGGTAGCGGCATGTTTTACAGGAGGTCCACATGGCCACTATTCAGATCATGTCCGTCGTCGGCAGCGCCGTCCCCTCTACTCTGCGTGAGCAGGGCCTGCTGGCATGCTGGTACCTGGTGCATAACGGTGAAGCGGTGAGCGGACCGTTGGCCACCCGTGCATCAGCCCAGGCCCTTGCTGATCGACTGAAGGACGATTGCCTGCTCGCTTGAAACGAATGTGTTGTGCGTTGCTCTTTGCCCTGTTCTGGCCCGCCTTTTGGCGGGTCTTTTTTTGCCGGCGCGAAACCGACGAACGGAGGCAGAATAACCGTTACAGCATGAAGGTTTTTTCATTTCGACCGGGTGGCTCCACGAGCATTCGACAGCCGCTGAGCCATACTCCAGAATGCGAGCGGTTTTTGGGGGAAACCCTTGCACAGCCAACGACATACCAACTTTTAGTGAGCCTGAACGTGAAAACATCCCTGTCCATCCTCAGCCTGCTGCTGTTGCTCACAGGTACCGCGACCCTACCGTCGACCGCTGCTGCACAACCCCCAGCCCAGATTCAACGCGACCCTTCAAAGCTGCATCTGGCTTCCGGCAGCGCCCTGCTGATCGACCTCAATACCAACAAGGAACTGTATTCGAGCCACGCCGACCGCGTGGTGCCGATTGCCTCGGTGACCAAACTGATGACCGCGATGGTGGTGCTGGACGCCAAGCTGCCCATGGATGAGATGCTCACCATGACCATCGCCAACAACCCGGACATGAAAGGGGTGTACTCGCGCGTGCGCCTGGGCAGCCAACTCAACCGCCGCGAAACCCTGCTCATTACCCTGATGTCGTCGGAAAACCGCGCCGCCACCTCCCTGGCCAACCACTATCCAGGGGGCTACCCGGCTTTCATCAAGGCAATGAACGCCAAAGCCCGCAGCCTGGGCATGGCGCACACCCGCTATGTCGAGCCGACCGGCCTGTCGACGCAGAACGTCTCCAGCGCCCGCGACCTGGCCAAGCTACTGATGGCGTCGCGCAAATACCCGATGCTCAGCGAGCTGTCGACCACCCGCGAAAAAACCGTGGCCTTCCGCAAACCCAACTACACACTGGGCTTTCGCAATACCGACCACCTGGTCAACAAGAGCAACTGGGACATCAAGCTGACCAAGACCGGCTTCACCAATGAGGCCGGGCATTGCCTGGTGCTGCTGACGCGCATGGACAACCGCCCGGTGGCCATGGTGATCCTCGATGCGTTCGGCAAGTACACCCACTTTGCCGATGCAAGCCGCATGCGCCAGTGGCTGGAGACCGGCACAGCCAAGCCGGCACCGGCAGTGGCGATGCAGTACAAGTCGGACCGGCAGAACAAGAGCCGCCTGGCCGCAGAGTAACGCCTCAAGGGGCTGGCCCGTTTGCGGCGTTATCCGCAGGCGGGCCGGTTCACACAGGCTCAGGCCTGAGTGCTGACGACCGTACCCGCAGTGCTGCCACCCGTCTCCTGCAACGCTTCGAGCAGTTGCGACGTGGCGGTCATGATCTGGCCATTGAGCGTGGTAATGCTCGCCTGCCTGGCACTCACGGCAGCGGTCTTGGCTGTCTCTTCCATTTTCTGCGCCATCAGGTTGGCCAACTGCTTCTGCTCTTCGGCCAACTGCTTTTGCAGCTGCTTGATCATCTCGCGCAATTGCTTGATGTGCGCAGGCTCCGAGCTCTCATCGCTTTGCTGCGCACCTTGCGCACCGCCGCCACCCTGAGCCTTGGGCGTTTCTGCCGACGCGGCCGAGGCTCCACTTTTCTGTGCGTCTTCGCTTTTTACCGTTTCAGCACTGCCGGCGGCCTGCGCCGAAACGTTGTTGATGGTGATTGCCGCGATACCTGCCATGTTCCGGTCCCTGCCTTGAAATAGGTCCTTGCGTTGACCTGCCTATCGGCCACGCGGCGCACTTCTTTAGCCCGGCTGCACAAGCTGTGCGCAATGCCCCCAGTAAATTCCCCGGTACATGGCTCGTTCCAACCAATGTACTCACGCAGGCGCCGGAGCCCCGGCGGGCGCACACATTCGACCATTATGGGATCGCAGCCATGAGCCAGTCTTCAAACCCGGAAACCATCAAGGATCTGATCGGCGTGGGCTTTGGCCCTTCCAACCTGGCCTTGGCCATCGCCCTGGAGGAACTCGCCCACACCCAAGGCCGCGCCCTCGACGCGCTGTTCATCGACAAGCAGAAGCAATACCGCTGGCATGGTGAAACGCTGGCGACCCAGAGCGAGCTGCAGATATCCTTCCTCAAGGATCTGGTCTCGCTGCGCAACCCCACCAGCCCCTACAGTTTCGTCAACTACTTGCACCAAAAGCAGCGCCTGGCCGATTTCATCAACCTGGGCACCTTCTACCCCTGCCGCCTGGAGTACAACGATTACCTGCGCTGGGCCGCCGAACATTTCGCCAATCAAGCCGTCTATGGCGAGCAAGTGCTGCGCATCGAGCCGGAAGTGAAGGCTGGCCGTGTCGAGCATTTGCGCCTGGTCTCTCAAGATGCGCAGGGCCGTGAATACACCCGGCGTACCCGTTCGGTCGTGGTCGGCACGGGCGGTACGCCGAAAATCCCGGAAAAATTCGGCGCCTTCAAGGACGACCCGCGCGTCTTCCACCACTCCCAGTACCTGAGCAGCCTGCAAAAGTTGCCATGCACCGAGGGCAAACCGATGCGCATCGCGGTAATCGGCTCTGGCCAGAGCGCCGCAGAAGCATTCATCGACCTCAATGACAGCTACCCGTCGGTCAAGGTCGACATGATACTGCGCGGTTCAGCGCTCAAGCCTGCGGACGACAGCCCGTTCGTCAACGAGATCTTCTCGCCGGACTACACCGACCTGGTCTACAACGAGCCGGCCGAGCAGCGCGCCAAGCTGCTGGGTGAATACCACAACACCAACTACTCAGTGGTCGACCTGGACCTGATCGAGCGCATCTACGGCATCCTCTACCGCCAGAAGGTTTCGCATCAGGTGCGCCACAACGTGCTGTGCCGTCGCCAGGTGGAAGCGGTTGTCGCCACCCGCGACGGCATCGAACTCACCCTGCGCGACCTGGCCACCGACCAGCATCAGACCCACCGTTACGATGCTGTCATCCTGGCCACCGGCTACGAGCGCCGCTCGCATCGCGACCTGCTGGCACCGCTGGCCGGTTACCTCGAGGATTTCAACGTCGACCGCAACTACCGGGTACTGTCCAGCCCAGACCTTGAAGCGTCGGTTTACTTGCAAGGTTTCTGCGAGGGCAGCCATGGCCTGAGCGACACCCTGCTGTCGGTACTGCCGTCCCGTGCCGCCGAAATCGGCCAGGCGCTGTACCAGGACCTCGCCCGCCGACACGGCAAAGCGCAACCGCCGGTCGCCCTCACCAGCGCCTGACCCTCTGCGGCCTTCAAGCCGACACGGCGCCCCGCGCCCTGTCGGCTTTTGCTTTTCTGAAACATTTGCTTGCATTTAAATAGGCAGGATTTCCATTCTCATTCGTCTTTATAGATGCAGCCCCTGTGGTTGGGCATATGCTCGACCCTCATTTTCAGAAGACCGACCGATGGCCAAATCAACCAAAAAATCCAAGTCCAAGCTGTGGTTCCTGGTCCATAGCTGGCTCGCCCTGCCGATCTGGTTCTTCGTGCTGATCGTCTGCTTCACCGGCATGCTCGCCGTGGTCAGCCAGGAAATCGTCTGGCTGGCCAACGCCGATGTGCGCGCCAACAAGCCCGACGACAGCGCAGAACGCCTGAGTTTCCAGCAAGTGCTCGACGCCCTGCACAAGGCCGAACCGGATATGGTGGTGCGCACACTGAGGCAGCCGGACGGTTCGCACTTTGCGCTCAACGCCGGGGTTACCCTGCCCGACGGCAGCAACCCGACGCTGTACGTCAACCCCTACACCGGGGCCATCCAGGGCAAGGTCCCGGACTTCAACTTCGAAGCGTTCACCCGTGCCCTGCACGGCTGGTGGCTGGTGCCCTTCACCAACGGTTTCAGTTGGGGCTGGTACCTGGTCTCGCTGCTGGGCCTGCCGATGCTCGCTTCGCTGGTGACTGGCCTGGTGGTGTACAAGAAGTTCTGGAAAGGCTTCTTCAAGCCCATTCGCACCGGCCACGGCTCGCGCATTTTCTGGGGCGACCTGCATCGCCTGGCCGGGGTCTGGTCGATCTGGTTCATCGCGGTCATTGCCATCACCGGCACCTGGTTCCTGATCCAGGCGATCCTGTTCGATAACCAGATCACGATCTCCAGCCAACCGATCACACCTGTGATCGCCCGGGAAGATGTACCGCAAACCGCCGATGGCAGCCCTGCCCCGCGCATCGACCTGGACGAAGCGGCGCGCATCGCCGGCCTGGCCATTCCGGGCCTTGAAATCAACGCCATCTCGCTGCCCGCCACGGCCTACAGCCACATCACCCTGAACGGCCCGGGCTGGTACCCGCTGATGTTCCAGAGTGCCAACATCAACCCCTACACGCGTAACGTCGACAGCCAGTTCCTGATCAGCGACCGCTCCGCCCTGGAGTTCGTCACCGAATCCATGCGCCCACTGCACACCGGCGACTTTGGCGGCCTGCCGGTCAAACTGATCTGGTTCTTCTTCGGCCTTATCCTGACGCTGATGGTGTTCAGCGGCCTGCTGATATGGACCAAACGTACCGCCCAGGCGACCGCCGCCGCCCTCAAGCGCAGCGAGCGTGCACCCCGTGCACCCCGTGCACCCCGTGCCACCGCCAGCGACACCCCCGTGGAGATCCGCCCATGAGCCAGGCCCAGGCCCTGCCCACCCGCCCACTCAAGCAGTGGTGGCTGAAGTGGCGCTTTCACTTGAACATTCTGCTGATTCTCATCCCGCTGGGCTTCATGCCCAAGTATTTCGCCGACGCCAAGCTGTTTCGCGGTGATGCCGGCTTGGGCGTGAACCAGATCAGCGATATTCAGGTCGGCCCTTACAGCCTGGACTTGGCCGAACTGCGCAGCGAAGCGCCCCGCGCCGACGGCCCGGCGGGCTACTTCAAGCCCTTCAACGCCGCGCTTTGCAAAGCCTGCATCAACGACGTCAAAGCCGTGTACCTGCGCATCGGCAAACCCCGCAGCCTGCGCGCCGCCGGCACCATCTTCTTCGGCGCGCCCTACCGCATGGGTACCAACCTGCCGATCCCTGCGCGCACCAAGCCCGACGCGCAGATCTGGATCACCCTCGAAGGCTGGGACGGCAGCATGCATCAGGCATCGGTCCCGCTGAGCAAGGCTTCGCCAGCCACCGTGGCCTGGCTCGAAAAACAAGGAGGCAAGAAATGAAGCACATGATGCGCAGGCTCGCCCTGCCCCTGCTGGTGCTGGCCGCAGGCCCGGCCCTGGCCCACAACCCGATGTGCGAGTGCGAAGAGCTCGATGGCGGCCAGGTCAAATGCACCGGTGGCTTCTCGGACGGCAGCGGCGCCCCGGGCGTGACCCTGGACGTGATCGGCTATGACGAACAGGTACTGGTCGGCGGCAAGCTGGGCGATGACTCGACGCTTACCTTCAAGCGCCCCGACGGCGAGTTCTACGTGCTGTTCGATGCCGGCCCCGGCCACGTGGTGGAAGTCGACTACGCCGACATCACGCAACCATGAGCGGCCCTACCCTGAGCCGTACCCAGGTGGTGCGCCCCGCCGGCGCCGGGCACGAAACCCTCTACGTGCTGCTGGTCAGCCTGCTGATCGTCATCGTCGCCGCCTGCGTGGTGCTGCTGCGCGGTGAACGCGAAGACGAGCAGGCCATCGCCAGCCACCAGATCGACGCCCGCCGCGACCTGACGCCCGCCGAACAAGGCATCTATACCGACCTTCGCGTCGCATTCGACGAGGTTCAGTTGCTGCGCGAAGAAACCGCCGCCGTGCCCAGTGTGGCGTCGTTGGCCGAGGAAGGCTTGCCACCGTTCGTGGTAGACGCCGGCAGCCAGAGCCGTGGCAGCCACCAATGGCAGTGGCTGGAGGCTGGCGCCTATCTGGGTCGCAGCCAGGCCCCGCAGGTCGCCGGCAGCTTTTTGCTGATCGTGCCGCACGAGCACAGCGCCCAGCCTGACGTCTGGCTGCGCCGCGACAGCGCCGCGGTGGTGCCGGACGACCTTGGCCAGGCAGCCCTGATCGCCGCTGGCTGGCAGCAAGTGGCTAGCCATTACGACGCCGGGGTCACCCGCGAACACCGTCACTGAACCCAAGGAATTCCCCATGTTGCGCTCCGCCCTCACCCTGCTCCTGGCCCTCGCGTTACCGGCCCTGGCCCTGGCCGACACCGGCAAGCCCTTGCGCATCGGCATTACCCTGCACCCGTACTACAGCTATGTGAGCAATATCGTCGGCGACAAGGCCGAAGTGGTGCCGCTGATTCCCGCAGGCTTCAACCCGCACGCCTACGAGCCACGTGCCGAGGACATCAAGCGTATCGGCAGCCTGGACGTGGTGGTGCTCAACGGCGTCGGCCATGACGATTTCGCCGACCGCATGATCGCTGCCAGTGAAAAGCCCGACATCAAGATCATCGAAGCCAACCAGAACGTGCCGCTGCTGGCGGCCACCGGCATCGCCGCCCGCGGTGCCGGCAAAGTGGTCAACCCGCACACCTTCCTGTCCATCAGCACCACCATTGCCCAGGTCAACAACATCGCCCGTGAACTGGGCAAGCTCGACCCGGACAACGCCAGGTTCTACACCCAGAACGCCCGCGCCTATGCCAAGCGCCTGCGCGGCTTGCGCGCCGAGGCGCTGGCCAAGGTCACCGAGGCACCCGGCGCCAACTTCCGTGTGGCCACCATTCATGCAGCCTACGACTACCTGGTGCGTGATTTCGGCCTGGAGGTCACGGCAGTGGTGGAGCCGGCCCACGGCATCGAACCGAGCCCGGCACAGCTTAAGAAAACCATCGACCAGCTCAAGGCGCTGGACGTCAAGGTGATCTTCTCGGAAATGGACTTCCCGTCGGCCTATGTCGAGACCATCCAGCGTGAGTCCGGTGTGCGCCTGTATCCGCTGACGCATATTTCCTACGGCGAGTACACCAAGGACAAATACGAAGTAGAGATGAAGCGCAACCTCGACACCGTGGTCCGCGCCATTCAGGAGAACCGCGCATGACCGCGGCCGCCAACCTCATGGTGCGCGGCGGGCCCGGCATCGAATTCGCTGGCATAGACCTGACGCTTGGCCGCACGCGCATCCTGGAACAGGTCCAGTTCAGCGTCGCCGCCGGCAGCGTACATGCCATCGTCGGGCCCAACGGCGGCGGTAAAAGCTCGCTGATCAAGACCCTGCTCGGGCAGATGCCACACCAGGGCCAACTGACCCTGCACTGGCCGGGCGAGCAGCAGGTGATCGGTTACGTCCCCCAGGCGCTGGAGTTCGACCGCGGCCTGCCGATGACCGTGGACGACTTCATGGCCGCAATGTGCCAACGCCGCCCAGCCTTTCTCGGCCTTTCGCGCCGCGTGCAACCAGCCATCGACGCAGCGCTGGCGCAGGTCGGCATGCTCGACAAACGCAAGCGGCGCATGGGCGCTTTGTCGGGCGGCGAACGCCAGCGCGTGCTGCTGGCCCAGGGTTTGATCCCCGAGCCGCAGTTGCTGGTGCTCGACGAGCCCATGTCGGCGCTCGATGAAGCCGGCATCCGGGTGTTCGAGCACTTGCTGCAGGGCTGGCGCCAGGCCGGCACCACCGTGCTGTGGATCGAACACGACCTGCAAGCGGTGCTGCGCCTGGCCGACCGGGTCACCGGGCTGAGCCGCCAGGTACTGTTCGACGCCCCACCTGCCCAAGCCCTTACCCCGGAGCGCCTGCTGAGCCTGTTCTCCGTCCACCCGCGCAGCGAGGGCCGCACCTGATGAGCTACGAAGCATTCCGCCAACTGGTCCAGGAATGGGCCGGCGCTGGCTACCTGCCCGAGGCACTGGCCTACGGTTTCGTGATCAACGCACTGCTCGCCGGCCTGATGATCGGCCCGGTACTGGGCGGCCTGGGCACCCTGGTGGTGGTCAAGCGCTTTGCCTTCTTCTCCGAAGCCGTCGGGCATGCCGCCCTGACCGGGGTGGCCATCGGCATCCTGCTCGGCGAACCCTATACCGGGCCGTACGGCAGCCTGTTCGGCTACTGCCTGCTGTTCGGCATCCTGCTCAACTTCCTGCGCAACCGCACCGGGCTGTCGCCTGACACGCTGATCGGGGTGTTCCTTTCGGTGTCGCTGGCTCTAGGCGCGAGCCTGCTGCTGATGCTGGCCGGCAAGATCAACGTGCACATCCTCGAGAACGTGCTGTTCGGCTCGGTGCTGACGGTCAGCGCCCAGGACCTGGTGGTGCTGGGCATCGTCGCTGCCCTGGTGCTGGCGCTGGCCCTGCCGCTGTACAACCGCATCATCCTGGCCAGCTTCAACCCCCAGCTGGCCGCCGTACGCGGGGTGGCAGTGAAGACTCTGGACTACCTGTTCGTGGTGCTGGTGACACTGGTAACGGTGGCGTCGGTGAAGGTGATCGGGGCAATCCTGGTCGGTGCGCTGCTGGTGATTCCGGCCGCTGCCGCGCGCCTGGTCAGCCAGTCGCTCAAAGGCTTTTTCTTCATCTCGGTACTGATCGCCACCCTGAGCACGCTGCTGGGCATCCTGATGCCGATCGTCTTTGACCTGCCGGTACCGTCGGGTGCCGCGATCATCCTGGTTGCCGGCATTTGCTTCGCCCTCGCGGCCCTGGCCCGCGCCCTCGTCCCACGCCTGCAAGGAAACCCGGCATGAACCTGAAACAGCTCACCCTGGCGCTGGCCCTCGCCGGCCTGCCCTCGTTCGCCCTCGCCACCGAGGTGTTGACCACCCTGCCGGTGACCCACAGCCTGGCTGCGGCCTTGCTCGACGGCACCGCCGTGCAGCTCAAGCGCGCCGCGCCGGCCAACCTGCCGGCCAGCCGCCAGCCTTCGTACTTCAGCAGCCGTGGCGGCGCGAGCCTTGCCAAAGCGGCGCAACAGGCCGATGCGGTGATCGGCCTGCGCTCGATCTGGCGTGACGACCCGCTGTACCCCATGGCCCGGCGCAGCAATATCCGCATCGTCGAAATCGATGCAGCGCGGCCGGTGGACGGTGCCCTGCCGGGCATCGCGGTCAGTGGCGATGACGCCTACAACGCCTACCCCTGGCTGAACCCGACCAACCTTGGGCGCATGGCCGACGTGCTGGCCAACGACCTGGAACGCCTGGCGCCCGCCGACAAGGCGAAGATCCAGGGCAACCTGGCGGGGCTCAAGCGCCAGTTGCTGGAATTGACCGCCAGCAGCCAGACCAAGCTTGCCCAAATCGACAACCTCAGCGTGGTCAGCCTGTCCGAGCGCCTGGGCTACCTGGCCAGCGGCCTGAACCTGGATGTGGTGGAACAGACACTGCCGGCCGAGGGCAAGTGGGACGAAGCCGCGCTCAAGGCACTGGGCGAGAACCTCAAGAACCAGGATGTGGCGCTGGTGCTGGACCATCGGCAGCCGGATGCGGCAGTGGCCGAGGTGGTAAAGGCCTCGGGGGCCACGTTGCTCGTGGTGGAAAGTGACCCGCAAGACGCCGTGGCCGGGCTCAAGGCCAGTGTCGATCAGGTGGTCGGGGCGCTGAGCAAAGGGTGATGCAGCCTGTACCTGCCCGATCGCCGGTTTGCCGGCGATCGGGCCAGGGCAGACAGCCCTAGCGTTTCATGCACCGCTGATACCGCTCATCCACCCTCCCCGCAAACCACGCCGTGGTCAGCTTGCGGGTGATTTTCGGGCTTTTCAGTTCGATCCCCGGCAACTTGGCGCGCGGCACCGGCTTGCCTGCGGCTGCGTCAGCCAGGGCGAACACCCCGCTGTACAGTTTGCTGTCCTCGAAGGCCAGGCTGTCACCCAGTTCCAGCTGGCTGCGGATCTGCGGGTTACGCAGCCCCAGCTTCACACCCAGCTTGCGCGCCGCCTGCTCGGTGCTGCCGGGCATGATCGCGCCGGGGGCGGTCAGGTCACCATCCAGGGCCAAGGGCACGCCCGTCACCTTGCTCAGGGCCGCCTGAAACGCGGCATTACGGCTGGCGTACCAGCCCGCGTTGAAGTCGGCGAAGCGATAGAGCTGGCGCTCATAGTGCGCGGGGTAACCCAGCAAATGGCCGATACCGAAATACATGCCGCCACGACGGCTGAAGACCTCCTGGCGTATGGTGCCGTCGTAGGTGTAGGGGTAATCCTTGGCATGCTGCTCGGCAAACTCGACGCTGACCTGCATCGGCCCACCGGTGTGCACCGGGTTCAGCCCGCCCAGCAAGGTCCGGCCCAGCGGCAGGCCGGTGATGAACTCGTCGTACAGCGCACTCAGTTGCTTCTCACTGCGCACCGCAAGCAGCCGCTGCTGATACGTCTGGCCATTGCCAGAAGCCGTATTCAGCGCGCCGTCCACCAGCAACCGCGGGATATGCAGGCTCGCCGCGCGGCGGTCGACCTCGGCACGGGCAATGCGCCCAAGGTTGGGGACCTGCGGGTCGGCATTGAAGGTCGATTCCTGCTCGGTCACCGCCAGCACCGCACACAGGTTGCTCTTGCTCGGGGCGATGCGCTGGGCTTCGAACGCCACTTGGATATCCTTGGCCCAGCCCTCGCGGTCCCTGGCCTGGGCTGGCAACAAGCGCACCAGTTGGGCACGCACCTTGGCAGGGTCGGCCTCAGGCTCTTCCTCACGACGCCCGGCGCAGCCCTGCAGCAGCGCCAGGGCCATCAACCCGGCAGCCAGCAGCCGGCCGTTCAGGGCTGCTCCCCGACCAGATAGGTCTTGCTGATGTGGCGAAATTGCGGGTGGCTGGCGTTGCCCATGAGCTCGAACAGCACCATTTCGCGGGTAACTACCTGCGCCCCGGCCTGACGCATCCGTGCAAGCCCTGCAGCCTTGTTGGCCAAGGTACGGCTGTCGCAGGCATCCTCGACCAGGAACACCTGCTTGCCCAGGCCCAGCAAGCCGAGCACGGTCTGCAGCACGCAGACGTGGGTTTCCATGCCGCACACGATTACTTGCTCGCGCGCCAACAAGCTGGCTGGCAGGCACTGGGCCGCAACGCAGGAAAAATGGGTCTTTTCCACGATTTCAGCTGCAGGGGCGGCGGCGAGAAGCTCGGGCAGGGTGTGACCCAGGCCTTTGGGATATTGCTCGCTGATGACGATCGGCAGTGCGAGATCGGCGCATGCTGCCAGCAGCCAGCGTGCCCGGGCGCGGGTGCCCTCGGCGTCGCTCATCGCGCCAATGAGCTTTTCCTGGATGTCGACGACCAGCAACGTGGCCTGGTGAGGATCGATCAGCATTGTCTGCCTCTTGCCTGGGAAAACGCCTAGCATCCCCAAGGCAAGCGGCAACGTCAATCAGGCGCAAAGCCGATGGGGCTCCAATGCTGCAGCCAGCGCCGTGAGCACACGGTCCTCCTGCTCATGGATGAAGAAGTGGCTGCCCGGAAACATCTGCAAGGTGAATGCACCCTGGGTTTCCTGGCCCCAGGCCCGCAGTTGCTCTTCACTGGCGCGGTCGTCTTGCCCGCCCAGCACATGCAGCGGGCACGCCAAGGCAGGCCTTGGGCGGTAGCTGTAACGGCCACAGAGCAGGAAGTCCGCCCGCAGGATCGGCAATGTCAGGCTCATCAGCTCGGCATTGGCCAGCACCTCCTCCGGCGTACCATTGAGTTCCCGCAGCTCATTGCGCAGCTCGTCATCGGTCTTGGGCTCACGCCAGTTCTTGCCGTCATAGTCCTCACGCCGGGTGGGCGCCGCCGTACCGCAAGCGAACAGCGCCACCGGTAGCGGGCACCCCAGCGCCTGCAGCTCGTGGGCCAGCTCGAAGGCCAGCAGCGCCCCCAGGCTATGGCCAAACAGCGCATACGGCGCAGCAGCGGCCTGGCGCTGCTCGGCCGCCAGTTGCCGGGCCAAGGCCTGCATGTCGGTGTGCAGCGGCTCGCCCATGCGCGCACCGCGCCCGGGCAACTCGACCGGGCGTACCTGCAGCCAGGCTGGCAGCTTGCGCCGCCAACGGCTGTAGACCATGGCGCTGGCCCCGGAATAAGGCAGGCACAGCAGGTTGAGCGCGGTCACTGTGCGGCAGCGTCCGCCATCTTCTGACGCAGGCTCAGCGGGCGCATATCGGTCCAGACTTCGTCGATGTAGGCCAGGCAGTCCTTTTTCAGTCCGCTCTTGCCCATAGCGCGCCAGCCGTTGGGGATCGCCTTGTAGTCGGGCCAGATGGAATATTGCTCTTCGTGGTTGACCACTACCTGGAACTGGATATCGTCGCGGTCGAAAACGGAAGTCATTGCCTGTCTCCTTGAGTGATGGATGCCGGTACGCGCTTGGCGTAGGGCGGCTCTCTGGTAGACGTAGGAAACATCCGAAAAATTAGCGTTTGGGCATGACAACTTCTGGGCCTCAAGCATCCCTCAGCAAGTCATGGGTATCCAGCAAGCGATAAGCCACCTGCGGATTGCGCTCCAACCCGCGCCGTATAGCCGCCGGAATCGACTGGCGGGTCTTGCGGCATAACCCAGGCTGGTCATCGAGTTCGATGACTATCCCGCGCATGGTACGCACCTCGTTGTAACCGGGCGCGATATGCAGCCGAATGCCCAGGTTCTCGTACAGCCTGGCCTGCAAGCGCTGCAGGTCTTCAAGGTCCTTGAGGTTTTCCAGCCGCTCGATCAGGCGCTTCTCCTCCTGGCGGGTGAGCAGGAGGATGCGCTGGGCCGCAGGCGGCTGCGCGGCCAGGTGCTCGCGGCCGCAGTCACAGGCGCCAGGTGGGCAAGGTTGGCGTAAGGCAAGTGCTGTGCTCATGGGCCAAGCATAGCGCGTCGCGGCGAAAGAGCGTGCGCCAACCGCTTGCGCAAAATTGAGCGCCGCCCCCAAAACCGCGCCTGCTCAATGCCCCGCTGAAGCCGGCCCCGCCTTGGCAGCAAACGGCGGCTTGGCCAACCACACCAATAGAATCAACCCGGCAAACACCCAGCCCATCAAGGTGAAGTAATCCACCGTCGACATCATGTAGGCCTGCCCGTTGAGTATCTGCTCCAGCTGCGCATAGCTTTGCGGGTTTGCCCCGCCCAGTTGCTCCAGCGTGTGCCGCGTCGCCGGGTCGAACTGGCTGATGTTCTCGCTCAGGTAGGCATGATGCTGGTCCGCCCGGCGGATCCAGATCCACGTGGTCAACGACGCCGCAAAGCTGCCGCCCAACGTGCGCAGGAACGTCGCCAGGCCAGACCCGTCGGCGATCTGGTGCGGCGGCAGGTCCGACAGCAGGATGCTCAAGGTCGGCATGAAGAACAGCGCCACACCAATCCCCATGAACAGCTGCACCAGGGCAATGTGCTGGAAGTCCACCTCGTTGGTGAAGCCCGCGCGCATGAAGCAGCTGGCACCGATGGCCAGGAACGCCAACCCCGCCAGCACCCGCAAGTCGAAACGCTGCGCGTACTTGCCCACGAACGGCGACATGATCACCGGCAGCAGGCCGATCGGTGCCACTGCCAGGCCTGCCCAGGTGGCGGTGTAGCCCATCTGCGTCTGCAGCCACTGGGGCAGGATCAGGTTGATGCCGAAAAAGCCTGCATAGCCCCCCACCAGCACAATGGTACCGATGCGGAAATTACGGTGCGCGAACAGCCGCAGGTTGACCACCGGGTGGCGGTCCGTCAGCTCCCAGATGATGAATATCGCCAGGAACACGACCGAAATCAGGCTGCCGATGATGATGAACGACGACTCGAACCAGTCCAGGTCATTGCCCTTGTCGAGCACCACCTGCAATGCGCCCACACCGACAATCAAGGTCAGCAGGCCGATGTAGTCCATGGGCTGGCGGCTGGTCACCACCGGCCGTGCGCGCATCTGCTGGCGCACCACCGCAGCAGCGAACAAGCCGATCGGCACGTTGATGAAGAAGATCCACGGCCAGCTGTAACTGTCGGTAATCCACCCGCCCAGGATCGGCCCGGCAATCGGCGCCACCACCGTGACCATCGCCAGCAACGCCAGTGCCATCCCCCGTTTGGCTGGCGGATAGACGGCAATCAGCAAGGTCTGGGTCATCGGGTAAAGCGGCCCGGCCACCACCCCCTGCAGCACACGAAAGCCCACCAGCTCCGGCATCGACTGCGAGATACCGCAGAGGAAAGACGCCAGTACGAACAGCAGCGTGGCCCAGATGAACAGCTTGACCTCACCGAAGCGCCGGCTGAGCCAACCGGTCAGCGGCAATGCGATGGCATTGCTCACCGCAAACGAGGTGATCACCCAGGTGCCCTGCTCGGAACTCACCCCCAGGTTGCCGGAAATGGTCGGCAAGGCCACGTTGGCGATGGTGGTGTCGAGCACCTGCATGAACGTTGCCAGCGACAGGCCTATGGTGGTCAGCAGCAGGCTCGGCGGGGTGAACTGCGCCGCAGCGTTGTTGCTCATCGTTGCGCCGTCTTGCCAGGGGCGCTGTTGTCGTGGATCAGCCGAGCGATCAGATGGTCAGCTTCGTCCAACTGACGGTCGTACACCTGGGTGGTGTAGCTGGCCTGCTGCGGCGGCTGTTGGGCCAGGGCCGGGCCGCTCTGATCGTGCAAGTCGACCTCGACCACCGTGGACAGGCCAATGCGCAGCGGGTGGGCCTTGAGCTGGTCCGGGCTGAGGTGAATGCGCACCGGTACACGCTGGACGATCTTGATCCAGTTGCCGGTGGCGTTCTGTGCCGGCAGCAAGGCGAACGCGCTGCCGGTGCCGGCGCCCAGGCTGTCGACGGTGCCGCTGTACTTCACGTCGCTGCCGTACAGGTCGGCGCTGATTTCCACGGGTTGGCCGATACGCATGTCGCGCAGCTGGGTTTCCTTGAAGTTGGCGTCGATCCACACCTCGTCCAGCGGGATGACTGCCATCGTCGCGGTGCCCGGCTGCAAACGCTGGCCGAGCTGCACGGTACGTTTGGCGACGTAACCGGTGACTGGCGCCACCAGCGTGGTGCGTGCGTGGTCCAGGTAAGCCTGGCGCAGGTCGGCGGCGGCGGCCATGACCTCGGGGTGCGAAGACACCACCGTGTCGTCCACCAGCGCCGTGCTGGTATTGAGCTGCTGGCGCGCGCTGTTGACGGCGGCCTGGGCCACGGTCAGGTCATCGCGGGCATGGGAGATTTCTTCAGCAGCGATCGCACCGCTGTCAGCCAGCACCTTGCGCCGGTTGTAGTTCTGCCGGGCCTTCTGCAGCTCGGCCTGGCGTGTCTGCAACTGGGCCTTGAGGGAATCGACGTTGCTGTACAGGCCACGCACCTGGCGCACCGTACGGGCCAAATTGGCTTGCGCGGCCTGCAGGGCCACCTCGCTGTCGGCCGGGTCGAACTGCAACAGCACCTGGCCAGCATGCACCAGGTCGCCGTCATCGGCGCCGATGCTGGTGACGGTGCCGGTGACCAGCGGGGTGATCTCCACCACATTGCCGTTGACGTAGGCGTCGTCGGTGCTTTCGTGCCAGCGCCCGATCAGGCTGTACCAGGCCCAGGCGCCAGCGCCGGCAAGCAGCACCACCAGCAACAGGCCAAGCAGCCAGACTTTGCGCTTGCGCGACGGTTCGGGTGCGGCGGAGGGAGTTGAGGTGTCTGCGTTATTGGCCATGACAATACCTTGGAATATGAAACAGGAATCAACGATCGCCGAAGCGGCGGATCGTCAGAGGGTCGCCGGCACCGAGCAGGACCTTGGCCAGCAGGCCTTCAAGGGTCTTGAGCTCATCAGGCTGCAGCACGCCGACCAGTTCGTTCATCGCCGCCGCGCCGATCTGGGGCAAGCGGTCGGCCAGGCGTTGGCCTTCGGCGGTCAGGGCCAGGCGTACCTGGCGACGGTCGTCGGCGCAGCGGTTGCGCAAGATCAGGCCCTTGTGCTCGAGGCGGTCGAGCATGCGGGTCATCGACCCGCTGTCCAGGCCCAGGTAGCGGCACAGCTCGGCCGGCGTATCCACCTGGTACTGGGTGACGATGATCAACACTTTGAACTGCGCGGCGGTGACGCCTTCTGATTCGAGGTGCCAGTCGAGAATGCGGTCCTTGAGGATCGCCGCACGGCCCAGCAGCATGCCGATGGCGCAGGACTGGAAGTTTTGCGGGGTGAAATGGGACATCAGCAGCAGCTAGGGCAATTGTGTAAAAATATTACTGCCTAGGCAGCAAATGTCAAAGCTTTCGTTAGGGGGCTATGGAAATAGCCTTGGGACACACGGCAGGTGGGTGCCGGGAAGGGTTCTCAAACGCTGGAAAATCCTGGCGAAACCGATCAAAACACACATAACTGATAGTCATTCGCCATTACCTTGGTTCTCGGGAGGCCCCTCGCAGGGGTAGAATGCGCAAAACCCGGAGCCGCAATGAACCAAGACCGCCTCAGTCCCAGCCCAGACGATGCCATCACCGACGCCGCCGCGCAGTGGTGCATGCGCCTGCACGCCGACGATTGCACCCAGGCCGAGCGTGAAACATTCGCACGCTGGTTGGCAGCGGACCCGCGCCACGCTGATGAATACCAGGCGATGCTGGAAATCTGGCAGACCGCCGACCTGCTGCCGCGCAACGCCACGGTCATCGATTTCAACCCACCTGTACGCACTATGGCGCGGCAACGCCGCCACTGGCGGCCCATGGCCTCGGCAGCAGCCATCGCCCTGCTGGTGTTGCCGCTGGCGGGCTGGGTTGGCTGGGAGCAGGGCTGGCTACCCAACCACTACCAGCACGTTGAAGCAGGCGACAAGGCGCGGACCGTGCAACTGAGCGACGGCAGCACGGTGGAGCTCAACCTCAACACCGAACTGACCTACTTCAACTACAAGGACCAGCGTCAGGTCACGCTCAAGCGAGGCGAGGCGTTCTTCAAGGTGCAGCATGACAGCACCCACCCCTTCATCGTCCGTGCCGGCCACGGCCAGACCCGGGTCACTGGCACCCAGTTCAACGTGTGGAAGTATCAGGACCAGGTCAAGGTCACCCTGGTGCAGGGTTCGGTGCTGGTCAGCAGCGACGGCAGCACCGGCGGCTACCGCCTTGGCCCAGGCATGCAGGCCAGTTATCGCACCGGCGACTTCGAGCCGCAGTTGGCCCAGAGCGAAGACTATGGCAACAGCCTGGCCTGGCGCAGCGGCAAGCTGGTGCTCGACAACCTCAGCCTCGAACAGGCACTGCCAGTGATCAACCGCTACCTCGATGCGCCTCTGCTGCTGGCCGATGCCAGCACCGGCCGCATCCGCATCAGCGGCATCTACAACACCCGTGAAGTCAAGCGCCTGGTGGACAACCTGCCCAAGGTGCTGCCGGTGTACTTGACCCGCAGCAAGGACGGCAGCACCGTCCTCAACCGCATTTCCCCGCCGCCCGACAAGGGCTGATGCGCTAGAGCGTCATCGCCGCCAGCCAGCCAAACGCCATCAGTGGCAGGTTGTAGTGGATGAACGTCGGTACCACGGTGTCCCAGATATGGTGATGCTGGCCATCGACGTTGAGCCCCGAGGTTGGCCCCAGGGTCGAGTCCGATGCCGGTGAGCCTGCATCGCCCAGGGCACCGGCGGTGCCGACGATGCACACCGTGGCCAGCGGGTCGAAGCCCAGCTGCACGCACAGCGGCACGAAGATCGCCGCCAGAATCGGCACCGTCGAGAACGACGAACCGATGCCCATGGTCACCAGCAACCCCACCAACAGCATCAGCAAGGCACCAACGCCCTTGCTGTGGTCGATCCATTGCGCCGAGGTTTGTACCAGGCCGTTGACCTCGCCAGTGGCTTTGAGCACCTCGGCGAACCCCGAAGCTGCGATCATGATGAACCCGATCATGGCCATCATCTTCATGCCTTCGGTGAACAGGCCGTCGGTGTCTTTCCAGCGCACGATGCCCGACAGCGAGAAGATCAGGAAACCGACCATGGCGCCGATGATCATCGAGTCCAGCCACAGCTGGACGATGAACGCCGCAGCGATCGCCAGCCCCGCCACCAGCAGGGTCAGCGGGTTGTACTGCACGCTGGCCTGCTCGACCTGCTCGATGCGCGCCAGGTCATAGTCACGCTTCTTGCGGTAGCTGAAGAACACCGCCAGCAGCAAGCCGGCCAGCATGCCCGCCGCCGGAATGGCCATGGCATGGGTGACGTTGACACCGCTCACGTCCACGCCTGCGCGGGCAACGTTGGCCAGCAGGATCTCGTTGAGGAAGATGTTGCCAAACCCTACCGGCAGGAACATGTACGGCGTGATCAGGCCAAAGGTGATCACGCAGGCGATCAGCCGGCGGTCGATGCGCAGACGGGTCAGCACGTACAGCAGCGGCGGCACCAGCAGCGGGATGAAGGCGATGTGGATGGGCAGGATGTTCTGCGACGCCACCGCCACCACCAGCATCAGGCCGATCAGCAGCCACTTGACCTTGCCGCCGCTGGCATGGCCCTGGCGGTCGATCATCGCCAGCGCACGGTCGGCCAGGGCGTGGGCCAGGCCGGACTTGGCAATCGCCACGGCAAAGGCGCCGAGCAAGGCGTAGGACAACGCCACCGTGGCGCCACCGCCCAGTCCGCCGTTGAAGGCCTTGAGCGTGCCCTCGATGCCCAGGCCACCGACCATGCCACCGGCCAGGGCGCCGATGATCAAGGCGATGACCACGTGCACGCGCGACAGGCTGAGTATCAGCATGATGCCTACCGCGGCAATCACTGCATTCATGGTTTGGCTTTCCTCGTAGCTGCAGACAAAAAGCGCGCACTCTGCAGCACTGGCGCACAGATGTCAAAAGCGCCAGGCGGCGGCGTATTACGCGGGCCGGCAAATTTAAATTGAATGTTTGAATAAAGAAAAAACCGGGGCCGCCGATATAGCAGAGGGATTGAGCCCCACCCAAGATCCAAAGCCAAACCCTTACCCTCAAAAAAGGGACGCCCCATGCCTTTGCGACAACTTTCCATCCAGTGGAAGATCACCCTGCTTGCCGGCCTGTGCCTGGCCAGCATCGTCACACTGCTCGTCGGCCTTTCGCTGTACCGCATGGACCACAGCTCGGACCTGGTCAAAGCCAGCAGCGAGAAGATGCTCAGTGAGGCAGCGCAGGCGCGCATCGAGTCGCAAGGCGAGGTCCAGGCCTTGAACATCAGCCGCCAGTTCATGGATGCCTACCAGTACGGCGCCGGGTTCGCCCGCCAGGTGCTGTTCCTGCGTGAACAGGCGGAAAAGCGCTTCCTGGATGCCTACGACCTGCGCGAAGACATGACCCGCCAGGTTCGTGCAGCCCTACAGGCCAACCCCGACCTGCTGGGCCTGTCACTGGTGTTCGAACCCAATGCCCTGGACGGCAAGGATAGCCTCTTCACCGGCCAACCCGAGCTTGGCAGCAACGAGACCGGCCGCTTCGCCCTGTACTGGTCGCAGCCGCGCGTGGGCCAGCTGACCGCCATGGCCCTGCCCGAGCACGACATGGCCAACACCGAGATCGGCCCCAGCGGCCAGCCCGCCAACACTTGGTGGGTGTGCCCGCGCAGCAGCGGCAAGGTTTGCGTGGTGGAGCCGTACTTCTACGACATCGACGGCCAGCGCGTGCTGATGACCAGCATCGTGTTCCCGCTGGCGGTCAACGGCAAGGTGATCGCCACCCTGTCCATCGACATCAACCTCAACAGCCTGCAGGCCCTGAGCCAGGAAGCCAGCCGCAGCCTGTACGAAGGCCGCACCACGGTCGGCATTCTCAGCCCCGTGGGCCTGCTGGCCGGCTACAGTGCCGATGCCAGCAAGCTGGCCCAGCGTTTCGACCAGGTTGACACCAGCAAAGGCGCCGAACTGGTACGCAAGCTGGCCGAAGGTAAATTGAGCGTCCACCACGACCAGCAACGCCTCAAGGTACTCGCGGCGTTCCAGCCGATCCCTGGCGCCCAGCCATGGGGTGTGCTGCTGGATGTGCCGGAAAACGCCCTGACCGGGCCGGCCGAGGCGCTGAAACAAGAGCTCGACACCCTGAACACCAGCGGCACCCTGCTGGAGCTGGGCCTTGGCCTGGGCGCTGCGATTGCCGGCCTGCTGCTGGTGTGGCTGATGGCCCGTGGCGTGACCCGGCCGATCCTCGGGGTGGCGGCCATGCTCAAGGACATCGCCAGCGGTGAAGGCGACCTCACCCGCCGCCTGACCTATGACAAACAGGACGAGCTCGGCGAACTGGCCGGCTGGTTCAACCGCTTCCTGGACAAACTGCAGCCGACCATCGCCGAGGTCAAACGCTCGGTGCAGGCGGCCCGCAGCACCGCAGACCAGTCCTCGGCGATTGCCACGCAAACCAGCGCCGGCATGGAACAGCAATACCGCCAGGTCGACCAGGCGGCCACCGCCTCGCACGAAATGAGCGCCACGGCCCAGGACGTCGCCCGCAGCGCCGCACAGGCTGCACAGGCCGCCCGTGAAGCAGACCAGGCAACCCGCGAAGGCCTGGCGGTGATCGACCGCACCACCCGCAGCATCGACACACTGGCAGCAGACATGAGCCATGCGATGGCCGAGGTCGAAGGGCTGGCCCACAACAGCGAGAAGATCGGCTCGGTGCTGGAGGTGATCCGCTCGATCGCCGAGCAGACCAACCTGCTGGCACTCAATGCCGCCATCGAAGCCGCCCGTGCCGGTGAGGCCGGCCGTGGCTTCGCCGTGGTCGCCGATGAAGTGCGCAACCTGGCCCAGCGCACCCAGGAGTCGGTGGAAGAAACCCGCCAGGTCATCGAAGCCCTGCAGGCCGGCACCCGCGAAGTGGTCGGCGCCATGGACAACAGCCACCGCCAGGCCCAGGGCGGTGTGGAGCAGGTCGGCCAGGCCGTCACCGCGCTGCAGCGCATCGGCCAGGCCGTGACCGTGATCACCGACATGAACCTGCAGATCGCCTCCGCCGCCGAAGAGCAGAGCGCAGTGGCCGAAGAGATCAACAGCAATGTCGCGACCATCCGCGATGTCACCGAGTCGTTGTCCGGGCAGGCCAACGAGTCGGCGCGGGTCAGCCAGTCGCTCAACAGCCTGGCCAACCAGCAGCAGGGGTTGATGGACCAGTTCCGCGTCTGACGGGTGCTTCTCATCGCTGGCATGGCTACGCAAACATTCCAGCGATGAGGCCTGCAACAGCTGACATGCAGCGGGGTGCCTGTGGCCGGGTTGCCGGCGACAGGATCGGGCTGCATGAGGTGAGTGAATGTCAGGTCCGATCACCTCCATGATCATCCCCGACATCATGATTGACCCCATCATCAGCACCATGCCCTACGCCGTGGGCCTCACCCACACCATGACTGGCTTCGTGATTCGCTTCATGGTTGGCCCCATCATCCGCCCCGTTGCGGCCACTTTCACCGCGACCTGAGCTAGCATGACCGCCGCCATCACCGCTGTGGCCGCTACCGCCGTGGCCTGCGCCACTGCCACCGCTGCCGCCTCCATGCCCCCCACCACCGCCACCGCCGTGACCGCCGCCTCCGTGACCTCCCCCACCGCCGTGGCCACCACCACCGCTACCCCCACCGTGGCCGCCACCACCGCCACCATGGCCACCACCACCACCACCACCACCACCACCATCCTTCGCATACGCATTCGAAGTATTGCCGATAGTGTCAGGCACCAATACCGCCGAAGCCGACAACACAGCCCCGATGGCCAAAGCCAACAAGCATTTCCTGAGCATGATGATCCTCCGCTTGGAGTTGCACAGATTGCTTGCGGCAACCTGTGTTTTGCGGCCCCCCATGGGGCGACCTGCCAAACCAGCGCGACCATCCATCAGCAGCGGTGAACGTGATCCTTCAGGGCCTGCTGGCCTAATGTTGCAGAATGTTTCTCAAGTAGTGAGCGTAGCCGGCTGCCGGGCTTCTTGCCCGCGATCCATTCAAATGCTAAACGCCAGAATGGGCGTAACACCAAGGCTGCAAGGCCTCGGTAACGGCCGTCTCGCCGGGGACCGAATCGGTGCCTAGGTGGGGGTGCATGGCCGCTACTGCCCATTGCGCTTTACGCTTGACCGAAGAAGTGCCGTGGTTGACGATCGGCTCTTCCCGGAAAAGGACTACAGCATGCTACGGATATTGGGCAGGGATTCTTCCATCAACGTGCGCAAGGTCCTCTGGGCCTGCATCGAGTTCGATATTCCCTTCGAGCGCGAAGACTGGGGCGCAGGCTTCCAGCCCACCGACACGCCCGCCTTCCTGGCCCTGAACCCCAACGCCATGGTCCCGGTGATTCAGGACGGCGACTTCACGCTGTGGGAATCCAACACCATCATCCGCTACCTGGCCACGCGTTATGGCGATGCGCCGGTGTACCCCACCGAGGCCACGGCCAGGGCCAGGGTGGATCAATGGATCGACTGGCAGGCCTCGGACCTGAACCGCTCGTGGAGCTATGCGTTCATGTCGCTGGTGCGTCACTCACCCGCGCACCAGGATGCCCAGGCGCTGGCCGCCGGGTGCGCAGACTGGTCGCGCCATATGCGAATCCTCGAGCAGCAGCTGGCTGCGACCGGTGCTTATGTGGCCGGTGACAGCTTTACGCTGGCCGATATCCCCATCGGGCTTTCGGTCAATCGCTGGTTCGAAACGCCCTTCGAGCACCCGCACCTGCCGGCGGTACGGGATTACTACCAACGGCTGAGCGAGCGTGCAGGCTTCCTGGCCCATGGGCGCAACGGGATGGCGTAGGGGTAGCGTCAACCACGAGGGCCAGGCCGGCGTAACGGCTGAAGCTCGACAGGCACCGGCTTCGCCGGTGATCGCCGGCAAGCCGGCACACACACGAGGTACGGCGCCGGCCATAAGGCATGGCATCCAACCCGTTTCACCACCTTGCGGGGCACTGGCTTATCCAATTTCTACAGCTGACGCCACTCCTGCAGGAGCCGGCTTGCCGGCGATCACCGGCAAAGCCGGTGCCATACACCGCAGCGCCTGCATCACCAGCAAGGGCGATGCTGCATTCTGCCGCAGGATATCGGACATACTTACCTTGCCAGGCCGTGGTATGGCCGCAGACTGCGCAAAGCTGACAACACAGGATGCTGCTGCGCAGGGAACGTCTGCCCTGCGCAGCCCTCCCACAGTAATGCAGGGCGAACCGCGCGCTGCCCATTCATGTTTGGAGAACAGGCTCAGATGAAAAAGATCCTGATGGTGCTGACATCCCACGATCAGTTGGGCGATACCGGCAAAAAAACCGGCTTCTGGCTGGAGGAGTTCGCCGCACCTTACTACGTGTTCATCGACGCCAACGCAGACGTCACCCTCGCCTCGCCCAAAGGCGGGCAGCCGCCGCTGGACCCCAAGAGCGACGAGGACGATGCGCAAACCGATGCGACCCGGCGTTTTCGCAGTGACACCGAGGGGCAGATGGCATTGGCCGACACAGTACCGCTGAGCGAAATCGACCCTTACGACTTCGACGCCGTGTTTTATCCCGGTGGCCATGGGCCGCTGTGGGACTTGGCCGAGGACAACGACTCCAAGACGCTGCTCGAAGCCTTCTATGCATCCAACAAACCGATTGCCGCCGTGTGCCATGCGCCGGGTGTGTTCAAGAACGTCAACGCACCGGACGGTCATCCAGTGGTCAAGGGCAAGAAAGTGACCGGGTTCGCCAACAGCGAGGAAGACGCGGTCGGACTGACCGATGTGGTGCCATTTCTGGTCGAGGACATGCTCAAGCGCAATGGCGGTGAGTATTCCAAGGGCCCGGACTGGGCAAGCCATGTGGTCGAGGACGGGCACCTGATCACCGGGCAGAACCCGGCATCGTCCGAGGCGGTGGCCACGGCGCTGCTCAAGCGCCTGGCAAGCGAATAGGGCCGCTGCACCATGACGCTGAACGCACTCATCTGCGGCGCCAGCCAGGGCATCGGCCTGGCGCTTTGTGAACAGCTGCTGGCACGCGATGACATGGCGCGGGTGTGGGCGGTGTCGCGCCAGGCCAGGGGCAGCGAAGCCCTGGCCGCGCTCGCCGCTGCACATGGCGAGCGCCTGGTGCGCATTGATTGCGACGCCCGCAACGAACGGTCCCTTGAAGCACTGGCCCGTGAGGTCAGCCGCACCTGCACGCACCTTGATCTGGTCATAAGCACCTTGGGCATTCTGCAGCGCGACGGTGCCAAGGCGGAAAAGGCCCTTGCCCAACTTGACCTGGCTGGCCTGCAGGCCAGCTTCGCGACCAACGCGTTCGCGCCGGTGCTGCTGCTCAAGCACCTGCTGGCGCTGCTGCGCAAGCAGCCCTGCACCTTTGCCGCGCTGTCGGCCAGGGTCGGGTCCATCGGCGACAATCGCCTGGGCGGCTGGTATAGCTACCGCGCCAGCAAGGCCGCGTTGAACCAGTTACTGCATACGGCAAGCATCGAACTCAAACGCATCAACCCAGCTTCCACGGTGCTGGTGCTGCACCCCGGCACCACCGATACGCAGCTTTCCCAACCGTTTCAGGCCAATGTGCCCGCCGAGCAATTGTTTGAACCTGCGTTCGCTGCGCAGTGCATCCTTGAGCAGATTGGCCGGCTTGGGCCGGCGGACAGTGGCAGCTTCTGGGCGTGGGACGGTCAGCCGATTACCTGGTGATGTTGCCAAGGTTGAAGACAGTGACGGGTGCATGGCTCGGGTGTTCTGGCGCTCGATCCAGACAGCGCTGAAAAACCCGCCCCATGCACCTGACAGGGCACTGCTCAATCCGCGAAGTTGATCACCATCCGACCCTTGATCTTACCTTCCAGCATCTCTTCGAAAATGTCGTTGATGTCTTCGATCGGCCGCAGCGTCACCTTCGGCACCACCTTGCCTTGCGCGGCAAATTCAAAGGCTTCAGCCAGGTCCTGGCGGGTACCGACCAGTGACCCGACCACTTCGATGCCATCGAGCACCAGCCGCGGAATGTCCAGGCTCATGGCCTCTGGCGGCAGCCCGACAGCCACCAGCCGGCCACCGGCACGCAGCGCATCGACCGCAGAGTTGAACGCGCTTTTGGACACTGCCGTCACCACGGCCGCATGCGCGCCACCGGTTTGCGCCTGGATGACTGTGGCTACATCCTCACTGCGCGCATTGACCACCAGGTCGGCGCCCATCTCACGGGCGAACGCCAGCTGTTCATCATTCACATCGATCGCGATGACCCGGGCGTTGAAGACATTCTTCGCATACTGCAAGGCCAGGTTGCCCAGCCCGCCGAGGCCATAAACCGCAATCCACTGCCCGGGGCGGATGTTGGACGATTTCACCGCTTTGTAGGTGGTCACACCAGCGCAGGTGATGCTGCTGGCGGCAGCCGAGTCGAGCCCGTCGGGCACCTTTACCGCGTAGTCGGCCACCACGATGCACGCCTCGGCCATGCCGCCGTCGACGGTATAGCCCGAGTTCTTCACCTCACGGCACAGCGTTTCGTTACCGCTGTTGCAGTACTCGCAGTGCCCACAGCCCTGGAAGAACCACGCCACGCTGGCCCGGTCGCCCGGCTTGAGCGAAGTGACGCCCGGCCCTACCTCCACCACCACGCCAATCCCTTCGTGGCCGAGGATCACACCGGTCTTGTCACCGAAATCGCCATTCTTGACGTGCAGGTCGGTGTGGCACATGCCACAGCACTGCATCTTCAGCAACGCTTCACCGTGCGCAAGCGGGCGCAGGGTTTTTTCCACCACGTCCACACGGCGCCCTTTTGCAACAACTGCAGCTTTCATGAATGCCTCCTTGATTACCTGAGTGAGCTTGAGTTGAAGGGTTCAGCATAGTGGTGGTTTGGCCGCAGGACTTGCTGCAGGTCAGGGTCTGTGACGGTAGGTGCCCGGGTTTGCTAGGATTCGAGCCTAGCCTGCTGACAAGGCGCCCCTGCACCATCACCAGGAAGCCCGCCATGCCCTACCCCATCGAACAGAAACTCGTCGTCGGCGTCGCCTCAAGTGCACTGTTCGACCTGACCGTCTCGGACGATATCTACCAGACAGATGGCGTGGAAGCCTACCGCCTGCACCAAGAGGCCAACCTCGACGTGCCCTTCCCCAAAGGTGTGGCATTCCCCTTCATCCGCCGCTTCCTGAGCATCAACAAGGCCTTCCCCGAGCAGTTGCCGGTAGAAGTGGTGCTGCTGTCGCGCAACTCACCCGAAACCGGCCTGCGGGTGTTCCGCTCCATCGCCCATTACGGCCTGGACATCACCCGTGCCGCATTCATGTCCGGCCGCTCGCCCTACGAATACATCCCCGCCTTCAACGCCTCGCTGTTTCTCAGCGCCCACGAAGGCGACGTGCAGCGTGCCATCGACGCCGACTACCCCGCCGGCCTGGTGCTGCCGAGCAAGATCTATGATGACGAGATCGACACCGAATTGCGGGTGGCCTTCGACTTCGATGGGGTGATTGCCGATGACGAAGCGGAGAGCGTGTACAAAGAGCGCCAGGACCTGAATGAATTCCAGGCCCATGAACATGCGCACAAGGCCATTCCGCACCAGCCGGGGCCGTTGGCGGACCTGTATCGCAAGCTTTCGCTGATTCGCACGCTCGAAGATCAGAAGCTGGTGCAGGACCCGGCATACAAACGCATCCTGCGTATCGCCATCGTCACCGCGCGCAATGCCCCGTCACATGAACGGGTGGTGACGACCTTGAAGGACTGGGGTGTTTCACCGGATGAATCGTTCTTTCTTGGGGGAATGGAGAAGAGCCGCGTGCTGTCGATTCTCAAACCACACATGTTCTTCGATGACCAGCGCAGCCATCTGATGTCGGCGGCAGGGGACTTGCCGATGGTGCATGTGCCGTTTGGGGTAGCCAACAAAACGCTAGAGCGGCGCCCGAGCGAGGTGGTCAACACGACTACGGCACGCTTGAAGATGGGTTGAAAGCGCCGCTTCAGCCACTTCAATCGAACGCCCCGTTCACCACCTCATAAATGATCCCCGTGGCGACAGCTACCAGGATCAGGTCAACCCCGGCCTGCATCCACTCGTAACCGTCGTAATGAGGCAACTGCCCAAGCAGCCGGCCATCGAGCTTCTTGGCGATACCGGGCGGCAGTGGCTTGCCCCGCGCCAGGTTTTTCTGGATGCCCGGCGGCAATGCGGGGCCCGGGCTCCAATAGCTGCGGTGGCCACCCAGAATGCCCAGCACATCACCCCGGTCGATCGACGGCCCGCCATGCCAGTCATCGCTACCCGAGCCACCCTTTTTGCCGCCAGCGTTGCCTTGGCCTTGGGCATGCGGGGCCTGCCCCTTGCCTTGCCCATGCCCCTTATCGTTGCCATTACCGTTGCCTTTGCCATTACCCGGGTCGGCGAGCGCAGCGCCCGACGCCGCGAGCAATGCCACTGACGTTACAGCGGCAATCAGAGCTTTCAACTTGGCCATGAGAGCATCCTTTGCGGTGTAGAGATTTGTTGAAATGTAGACGACGTTGCAATCATCGGCAGCAGGCCAGCGCGCCTGGCAGGCTCAGCACATGGCGCCTACAACGTGGTAGGCATGCCGCGCCGGTCCAGCTCGAACACCTTGGTGCGCTGCAGGCAATCGCGCAACCACAGGGCAGCCCTGCCCGGCCGGCGCTGCTGATGCCACAGCAGGTCGACGCCGACCAGCCAGTCGGTGTGCGGATAGGCCTGCAGCTGCAACTCGATCAGTTCACCGGCATCCAGCTCCCGCTGCACCAGCTGCCGTGGCAGGGTCGCCCAACCCAGGCCACCGCGCACCATTTCCACCAGCGCCAGGTAGCTCTCGGCCTGCCAAAGCTGCGCGGTACGCAGGTATTCGCTGCTGGGCAGCTTTTGCGCGTGGGCGAAGAAGGCCAGGCGGCGGTGGGCGTGCAGGTCGGCGAAGGTGCAGGTTTGCAGTTGCGCCAGCGGGTGGGTGGCGTGGCAGACATGAGCCATGATCAGTTTGCCCAGCTGCTGGAAGGCCAATGCAGGCGGGTAGCCCGGCTGGGAAAAAGCGATGCCCAGGTCTGCCTCACCTTTAAGCACCATTTCGCTGACATCGCCGTGCACCGGGTGGCGAATCAGCAAGTCGACGAAGGGGAACGCCTGATCGAACGCTTTGAACACCGGGATCAGTGACCCATACGGCACCTCGATGGCGAGCGTGAGCGCAGGCTCGGCCTGCTGCGCCAGGTTGTCGGCGCTGCCCTCCAGGGCATAGCAACGCTCAAGGATGCCCTCGGCCCGTAGCAGCAGTTTATGCCCGGCGGCGGTCAATGCCGGAATGCGGCTGCTGCGGTCGAACAACTCCACGCCCAGGTCGGTTTCCAGGTTGCTGATTGCAGCGCTGACGGTGGACTGGGTGCGCCCCAGGCGCCGCGCCGCTGCCGAAAACGAGCCCGCTTGTACTGCGGCGACGAACACCTGCAATTGCTCCAGCGAAAAGCGCATCCCAACCCCCTGCCCTGCCACATGATCCATCGATGCTAACGATGGTTACTCATTTGTTCCATCGTTCATTTCGCCGGATCATCGGCCTCGACCACGCTTGCAGCTGCCCTGTTCGAACCCTGCGCTGCGTGTCACTCCAGGCGCCGAAAACAACGAAAAGAGCCGCACCTTCAGGAGATTCACGCCATGAGCCCAAGCAAGGTCCACGCTGTAGACGAAGTATTACCGCTGCGGCAACTGTTCACCTTTGGCCTGCAGCACGTGCTGGTGATGTATGCCGGCGCGGTCGCGGTGCCGCTCATCCTCGGTAGCGCACTGGGCCTTACCCAGGCGCAGATCGTGACGCTGATCAACGCCAACCTGTTCACCTCGGGCATCGCCACACTGATCCAGACCCTGGGTTTCTGGCGCTTCGGGGCACGCCTGCCGTTGATCCAGGGCTGCTCGTTCATCGCGCTGGCACCGATGATCATGATCGGCAAGCAGTACGGCCTGCAGGAGGTGTTTGGCGCCGTGATTGCCGCCGGCGCCATCACCATCGGCCTCGCGCCGCTGTTCAGCCGGCTGCTGCGCTTTTTCCCGCCGGTGGTGATCGGCAGCCTGATCACCATCATCGGTATCTCGCTGATGCCCGCAGCGGCCATCTGGCTGGGTGGCGGCGACCCGGGTGCACCGGACTTCGGCAACCCCGCCAACCTGCTGCTGGGCATGGCGACGGTCGCCATCACGCTGCTGGTGTATGCGCGCTTTTCGGGCTTTATCGGCAACCTCAGCGTGCTGATCGGCCTGCTGTGCGGCAGCCTGCTGGCCGCAGCCTTTGGCATGACCCACTTCGGCAAGGTCAGCGAAGCCGCCTGGTTCGAGCTGAGCCCACCCATGGCCTTCGGTGCGCCGCAGTTCTCCACCACGCCAATCCTCATCATGGTGCTGGCGATGCTGGTGATCATGGCCGAGACCACGGGCAACTGCCTGGCCATCGGCAAACTGGTCGGCAAGCCCACAGATACCAGCACACTAGGCAACGCTTTCCGGGCAGACGGCCTGTCGACGATGCTCGGCGGGCTGTTCAACAGTTTCCCGTACAACGCCTTCACCCAGAACACCGGGCTGATCGCGCTTTCCAACGTCAAGAGCCGCTTCGTGGTCGCCGCTGCCGGCGCAATCATGGTGCTGATGGGGCTGTTTCCGAAACTGGGCGCGCTGATCGCCGCCGTGCCCACGCCAGTGCTGGGCGGGTGCGCCATCGTGATGTTCGGCATGACCACGGTGGCCGGTATCCAGGCGCTCTCACGCGTGCCTTTCGAAGGTACCCGCAACGGCATCATCGTCGCCGTTTCGATCAGCATCGGCGTGTTGCCAATGTCGTTCCCGGCGCTTTTCCATCACCTGAGCGGCCCGCTCAAGCTGGTGCTGGAGAGCGGCATTTTCCTCGGCGCGATCACGGCGATCACGCTCAACCTGCTGCTCAATGACGACAAGACCACAGACCCGGACCGCGCCGATGCCAGCGTGGCCAAGTGAGCCCTTTTACCCCTGCCTATCCCCAGGAGCATCCATGACCACTCCCTACACGCCAGCTGCCACCGACCTGTCCGCCCTCGACCTGGACCTGCTACGCCAGTCGATGCGCCTGGCAGAGCAGTCCAAAGCACGCGGTCGCCACCCCTTCGCGGCCATCGTCGCCGATGCCGAAGGCCGGGTGATCGCCAGCGCCGGCAACAACTCCATGCCGCCCGAAGGCGACCCCACCCAACACGCCGAACTGGTCGCTGCGGCCCTGGCAGCCAAGGCCCTGCCGCCCGAAGCACTGGCCAACTGCACGCTCTACACCAGCGCCGAACCCTGCTGCATGTGCGCCGGTGCCGTGTACTGGACCGGTATTGGCCGGGTGGTGTATGCGCTGTCGGAACATACGCTGCTCGGGCTGACCGGGGACCACCCGGAAAATCCGACGTTTTCCTTGCCGTGCCGTGAGGTGTTTGCCCGTGGTCAGCGTGATGTGATCGTGCACGGCCCGCTGTTGGAGGACGAAGCAGCGGCTGCGCACAAGGGGTTCTGGAAATGAGCATGGCCGCACACTGAGCCCAAGAAGTGCCAGGGAGGGTCACCGAACTGCCTGGCACCTTGAACCGCCTGCAGGCAGCTTACTGCGGTTGGCGATTACGTTTGGCCAGCAATGCCCGTGCGGCCACAGCAGCCACCACCAGGCCTGGTGAAGCCGCCAGCAGCACCCCGCCTACGCCCGTCCCTGCGGCCAGGATCTGCCCCGCCGCCAACGGCCCGGCCATCGAACCCAAGCGCCCGATGGCAACCGAAGCGCCCACCCCAGTGGCCCGCACCTGGGTCGAATACAGGGTCGGCGCCAGTGCGTACAGCACCAGTTGGCCGCCGATGGCGCAGTAGCCGGCAATGAACCCGGCCACCAGCATGAAGGCAAAGCTGGTCGACAGGCCAAGCCCCGCCAGCGCCGCCAGCATGCCGATGTACGCAATGAACACTGCGCGGCGGGCGTGGCCCTTGTCCATCATCCGCCCGGTCAGGAACGAGCCCGCCGCACCGCCGAGGTTGAACAGGATCTGTACCGTGCCTGCCTGCGGGCGGCTGAAACCTTGCCCGATCAACAACGACGGCAACCAGTTGAGCAGCATGTACAACACGGTCAGGGTAAAGAAGCACGCCACCCACAGCAGCAGGGTGCGGCTTGCATGCCCCGGCCCGAACAGCTGGGCCAGCATGCCTTGGCCGGCAACCTTCTCACCGGTTTGGGCACGAAACGCCTGGGACTCTTTCAGCCATACCACCAGCACCAGGGCGATGACGATCGGTGCGATACCACCCACGTAGAACACCACACGCCAGTCTTCGCCCAATGGCGCCATGCCAATGATCGAAGCGATGGCGCCGCCCAGGGGCACGCCACAATACGTGATGCTCACCGCAGTGCTGCGCAGCCGCTCGGGCGCCGCTTCACTGGCCAGGGCGATCAGGATGGGCAACGCGGCACCCAGCCCCAGGCCCGTCATCAGTCGAGCGACCAGCAGCGAGGCGTAGCTGTCGGCCAGGGCGGTACCGAGCGAAAAGCCGCCGAACAACAGCACCGCCACGATGAGGATGTTCTTGCGGCCCAGCCGGTCAGCGAGCCAACCGCCGATGAATGCACCGGGCAGCAACCCCAGCAGCCCTGCACTGAACACCCAGCCAAGCATCGCCGGCGTCAGCGCGAACGCCTTGGCCATGTGCGGTGCGGCGATGCCGGTAGCCTGAAGGTCGAGGCCTTCGAGCAATGCCACGAGAAAACACAGGCCGATGGTAAGCACCGGCTTGCTTGAAGAAGGGGATGAATCACGCATGGGTAAGCCCTTTTGTTGTTATGCGTTGGGTTAGGATCAAAGCCTGAACGTGGCACGTAACGAGATGAACGAAGAATCTTCCCCTCCGGCGTCCTTGATGGCGGAACTGACGTCGTAGTACTTCAGGTCGACGTCCAGGGTCAGGTTGGGTGTTGCCAGCCAACGGGTGTTGGCACGGTAGATGGTGCCCACATGGCGCCCGGTACCACGGGTATTGGCCAGCAGGCTCATGCCAGGCATGTACACACCGTCTTCTGCACGCTGCTTCCACACTTCGAAGACGCCCGGTTCGAAGCGCAAGGTACGCCAGGGTGAAAAGCCGAACGTCGGCCCCACCACGATGATGTTGCTCAAGGTGGTCAGGCTGGCCTCGCCATAAACGCCGTTGCGCGGGAACAGCGGGTCGAAGGTGTTGACCTTGCCATCGCCCAGCTCGCGGTCACCGCTGGCGGCGTCGATGCGCATGCCCAGCCGGGGCTGCCAGGCGTGCGCGAAGGTGTAGCCGGTATCGCTGGACAGCGCCCAGGCACGGATCGAGGCATTGCCCAGGTGCCCGGTCTGCCCGGCCAGGTTCCAGCTCCAGTCCAGCGCCTGCTGGCGGCCAAACACCCGCGTGCCGAAGGTATAGCGTTGCTCGTCGCCCGCTTCACCGGCCAGGCTGCGGTCATCGGTTTCAAGGCCGAAGGCGAACAGGTCGATGTTCCAGGCCGCCGTCAGCGGCAAGGTGCCATACAGGCCATAGAACTTGACTGCATTGTTGCTGCCATCGTCCCAGCTGTCCTCGCCGGTCTTGAGCGGCCGAAACGCGAAGGCGTCGAGCTTGCGGCCGTCCTTGAGGTTGAGGCTGGCGCGCACGCCGTCGAAGCTCAGGCGGATGTTGGGCGAGTCCCGGTAGGTGACCCAAGCCTGGTCGCCAAGCCCCATCTCCTGGCGGCCGATGCGGGTGGTGTAACGCCCCTGGGCAAAATCATGGTTGAAATCGACGAAGGCCTGGCGCACTTCATTGCGGCTTTCATCATTTGGGGAGTACAGGTCCTTGCCGAAAGCCCGGGTGTTCTCCACCTGGACGAAGGTGCGCACAGCATCATCGAACAGATGCAGGTCGGCGTGCGCCTGCAAGCGCTGCATCAAATAAGAGTCGTCGTTCAACCCGCGCAAGCCAAAAAAAGGCTTGTTGAATACATCGGCCCGGTAACGGGCTTCGGCCCCCAGCTGCAGCCAGGCCGACTCGGACAAGCGATGGTAGCGCACCCCATCGAACGGGTCGCTGGCCTTGGCCGGGGCATCCAGGAACCGATAGTCCTCAACCCAGCGAGGCGCACCGGGCCGGCCTGGCCGGCTCTGTTCAAGCGGACTGGCCGCCTGCACGCATTGGCCTATCGAAAGCAGTACAACGGGCACCCACCACCGGTTCAACGGCCTGGCCATCAGAATTTCCCTTTACTTGTTTTTATGAAATTGGATAACTCTGTTAACGATTATTTTTGTTAACCATCTTGCCGTCAATAGGGCGAGTGAAACTACCTGATATCAGGCAGATCCAGCGTTCGTTTATCGAACGTTTTTTTCGCAGGTGCCTGCGCAGCCGCACAAATGGCCGTTAACATGGACGTTGCGGGCTCTCTACCTTGCGGGAACGCCGCCACGACTCTAATCAAAACAAAAAGAGCATCCTCATGAACTGCCTCAAACCTCTTGCCGCTCTCGGCTTGCTCATGCTCGGCGCAAGCCAGGCCCTGGCCTCGCCAACCGTTAAACAACCAAACATTCTGCTGATCGTCGCCGATGACCTTGGCTTCTCGGACCTGTCGGCCCTGGGCAGCGAAATCCAGACGCCCAACCTGGACAAACTGCTGACCGACGGCCGCCTGATGCTGGACTTCCATGCCGCGCCATGCTGATGTCTGGCAACGACCCGCACCTGGCCGGGCTGGGCATGATGGCCGAAGCACGCAAGCGCTTGCCGGCCGGCGCTCAGGTGCGCGCCGGTTACGAAGGGGTCCTGGGCAGCAATGTCGCCACCCTGGCAGAACTGCTGCACGATGCTGGCTATCGCACCTACATCTCCGGCAAATGGCACCTGGGCATGCAGCCCGCGCAGCAGCCCCAGAACCGTGGTTTCGACCAGGCCTACGTGCTGCTCGAAGGGGGCGCCGCACATTTCAAACAGGCCAACATGGCGCTGCAGCCCAACTACAGTTCGACCTTCCGCCACAATGGCGAGCCCATCGAACTGCCCGATAATTTCTACTCCACGACCTGGTTCACCGACCGTCTCATCGACGCCATCGACGACGGCAAGGCCAGCAACAAGCCCTTCTTTGCCTTTGCCGCCTACACCGCGCCGCACTGGCCCTTGCAGGCGCCGGATGAATACCTGGCGCAATACCGCGGCCGCTACGACCAAGGTTATGAGGTGATTGCCCGCGAGCGCCTGGCGCGTCAGCGCAAGGCCGGGCTGGTGCCAGCGGACTTCCCGCTGGAGCCGCAACTGGAGGGCGTACCGGGCTGGGCATCGCTGACAAAACAGCAGCAACAGCAATCAGCGCGCACCATGGAGGTCTACGCGGCCATGGTGGCGGCCCTGGACGCCGAGGTCGGGCGCCTGGTCGATCACCTGCGCAAAACCGGTGAACTGGACAACACACTGGTGCTGTTCATGTCCGACAACGGGCCGGAAAATGCCACCCGCGTCGCCCCCAACTGGATCAAGGAAAACTTCGATACCCGCCTGGCCAACTACGGGCGGCGTGATTCGTTCCTGATGATCGGCTCGGCCTGGGCCCAGGTCAGCGCCCTGCCCAGCCGCCGCTACAAGATGACCACCTACCAGGGCGGCATCCGCGTGCCCGCCTTCGTTTACCACCCGGCCACCATCAAGGCCGGACGCAGCGATGAGCTGGCCAGTGTCCGGGACATCATGCCGACGCTGCTGCAACTGGCCGGCGCGCCGATGCCCGGCATCAACTACCGCGACCGCGCCATCGTTCCGCCGCAGGGCACCTCGGCGCTGGACTACCTGCAAGGCAAGGACACCCGGATCCACGCCCATGACGAGGCCCTGGGCTGGGAAATCAACGGCAGTGCCTCGCTGCGCAAAGGGCCGATGAAACTGCTGTGGGATGCTACCGATGGCACCCCGGCCTGGCACCTGTACGACCTGAGCAACGACCCTGGCGAGCACCATGACATCGCAGCCGCACACCCCCGGCAGGTGAGCGACCTGCTGCGCGACTGGAAGGCCTATGCCCAACGCAGCAATATCGCCATCGACGCTGACGGGCGCCCGGCAAGCCCCGCCCTGCCCCTGGCCAGCAAGCCATGATTGCGCGGGTAGCCGGTTGCGCGTTGGTCGCCGCCGGCTTACTCGCCGTGGCCTACGGCGCCTGGCCACAAGCCCCGGCGCCGGTACTGCTGTGCGAGGGCTACAGCGGCTTGCCCGCCAGGCACGATGGCATGGTGCACGTGCCGGGCGGCGCGTTCACCTTCGGTTCCGACCGTTTCTACGATGAAGAAGGCCCGCCACACGCGGCAAAGGTGTCGGGCTTCTGGGTCGACAGGCACCCGGTCACCAACGCCCAGTTCGCCCGGTTCGTGGCAGTTACCGGTTACCTTACACAGGCCGAACGGGGCATCAGCGCCGAGGTGGACCCCACCCTGCCCGACACCCTGCGCGTGCCGGGCGCGATGGTGTTCCAGCAAGGGCCGAACGTGCTCGCCCCCGGCTGGCAGTTTGTGCCAGGGGCCAGCTGGCGCCACCCGCAGGGCCCTGGCAGTGACCTGGCAGGGCTTGAAAACCACCCGGTGGTGCAAGTGACACTGGAAGATGCCCAGGCCTACGCGCGCTGGGCTGGCCGTGCCCTGCCCAGCGAAGCGCAACTGGAATACGCCATGCGTGGCGGGCTGGAAGATGCCGACTTCAGTTGGGGCAAGACTGAGCTGCCCAAGGGCAAGCTGATGGCCAACACCTGGCAGGGCCAGTTCCCCTACAACAACATGGCCGCTGACGGTTTCACCGGTACCTCACCGGTGGGCTGCTTCCCCGCCAACCGGTTCGGCGTGTTCGATGCGGGGGGCAATGTCTGGGAGCTGACCCGCACGGGTTATCGCCCGGGCCACGATGCGCAACGCGACGCGGCCTTGGACCCGCCCGGCCCCGCCTTGAGCGAAAGCTACGACCCCGCCGAGCCGGGCATACCGGTGGCGGTGATCAAAGGCGGCTCGCACCTGTGCTCAGCAGACCTGTGCATGCGTTACCGGCCCTCGGCACGCCAGCCGCAGCCCGTCTTTATCGCGACCTCGCACGTGGGGTTCAGAACGGTTCGCCAATGAACGGCAATGGGCAGGCGGCCGCCTCGATGGCTGCCACCTTCCGGTCGAAGTCTGGCAGCAGATAGTTGAAAAAGAAGGTGGCGCTTTCGTGCTTCTCGCGCCGTAGCGGCGCTTCGGCCGGCAACGCCTCGAGGCAGCGAACGGTGCGGGCCCAGGCAAAAGCCTGCAGTGCCGTGGCGCACAACTGCAGGAACGCCCCGGCCGCGCGGTAGGGGTATTCCGGGCCGTGCGCAGCACTGCGCTCGACCTCGGCAACCACCCCTTGCAACCGGTCGCAGACCGTACCGAGCGCCTCGGCAGCGCCGCCCTGGCCGGCCCCGGCCTCGGCACGCAGCTCGCCCAGCAGCAGCGCAAAGCCTTCACCGCCATCGCCCAGCACTTTGCGCAACAACAGGTCGTTGGCCTGAATTTCGTTGGTGCCTTCGTAGATCATCGCAATCCGGCTGTCGCGCAGCACCTGCTCGATGGGGAATTCGCAGGTGTAGCCATAGCCGCCAAACACCTGCAGCGCTTTGCTCGACAGGCTGAAACCATAGTCGGTGAACGCCGCCTTGATGATCGGCGTCAGCAACGCCGCCAGCGTCGACGCTTTGGCACGCAGCGCAGGGTCATCAGAGGCGTCGGCCACATCCAGCCAGTGCGCCGTCCAGTAACCCAAGGTGCGCATGCCTTCGGTACGCACCCGCAATTCCAGTAACGTCAGGCGCATGGCGGGGTGCAGGTGGATGGGGTCGGCAGCGGCGCCCGGCGAATGGCCGGGTGCGCGCATCTGGCGACGCTCCAGCGCGTAGTCACGGGCCAGTTGCCAAGCCGCTTCGGCGTGCCCCAACCCTTGCAGGCCGACATGCAACCTGGCGGAATTCATCATCACGAACATGGCCGCCAGGCCACCGTGCGCCTGCCCCACCAGCCAGCCCTTGGCCCCCTCGAAGCGCAGCGCACAGGTGGCGCTGCCGCGAATGCCCAGTTTGTGCTCAAGGCCATCGCACTGCACCCCGTTGCCCACACCGCCCTCCAACCCGTTGGGCACCAGCAGCAATGACAGCCCACGGCTGCCTGCCGGTGCATCGGGCAAACGCGCCAGCACCAGGTGCAGGATGTCGCGGGTCAGGTCGTGGTCGCCCCCGGAAATGAACAGCTTGTTGCCGGTGACCGCGTAGCTGCCGTCGCCCAGCGGTTCGGCACGGCAGCGCAGCAAGGCAAGGTCACTGCCGGCCTGCGGCTCGGTCAGGCACATGGTGGGCAGGCTTGCGCCGCTGACGATGCCGGGCAGGTAACGCGCCTGCAATTGGTCGCTGCCATGGGCCTTCAGGCACAGGTAGGCGCCATGGGCGATGCCGGTGTACATGGCCCAGCCATGGTTGCTGGCAAAGAGCATTTCCTGAACCGCTGCATCCAGCACCAACGGCAGCCCCTGGCCGTCGCACCGGGGCTCACAGGCCAGCGCCGGCCAGCCGCCGTCCACGTAAGCCCGATAGGCCGCCGCAAAGCCGTCCGGTGTGCGTACCCTGCCCTGCTCCAGGCGGCAGCCCTGGCGGTCGCCCGGTGCATTCAACGGCGCCAGTACCTGTTCGCTGAAGCGGGCAGCCTCCTGCAGCACCTGCAGGGCCAGTTCGAGATCGACGTCGGCGTAGGCTGGCAGGTGCTGCCACTCCTGTTCGGCCCTAAGCCAATGCTCCAGCACGAATTGCATGTCCTGCAGGGGAGCCTTCCAAGCCATGGGAGTCCTCGGATTCAAGCCGCGAAGTGGGGGTTTTCGATCAGCACCGCCATGCCTTGGCCGCCGCCGATGCAGGCCGCAGCGATGCCATAACGCAGGTTGCCCTGGCGCAACTGACGGGCCAGGGTGTGCACCAGACGCAGGCCGGTGGCAGCCAAGGGGTGGCCCAGGGCGATGGCGCCGCCATGCACGTTGAGTTTTTCCACATCCAGTTGCAGCGCCTGGGCCACTGCCAGTACCTGGGCGGCTTGCGCTTCGTTGATTTCGAAGCGGTCGATCTGCTCCAGGCGCAGGCCACTGCGTTCGAGCAGCAAGGCAATGGCCGGGGCCGGCCCGATGCCCATGGTGCTGGGGGGCACGCCCACGGCCGTGGCCATCAGCAAGCGTGCCAACGGTGGCTGGGTGCACGTGGAAAAACGCGTCACCAACGCCGCCGCCGCGCCATCGACCACTGCACAACTGTTCCCGGCGGTTTGCACGCCACCGGCGTGCACCGCACGCAGGCGGGCCAGCGCTGTGGCATCGGTCGGCCGCGGGTGGCTGTCGTGGCTGACGTGGGCCACGCCGCGTGGCAGTTCGATGCCACGTGGCAGGCAGCCTTCGGCGCTGAAAGCCTCCGCCGTGACCTCGACGATTTCATCGTCGAACCAGCCCTGCTGCTGGGCTTGCAGCGCACGCTGATGGCTGCGCAGCGCCCAGGCATCCACGGTCTCTCGGCCAAGGCCATGCGCGCGGGCCAGGTTTTCTGCGGTACCGATCATGTCCACCCCGGCAGCCGGGTCGTACAACGCCTCCCAGAGAAAATCCTTGAACCCTACCGGCGCGCCAAGGCGAAAGCCGCCACGGTGTTCATACGCCGCAATCGGGTTGCGCGACATCGACTCGGCGCCCACGCACAGCACCTGCTGCACACCACTGCGCAACTGCTCCCCCGCCTGGCGCAGCAGCTCGAGACCGGTGCCGCAGATGCGCTGCACGGCCAGTGCCGGAACAGCCTGCGGCACACCGCAGTACAGCCCGACGTGGCGCGGCAGCAGGTACGCATCGAAACTGGCCTGGGCCATGCTGCCGGCCAGCACGCTGTCCACCGCCTGCGGGGCGATACCGGCCCGCGCAAGCACCGCCCGCCCGGCCTTGATGCCCAGGTCGATCGGTGAAACCGCGGCGAGCGCACCGCCAAGGTCGACCCACGGCGTGCGCACCATCTGCACGATGGCCACATCGTCGAACGCGGTGCACAGCCCGGCGCTGCTCACGGGCGCACCTGCGCGGGCAGCACGGTTGGGTCTTCGCCACGGTACAGCGCCTCTACCTTGTCAGCCCGGCGCTGCAACACCGCACGCTGGTTGATCGACCCTTTGTCGGTGATCTCCCCGGCGTCGATCGATGGCGGCTCTACCAGCAGTGACAACCATTCGATCCGGCTGGCGTTGCCCTGGGCGTCACGGTTCAGGCGCTCCAGCCAAGCGGCGAACCAGCTGCGCACCGCATCGCTGCCGAGCACTTCGGCATCGCTGGCCGCAGCCGGTAGCCCGGCCAGTTGCCGGCATTCGGGCAGACGCGGGAACACCAGGATGCCCAGGCATTCGCGGTCCGGCGCAGCCACCACGATGTCCTGCACATAGGGTGAGCCTTCGAGCACCGCACGGTTACGCAGCGGCCCGACACTGACGAACACCCCCGACGACAACTTGAAGTCTTCGGCAATACGCCCATCGAACATCAGGCCCTGTTCGGGCTGCAGCGCATCGGCGAGCTTCAAGGCATCGCCCGAGCAGTAAAAGCCCTCGTCATCGAACGCCTCGGCCGTTTGCCGCGGCGAACGCCAGTAGCCGGGCATGATGTGCGGGCCGCGAAAGCGTGCCTCCAGCTTGCCGTCCAGCGGCACCAGCTTCACCTCGCACCCCGGGGCAGGCAAGCCCACATAGCCTGCCAGCGACAAAGGCCCGGTGGTGAACGTGCAGGATGGCGCCGCTTCGGTCATGCCAAGGCCGGCCATCATGCGGATGCGCTCGCCACAGTGCTGTTCGGCAATGCGGTCCAGGCGGTCCCACACGCTTTGTGAAAGCCCGGCGGCGGCGAAGAAGAACAGCTTCATGCGGGCAAAGAACACTTCACGCAAATGTGCGTCCTGCTCCAGTGCCTTGACCAGTTCTTCCCAGCCCTTGGGCACGGTCAGGTAAGCCGTAGGGGAAATCTCGCGCAGGTTGCGCAAGGTTTCGCCGAAGCCTTGCGGGGTGGGCTTGCCGGCGTCCAGGTAGAAGCTGCCGCCGTTGTACAGCACGATGCCCAAATTGTGGCTGCCGCCGAAGGTGTGGTTCCACGGCAGCCAGTCCACCAGCACCGGCGGCTCTTCAGCGAACACCGGGAAGGTCTGCAACAGCATCTGCTGGTTGGCGCACAGCATGCGTTGGGTGGTGACGACCGCCTTGGGCAGCTTGGTGGAGCCGGAGGTGAAGAGGAACTTGGCGATGGTGTCGGGCCCGGTGGCGGCAAACGCCGCATCGGCTGGCGCAAGGTCGCCCGGCTGCAGCAGGCTGTCGAAGCTCAGGTGCCGGCGGCCGGCGGCCTGGCCGCGCACGCTCACCACCGCCACCGATGGATCCAGCACGGCGTCGAAGGCACGCTGGAACGGCTGGGTGTCGGTGGCGAACACCAACCCCGGCGTCAGTACCTCGCACACATGCCGCAGCTTGGCAAAGTCCTGGGACAGTAGTGCGTAGGCCGGCGACACCGGGCAATACGGGATGCCGGCATACATGGCGCCCAAGGCGATCTGCAGGTGCTCGATATCGTTGCCGGAAAAAAGCGCCAGTGGCCGCTCGGCGCTCAGGCCAAAGCCCAGCAGGTTGGCGGCGATGGTGCGTACCTGCACGAGCATCTGCGCGTAGGTGATTGTGCGCCAGGCACCGTCGGGCTGACGCGCGGCAATGAAGGTGGTGTCCGGGCGCTGTGCGGCCCAGTGCAGCAGCCGGTCAAGCAGGCGCGCCGGCAGCGGCGCCAGGGGCTCGACGGCCTGCATGCGCAGGATGCCGTCGGCCTCGCTGAACTGCACCTGGGGATGCCCGATGGACACCTGCCGGTAGCGCGGGCTTTGACCAGGGGCGGTCGACCCTGTGCGGGCTTGGTTATTCACGCAGGTTGCTCCTTGTTATTGTTGTACAGCCTGCCGCCGCCCGGCGGTGCGGGCGGCGGCCGATGGTGCGCGTTGCCTAGATGGGGTAATGCCTGGGGCCGTGCTGGAGGGTGACCCAGCGCAGCTGGGTGAATTGATCGATGGCGGTGCGGCTGCCGAAGCTGCCGTAGCCGCTGGCCTTGACCCCACCGAAGGGCATCTGCGCCTCGTCATGCACGGTCGGGCCGTTGATATGGCAGATACCCGACTCCACACGCTGGGCCAAGGCCAGCGCACGGCTGGTGTCGCGGCTGAAGATGGCCGACGACAAACCAAACTCGGAGTCGTTGGCCAGCGTCAGCAAGGCTTCATCGCCCTCGGCGCGCAGCACCACTGCCACCGGCCCGAAGGACTCTTCGTGGTACAGGCGCATGCTTGCGTCGACGTTGTCCAACAGGGTGGGCTGCAAAATGCTGCCGTCCAGCTGGCCGCCGCACACCAGGCGTGCGCCCTTGGCCACGGCATCGTCGATCAGCGCCTTGATGCGCTCGCCGGCCGCACCGCTGACCAGCGAACCGAGCACCGACGTGCTGGCCTGCGGGTCACCTGCGCGCAGCCCGCCGACCTTGGCCGCCAGCTTGTCGACGAAGGTGTCGGCGATGCGGTTGTCGACCACCAGGCGCTCGGTGGACATGCAGATCTGGCCCTGGTTGAAGTAGGCCCCAAACGCTGCAGCTTCGACGGCGGCGTCCAAGTCGGCGTCATCGAGCACCAACAGCGGCGCCTTGCCGCCCAGTTCGAGCAAGGCAGGCTTCAGGTGCCGTGCAGCCAGCTCGCCGACAATGCGCCCCACTTGGGTGGAGCCGGTGAAATTGACGCGGCGCACCGCAGGGTTGGCGATCAGCCGCTCGACGATGGCGGGCGCATCGGCAGGGTCATTGCTGATCACATTGACCACGCCTTCGCCCAAGCCTGCATCGTGGAGCACCTGGCCGATCAATCGGTGCACCGCCGGGCTGACCTCGGAGGCCTTGAGCACCACGGTGTTGCCACAGGCCAGCGGCATGGCGATGGCCCGCGTGGCGAGGATCACCGGGGCGTTCCACGGTGCGATGCCCAGCACCACACCGCAAGGGGCGCGCAGGGCCATGGCAAAGCTGCCGGGTACATCCGAGGGGATGACCTCACCGGTAATCTGCGTGGTCATGGCCGCAGCTTCGCGCAGCATGTTGGCGGCCAGCTTCACGTTGAAGCCATACCAGTTGGCCATGGCCCCGGTTTCGCCGGCCGCGGCGATGAACTCGGCAGCACGCGCCTGCAACAGGTCGGCGCCGGCCAGCAAGCGGCTGCGCCGCTCACCGGGCGCCAGCGCGGCCCAGGCCGGGAACGCTGCGCTGGCGGCGGCCACCGCAGCATCGGCATCGGCCAGCGTGGCGGCAGCGGCTTGCGACACCACCTCACCGGTGACCGGGTTGCAGCGCTGGAAGGTTCGTCCATCGCTGGCGGGGCGCGACTGCCCGCCAATCAGCAAAGGCACCTGCAACATGCTCATCCCTCTTGTTGTGGTTGTAGAGAAATATCCGCAGGCTGTGGCCAGTGGCGGCACAGCCCGCCCCGGCCCTCAGCGTTTGTAAGCCTGCAGGCCCGGCTTGATGGACTTGTCGTCGAGGAACTGCTTCATGCCCTGCTCGCGACCGCCCTCGGTGTCCAGCAGGCGGGACTGGTCGAGTTTGGCGTAGAGGTAGTCTTCGTTCTGCTCCCAGGTCAGTTCGCGGCAACGCTTGAAGCCGTTCTTGGCTGCACGCAGCACCACCGGGTTCTTCTCGAGCAAGTTCAGCGCCAGCTCGCGGGTCGTCTCGCGCAGCTGGGCCAGCGGTACGCTCTCGTTGACCAGGCCCATCTCGGCGGCTTTGGCACCGCCGAAGGTCTTGCCAGTCATGATGTAGTACAGCGACTGGCGATGGCCAACGGTATCGGCCATCGCCTTGCTGACCAGGTTGCCGGGCGGGATGCCCCAGTTGATTTCCGACAGGCCGAAGGTGGCCTCGTCGGCGCAGATGGCCAGGTCGCAGGCCACCAGCGGGCTGAAACCGCCGCCGAAGCACCAGCCGTTGACCATGGCGATGGTCGGCTTGGCGTACATGCGCAGCAGCTTCCATTGCCATTGCGAGGCTTCACGGCGGATTTTTTCCTGAAGGATTTCGGGACCGGCGTCGACCTCGCGGAAGTATTCCTTCAGGTCCATGCCTGCAGTCCACGACTCACCGGCCCCGGTCAGCACCAGCACCCCGGCGTCGGCGTCCTGCTCCAGGGTTTCCAGCACGTCGACCATTTCCCGGTTCAGGGTGGGGCTCATGGCATTGCGTTTTTCCGGGCGGTTGAGGGTTACCCAGGCGATGCCCGACTCCAGTTCGACCTTCACGGTGGTCCAGCGGCCTTCGTATTTGCTCATGGTTCTGCACTCTTGTTGTTCGAGGTGGTGACCATCAAACTAATCCGGCAAATTAGTTATGTCAATTAACTATTATGAAAATTATCTTTGCCTTCCAGCCGGTTGAGAAGCTTTTTAGCCTGAGCTTCACTAGCCGGATTGAGCCAGCGCAGGCAAACTGGGTAACTTTCTTACTCATGACACAGGAGCATGCAATCCGATGGCAAGGTCTGCCCGAACCGACGACACCGCTTCCCTGCCCACGCCCCCTGGCGACACGGTCCTTGAGGACCTGCTCGGTTACGCGTTGCGCCGCGCCCAGCTGAAGCTGTTCCAGCACCTGATCAGCCGGCTGGCGGCCTACGACCTGCGCCCGGCGCAGTTCTCTGCGCTGGCGATCATCGAGCAGAACCCTGGCCTGATGCAGGCGGACCTGGCGCGTGCCCTGGCGATCGAGCCGCCGCAGGTGGTGCCGCTGCTGAACAAACTGGAAGAGCGTGCGCTGGCCGTGCGTGTGCGGTGCAAGCCGGACAAGCGCTCTTACGGGATTTTCTTGAGCAAGTCGGGCGAAGCGATGCTCAAGGAGCTCAAACAGATCGCCAGCGACAGCGATCGGGAGGCTACTGGCAGCCTTGAAGAAGCCGAGCGCACGGAGCTGCTGCGGCTGCTGACGAAAATTTACAAGGAATAGGGCCATTCATCCGCAAACCATTAAATGGATCCATTAGACGCACGATAATCGCAAGACCTCCAATTTTTGTTGGGATATACCATTGACCAGCCTTTCAGATCAGGTCTTAATGGATCCATTAGATAACAACAACAATCGGAGGTCCTCCATGTACCCGAAAAATACCTGGTACGTCGCCTGCACCCCTGACGAAATCGCCGAGAAGCCCTTGGGCCGGCAGATTTGCGGGGAAAAGATCGTGTTTTACCGCGCCAACGAAAACCGCGTCGCCGCCGTAGAAGACTTTTGCCCGCACCGCGGCGCGCCCTTGTCGCTGGGCTTTGTCGAAAACGGCAACCTGGTGTGCGGCTACCACGGGCTGGTCATGGGCTGTGATGGCAAGACCGTCGCCATGCCGGGCCAACGGGTGCGGGGCTTCCCCTGCAACAAAGCCTTCGCCGTGGTCGAGCGCCATGGCTTCATCTGGGTCTGGCCCGGTGACCAGGCCCAGGCTGACCCGGCACTGATCCCGCACCTGCCGTGGGCGGCCAGCGACGAATGGGCCTATGGCGGCGGGTTGTTCCACATCGGTTGCGATTACCGCCTGATGATCGACAACCTCATGGACCTCACCCATGAAACCTATGTGCACGCCTCCAGCATCGGCCAGAAGGAAATCGACGAGGCGCCCCCGGCCACCACGGTGAGCGGCGACGAAGTGGTCACCGCCCGGCACATGGAAAACATCATGCCGCCGCCCTTCTGGCGCATGGCCCTGCGCGGCAACGGCCTGGCCGACGATGTGCCGGTGGACCGCTGGCAGATCTGCCGCTTCACCCCGCCCAGCCATGTACTGATCGAGGTGGGCGTGGCCCATGCCGGCCACGGCGGCTACCACGCCCCGGCCGAGCACAAGGCCTCGAGCATCGTGGTCGATTTCATCACCCCCGAGAGCGACACCTCGATCTGGTACTTCTGGGGCATGGCGCGCAATTTTGCCGCCCACGATCAGGCCCTGACCGCGAGCATCCGCGAAGGCCAGGGCAAGATTTTCAGCGAAGACCTGGAAATGCTCGAACGCCAGCAGCAGAACCTGCTCGCCTACCCCGAGCGCAACCTGCTCAAGCTCAACATCGACGCCGGCGGCGTACAGGCGCGCAAGGTGCTGGAGCGGCTTATCGCCAAAGAGCACGCGCCCCAACCGCACGTGATCGCCACCCACACCACCCCCGCCTGAGGAGCCCGCGCCATGATCGATGCCGTAGTGGTATCCCGCAACGACGAAGCCCTGGGCATCTGCAGCTTCGAGCTGGCGGCCGCCGATGGCAGCCCATTGCCGCCCTTCAGCGCCGGCGCGCACATCGATGTGCACCTGCCGGACGGGCTGGTGCGCCAGTATTCCCTGTGCAACCACCCTGCAGAACGCCACCGCTACCTGATCGGCGTGCTCAACGACCCCGCCTCACGCGGCGGTTCGCGCAGCCTTCACCAGCAGGTGCAGGCTGGCCACCGCCTGCGCATCAGCGCCCCGCGCAACCTGTTCCCGCTGGCCCAGGGCGCCCGGCGCAGCCTGCTGTTCGCCGGTGGCATCGGCATCACGCCCCTGCTGTGCATGGCGGAGCAACTGGCCTGCAACGGCGACGATTTCGAATTGCACTACTGCGCCCGTTCAAGCGACCGCGCAGCCTTTGTCGAGCGCCTGAGCGCCGCACCCTTCGCTGACCGCCTGTTCGTACATTTTGACGAGCAGCCGGAGACCGCCCTGGACATCGCCCAAGTGCTGGGCAGCCCGCAGGGCGATGTGCACCTTTACGTGTGCGGGCCTGGCGGCTTCATGCAGCACGTGCTGGACACTGCCAAGCAGCTGGGGTGGCAGCAGGCCAACCTGCACCGCGAGTACTTCGCCGCAGCGCCGGTTGCAAACAGCGACGACGGCAGCTTCTCGGTGCAGGTAGGCAGCACCGGCCAAGTGTTCGAGGTGCCGGCCGACCAGAGCGTGGTGCAGGTGCTGGAACGCCACGGCATCGAGATCGCCGTCTCCTGTGAACAGGGTATTTGCGGCACCTGCCTGACGCGTGTGCTGCAGGGCACGCCAGAGCACCGCGACCTGTTCCTCACGGAACAGGAACAGGCCCTGAACGACCAGTTCACGCCGTGCTGTTCGCGGGCGAAGACGCCCCTGCTGGTACTGGACCTGTAAAACGCCTCAGGACGAGGGCAGGATCACCTTCATGCCCTCGTCCGCCGTGGCCGCGCCAAAGGTTTCGGCATAGCGCAACGTGGCATTGGCATGTTCGCGCATGATCGCCTCGGCGCGGGCACCCTGGCCGTGGGTGAGCGCATCGAACACCGCATGGTGCTGCATGTGCGCGAAGTTGAAGCGCCGGAATTCACGGGCCAGGTCGTGACGGTCCACCGCCAGCGCAGTGACCGAAGCGAACGGCAAGTGGTCGTTGCGCGCCAGGGCATCGGCGATGGCCGGGTTGTGGCTGGCCTCGACGATCACCTGGTGAAAGCGCATGTTCAGGTCGTGATAGGCGTGCAAGTCTTCCTCGGTCACATACCCCTTGTCGAACAACAGGTCGCCTTCGACCAGGCAGCGCTGCAGCGCCTCGCGCGCCGCGGGCAGCAGGCCGCGCTCAGCGGCCTGGCGGGCAGCCAGGCCTTCGAGCACACCGCGCACCTCCACCGCGCCGGCAATGTCGTCGGCGCTGACCGAACGCACCTGGAAGCCACGGCCGCCGCAACGCACCAGCAGGCCCTCCTGCTCTAGGGTACGAAACGCCATGCGTACGGGCATGCGTGAGACGCCGAACCGTTCGGCGGTAGGCACTTCCATCAGCCGCGCGCCAGCCGCCAGTTCGCCCGAGGCGATCATCTTGCGTAACGCGATCAGCACCATTTGACCGGGCTTGCTCATCCAGGGAGGTTCCAGAGACAGAAGCGTGCATCTTACCGCAAGCGCGGGCGCGCTTGGCGCCCTGTGACACCTGCCCTGTTCAGGCTACGATGGTACTTCGTCCTTCGGAGCCCAGCAGCGCCATGCCCAGAACGAGCAAAGTCAGCGACCCGTCCTACGAGTTGATGGACGATCACGAGGGCGACTCTCTGATCTACCGCCAGCATGGCTTTCCCAGCCCGCTGGTGCGCTGGCATTTCCACAAGGAATACGAACTGCACCTGATCGTGGCCAGCGCCGGCAAAGTGTTCATCGGCGACTACATCGGCAGCTTCGCGCCGAACACGCTGTTCCTCACAGGGCCCAACCTGCCGCACAACTGGATCAGCCAGGCCGGCCCCGGGGAGGTATTCAGCCAGCGCGACATGCTGGTCAATTTCACGGACGAGGTTCTGCACAGCGGCAGCCGGGCATTTTCTGAACTGCACCAGCTCAGCCCGTTGCTGGCCCGCGCACACTACGGCATCGAGTTCCGTGACCCCGCGCTGATCGCCGAGAGCCGCCGATTGTTGCAACGCATCGCGCACAGCCGCGGCATGACCCGCCTTGGATACTTTTTTATCCTCATGGAGCAGCTGGCCGGCTGCGAGGACTACCAGTTGTTGTCCACGGTCACCTCCTCGCACCTGGCTGACGAGCACAACGTCGAGCGCATCAACCGGGCGGTGAACTACATCTTCCAGCACTACGCCCAGGACTTGACCCAGAACGAAGTGGCCGAGCACCTGGGCATGACCCCCACCTACTTCTCACGCTTCTTCAAACAGGCGGCAGGGCGGGGTTTTGTCGAGTTCGTCAACCGCCTGCGGGTCAGCAAGGCCTGCGAACTGCTGGCCAAAAGCGACCTGCCGGTGACCGGGGTGTGCTTCGAATCAGGCTTCAGCAACCTGTCCAATTTCAACCGGCGCTTTCAACAGCTCAAAGGCATGACCCCCTCCGACTATCGCAGCCTGGTGATCCAGCGGCTGACCGAGCAGAACCATCACTGAGCGCAACAACTGCAAAAAAGTATCAGCCAGCGTGCAGCCCAAGCTTTGTCGGCAGCGCCACGCGGGGGTGTAATCAGCGCCAGCGACACAAAAATAATAATGTCTTCCGTGCCGTCAGCCGGCCCGGTAAGGGAGTTCATAGATGAACGACGCGATCAAGGCCTGCCTGGCCGCCGCCTGCCTCAGCCTGCCGCTAATGGCCCAGGGCGCCGAAACGCTGACCATCGCCACGGTCAACAACAACGACATGATCCGCATGCAGCGCCTGGCCAAGGTGTTCGAAGAGCAGCACCCGGACATCAGGCTCAAGTGGGTCGTGCTTGAAGAAAACGTGCTGCGCCAGCGCCTGACTACCGACATCGCCACCCAGGGCGGGCAGTTCGACGTACTGACCATCGGCATGTACGAAGCCGCACTGTGGGGCGCCAAAGGCTGGCTGGAGCCGATGAAGGACCTGTCGGCCGATTACAACCTCGACGACGTGTTCCCGTCTGTGCGCAATGGCTTGTCGGCCAACGGTACGCTGTACGCCCTGCCCTTCTACGCCGAAGCCTCGATCACCTACTACCGCAAGGACCTGTTCCAGAACGCTGGGCTGAGCATGCCCGAGCAACCGACCTGGACCCAGCTGGGTGAATTTGCCGCCAAACTCCACCACCCCGACCAGGGCCAGTACGGCATCTGCCTGCGCGGCAAGGCCGGCTGGGGCGAGAACATGGCGCTGATCGGCACCGTGGCCAATGCCTTTGGCGCACGCTGGTTCAACGAACAGTGGCAGCCGGAATTCACCGGCAGCGCGTGGAAGAACGCGCTGAACTTCTACGTCGACACCTTGAAGCAGTACGGCCCGCCAGGCGCGTCGAGCAACGGCTTCAACGAAAACCTGGCACTGTTCAACAGCGGCAAGTGCGCGATGTGGGTCGATGCCAGCGTTGCCGGCTCGTTCGTCACCGACAAGACCCAGAGCAAGGTCGCCGACCAGGTCGGCTTCACCTTTGCGCCAAAAGAGGTCACCGACAAGGGCGCCTCGTGGCTGTATTCCTGGGCGCTGGCCATCCCCAGCAGTTCCAAGGCCAAGGACGCGGCGAAGGCCTTCAGCACCTGGGCCACGTCCGAAGCCTACGGCAAGCTGGTGGCCGACAAGGAAGGCGTGGCCAACGTGCCACCAGGCACCCGCGCCTCTACCTACAGCGACGCCTACCTGGCCGCAGCGCCGTTCGCCAAGGTGACGCTGGAATCGCTCAAGCGCGTTGACCCCAACCACCCCACGCTCAAGCCCGTGCCGTACGTGGGTATTCAGTTGGTGACCATCCCCGAGTTCCAGGCCATTGGGACGCAGGTCGGCAAGCTGTTCTCCGCCGCCCTGACCGGGCAGATGAAGGTCGACCAGGTGCTTGCCGCCGCCCAGCAGTCCACCGAACGCGAGATGAAGCGCGCCGGTTATCCCAAGTAGCCCACCCGTGGCCTGAGCCGCGCCAACGCCTGGCGCGGTGACGGCTGCCGTCCGCCCTTTTCGCTGCACACGGAGTCGCCATGGACACTTCGGCCCTCGATACCCCGACCCTCGCCACCGCACGCCCCGGCAAACGCCGCGTCGGCCCGGGCTGGTTCCTGGTCAGCCCTTCGGTGGCGCTGCTGCTGTTGTGGATGGTCGTACCCTTGGGCATGACCCTGTATTTTTCGCTGATCCGCTACAACCTGCTGTACCCGGGCGAAAATGCGTACGTAGGCCTGGAGAACTTCGCGTACTTCGTCACCGACCCAGGCTTCATGCCCGGCGCCCTGAACACTCTGACCCTGGTCGGCAGCGTGCTGGCGATCAGCGTGGTGTTCGGCGTGCTCATCGCGGCGCTGCTGGAGGCCGGCGAGTTCTGGGGGCGCGGCGTGGTACGGGTGCTGCTGATTTCACCGTTCTTCATCATGCCCACGGTCAGCGCGCTGCTGTGGAAGAACCTGATATTGCACCCGGTGTCGGGCATCCTCGCGGCCGTGTGGCGGCTGTTCGGCGCGCAGCCGGTGGACTGGCTGGCGCACTACCCGCTGCTGTCGATCATCCTGATCGTCTCCTGGCAGTGGCTACCGTTCGCCATCCTGATCCTGATGACCGCCATGCAGTCGCAGGACCTGGAACAGAAAGAAGCCGCGCGCCTGGATGGCGCCGGGCCGCTGGCGATCTTCTGGCACCTGACCCTGCCGCATCTGGCCCGCCCGATTGCCGTGGTGGTGATGATCGAGACCATCTTCCTGCTGTCGGTGTTCGCCGAAATCTTCACCACCACCAGCGGCGGGCCGGGCTATGCGTCCACCAACCTCGCCTACCTGATCTACAACCAGGCGCTGCTGCAGTTCGACGTCGGCATGGCCTCGGCCGGCGGCCTGATCGCCGTGCTGATCGCCAACATCGCCGCCATCGTGCTGATACGGATGATCGGCAAAAACCTGACCGAGCGCCGCTGAGGAGCCCGCCATGCTGCCACTCAAGCAAACCCGCCGCCTGCGCGACGCATTGATCGGCCTGCTGTGCTGGGGCATCGCCCTGGTGATCTTCTTCCCGATCTTCTGGATGCTGCTGACCAGCTTCAAGACCGAGCTCGACGCCTTCGCCACACCGCCACAGTTCATCTTCGCGCCAACGCTGGAAAACTACCTGCACATCAACGAGCGCAGCGACTACTTCGCCTACGCCTGGAATTCGGTGCTGATCGCCTTCTCGGCGACCGCGCTGTGCATGCTTGTCGCAGTGCCGGCGGCCTACTCCATGGCCTTTTTCGAAACCCGCCATACCAAGCGCACGCTGCTGTGGATGCTGTCGACCAAGATGCTGCCGCCGGTGGGCGTGCTGATGCCGATCTACCTGCTGGCCAAACAGTTCGGCCTGCTCGACTCGCGCCTGGCGCTGATCATCGTCTACACCCTGATCAACCTGCCGATCGTGGTGTGGATGGTGTACACCTACTTCAAGGACATCCCGGTGGACATCCTTGAAGCCGCGCGCCTGGACGGTGCCGGCACCTGGCAGGAAATCGTCCGCGTGTTGCTGCCGATCGCTCGCGGCGGGCTGGCCTCGACCGTGCTGCTGTCGTTGATCCTGTGCTGGAACGAGGCGTTCTGGTCGCTCAACCTGACCTCTTCGGCTGCCGCCCCACTGACCGCGCTGGTGGCTTCCTACTCAAGCCCGGAGGGGCTGTTCTGGGCCAAGCTCTCGGCCGTCTCGACCCTGGCCTGCGCGCCCATCCTGATTTTCGGCTGGATCAGCCAGAAGCAGCTGGTGCGCGGCCTTTCGTTCGGCGCCGTGAAATGAACCGCCCCCACACGACACCTGCTCAATCACCCCTATTGCGGGCCGCCGCAGAGGACATTCGCCATGGCTGACCTGAAGATCCGCAACCTGCACAAAGGCTTCGATGGCCACGCCATCATCAAGGGCATCGACCTGGAGGTGCGCGACCGTGAGTTCGTGGTGTTCGTCGGCCCGTCCGGGTGTGGCAAGTCGACACTGCTGCGGCTGATCGCCGGCCTTGAGGAGGTCAGCGGCGGCCACATCACCCTGGACGGCGTCGACATCACTGACACCGCCCCGGCCAAACGCGACCTGGCCATGGTGTTCCAGACCTACGCGCTCTACCCGCACATGACCGTACGCAAGAACCTGTCGTTCGCCCTGGACCTGGCCGGCGTGGACAAGCGTGAGGTGCAGGCCAAAGTCGACAACGCCGCGCGCATCCTCGAACTGCAACCGCTGCTTGAACGCAAACCCCGCCAACTGTCTGGTGGCCAGCGCCAGCGGGTGGCGATCGGCCGGGCGATCGTGCGCAACCCAAAGATTTTCCTGTTCGACGAGCCGCTGTCGAACCTTGACGCCGCCCTGCGCGTGCAGATGCGCCTGGAGCTTGCGCGCCTGCACCAGGAGCTGGCTGCAACCATGATCTACGTGACCCACGACCAGGTCGAAGCGATGACCCTGGCCGACAAGGTGGTGGTGCTCAACGGCGGGCGCATCGAGCAGGTCGGCTCGCCGCTTGAGCTGTACCACCACCCGGCCAACCTGTTCGTCGCAGGCTTTCTCGGCACCCCGAAAATGGGCTTTTTGCGCGGCCACGTGAGCCACAGCCAGGGCACATCGTGCGAGGTCACCCTTGAATGCGGCGCCCGTGTCAGCCTGGCACTGTGCACAGACGGCCTGCCCGCTGGCAGCCCCGTGACGCTGGGCATCCGCCCGGAGCACCTGAACATCGCCAGCGCCGGGCACGGCACACCCGGCTTGCTGCAGGTGACCGCCGACGTCAGTGAGCGCCTGGGCAGTGACAGCTACTGCCATGTACGTGCCGGCTCCGGGGAAATGCTCACCGTACGGGTGCGCGGCGACTTTGCGCCGGCCTTCGGCGAGCCCCTGGAACTGGCCTTCGACCCAGGCCACTGCCACCTGTTCGACAGCAACGGCCAAGCCCTGGACAAACGCCTGCAGCAAGCGGCCTGAGGACGTACACGATGAAACTCGACCCGCACCACCTCGACCTGCTGGCGCCCACGGTCGCCCGCCCTTCCTACGCGCCCTCGCAGCTGCGCCAGGGCATCGTGCACATTGGCGTAGGTGGGTTTCACCGTGCCCATCAGGCGGCCTACACCGACGCCCTGATGAACCGCGGCGAAGGCCTGGACTGGGCCATCTGCGGCGCCGGCCTGCGCAGCGAAGACCGCGCCATGCGCGACGCCCTGGCGGCGCAGGGCTACCTGTACACCCTGTTCGTGCTGGACGACCGACCCGACACCGAAGTGCGGGTGATCGGTGCCCTCAATGACATGCTCTTGGCCGAGGACGATGCCCAAGCGCTGCTGGCCAAACTGGCCGAGCCCGGCGTCCGCATCGTCTCGCTGACCATCACCGAAGGTGGCTACTGCATCGACGACAGCACCGGCGAGTTTCGCGCCGACCTGGCGCAGGTCCGGCACGATCTGGCCAACCCGCAGGCCCCGCAAGGCGTGTTCGGCTTTCTCTGCGAAGCCCTGCGGCGGCGCCGCGAGGCCGGCGTGGGGCCGTTCACGGTGATGTCCTGCGACAACCTTCCGCACAATGGCGCGGTCGCGCGCAAGGCCCTGCTGGCCTTTGCCCGGCTACTCGACCCGGACCTGGCCCACTGGATAGGCGAGAACGTGAGCTTCCCCAACGCCATGGTCGATCGCATCACGCCAATGACCACCAGCGACCACCGCCAACGACTGTTCGAGCGCCACGGCGTCGAGGATGCCTGGCCGGTGGTGTGCGAGCCGTTCCTGCAGTGGGTGGTGGAAGACAAATTCGTAGCCGGGCGCCCGGCTTGGGAAAAGGTCGGTGTGCAGTTCACCGACGACGTCACGCCCTATGAAGAAATGAAAATCAAGCTGCTCAACGGCAGCCACCTGGCACTGACCTACCTGGGCTTCCTGCAGGGCTACCGCCTGGTCCACGAAACCCTTGCCGACCCACTGCTGCGCCGCTACATGCGCACGTTCATGGACCTGGACGTGACCCCGCAACTTGCCCCGGCGCCCGGCATCGACCTGGAACGCTACAAGGACAGCCTCACCGAGCGCTTCGCCAACCGCGCCATCGCCGACCAGCTGGAGCGGGTGTGCTCGGACGGCTCATCGAAGTTTCCCAAGTACATCGTCCCCACCGCCAACCAGCTGATTGCCGAGGGCCAGCCGCTGGACCGCGTGGCCCTGGTGGTAGCGGCCTGGGCCCTGTACCTGGGCGGGGTAGACGAACAGGGCAGCGCCTATGCCATCCCCGACCCACGCGCGGCCCAATGCCAGGCACGGGTGGTGCAGCGTGACGGGCTGGCTGCCCGGGTGCTGGGCGACGAAACGATATTTGGCACGGTCATCCCCGCCTCCGGTGCCTTCGTCAGCGCTTTCGAGCGCCTGTATGACAGCCTGTGTGAGGTTGGCGTGAGCGAAACGCTGCGCCGAGTGCTTGGCGACTGACCTGGAGCACACGCAATGGACGGACTGTTTCTCGGCATTGATTGCGGTACCCAGGGTACCAAGGCGCTGGTGCTGGACGCCGGCAGTGGCCGGGTGCTGGGCCTTGGTAGTGCCGCGCACGCGCCTGCACGGGGCCGCGACGGGCGCCGCGAGCAGGACCCGGCCGACTGGCTCGCCGCCCTGCACACGGCAGTCGCTGGCGCGCTGCATGAGGCCGGCGTCGATGGCCAGGCCATCCGTGCGCTGGCGGTATCCGGCCAGCAGCATGGCCTGGTGATGCTGGACGCCCAAGGCCAGGTGCTGCGCCCGGCCAAGCTCTGGTGCGACACCGAAACCACGGCAGAAAACCAGGCACTGCTGAACGCGCTCGGCGGCCCGCAGGGCTCGATCGAACGCCTGGGGCTGGTGATTGCGCCGGGTTATACCGTATCCAAGCTGCTGTGGAGCAAACGGCACTTCCCCGACCTGTTCGCCCGCCTGGCCCATGTGCTGCTGCCCCACGATTACCTCAATTACTGGCTGACAGGCCGCGCCTGCAGCGAGCCGGGCGATGCGTCTGGCACCGGTTACTACAACGTGCACCACAACACCTGGGCAACCGATGTGCTGCAACACATCGAACCGGGCGAGCGCCTGCTGGCGGCACTGCCCGAGCTGCTCGCCCCCGGCGACTGCGTCGGCCCGCTGCGCGAGCAGGCCGCCGCAGGCCTGGGGCTGAACCCTCACGCCTGGGTGGCCATCGGCGGCGGCGACAACATGCTCAGCGCCATCGGTACCGGCAATATCAGCCCTGGCATGATTACCCTCAGCCTGGGCACCTCGGGCACCCTGGCAGCTTACGCCGACCATGCCCAGTTCAACCCCAAGGGCGAGGTGGCGAACTTCTGCGCCTCCAGCGGTGGCTGGTTGCCCTTGATCTGCACGATGAACCTGACCAACGCCTGCGCGCTGGTGCGTGACCTGCTGGAGCTTGACCTCACCCGCTTCACGGCCCTCGCCGCGCAAGCGCCGCTTGGCGCCGACGGCCTGTTGATGCTGCCGTTTTTCGATGGCGAACGGGTACCCGCGCTGCCCACTGCCAGCGCCAGCCTGCATGGCATGACCAGCGCCAACCTCACCCGCGCCAACCTGTGCCGGGCCGTACTCGAAGGCACTTGCTTCAGCCTGCGCTATGGCCTGGACCTGCTGCGCGCCAGCGGCCTGCAGGGCAGCGAAATCCGCCTGGTGGGCGGGGCGGCAAAAAGCGAGCTGTGGCGCCAGGTACTGGCCAATCTGCTCGGCCTGCCAGTGGTGTGCCCGCGCCAGACCGAAGCCGCCGCGCTGGGGGCGGCAATCCAGGCTGCCTGGAGCCTTGGCCGCCAACTGGGCCACGGCGACAGCCTGCAGGCCCTGTGCGAACGCTGCGTCGAGCTGGACGAAAGCACCCGCACCCTGCCCGGCCTGGCGCAACAGGCCGCCTACGGCGTGGCCTACAGACGCTACCTGGATCACCTGCCTGTGCACTGATCGCGGTACTGTCCTTACTCTTTTCTGTTTGGGAGAACTTCATGTATCTGGTATGTGGCGAGGCGTTGTTCGATGTCTTCAGCCTGGCAAACAGCCCGCGCACCTCAGAGCTGGGCTTTAGCGCAATTGCTGGCGGCTCGCCGTTCAACGTCGCCGTCGGCCTGCGCAGGCTGGGCGTTGCCGCAGGCTTTTTCGGCGGGTTGTCCAGCGACCACCTCGGCGCGCGCCTGCGCTGGGTACTGGAGGAAGAAGGCGTAAATTGCCAGCACCTGGTGACCAGCGATGCACCCACCACCCTGGCCATGGTCGGCCTGGATGCTAACGGCTCGGCGCAGTACCAGTTCCGCGGCGAAGGCTGCGCCGACCGGCAGGTGCGGCTTGAGCATCTGCCGGTACTGGATGAGAACGTACGTGGGCTGCACGTGGGGTCATACACACTGGTGGTGACACCCGTGGCCGACACGTTGCTGGCACTGGTGGAACGCGAACGCGACCAGCGGTTGATCAGCCTGGACCCGAACGTGCGCCTGAATCCCCAGCCCGATGTGGCGCTGTGGCGCAGGCGCGTTGAAGCGTTTGCCGCGCATGCACATTTGATCAAGGCCAGCGAGGAAGACCTGCAGGTGCTGTACCCGGGGCGCGACGCTGGCGAGGTAGCCCGTGGCTGGTTGAACGAGCGCTGCCGGCTGGTGTTCGTGACCCACGGGGCTGAGGGTGCCAGCGTGCATTGTGCGCACGGGTCGTGGCACCGGCCGGCGGACAGCTCACTGCCGGTTCGCGACACCGTGGGGGCCGGGGATACGTTCCAGGCGGCCGTGCTGGCCTGCCTGGCTCGGCTGGGTGCGGACAGCCCGATGGGTGTGGCGATGCTGGCGCGCGACACGGTCGATGCGATGCTGGCCTACGCCATTGGGGCGGCTGCGGTGACCTGTTCAAGGGCCGGGCCGGACCTGCCGTTTGAAAGCGAGCTTTCCTGCATGCCTCAGGCCATCGGTACCTCGGGCTGATTGCGGGTCAGGGTTTGTGCTGCTTCATCGTTTGCCGATGCAGGGCAATGAACGGCGCCTCCGCCGGGTCGATGCGGTCCATTTTCGCGGCGATGCGATGCCAGTACGGATACTGCGGCGCGATCCGCGTCACCCGCTCGATCTGCTCAAGGTCTTGGCCTGTCAGCACCAGCTCCACCGCCTGCAGGTTGTCGTGCAACTGCTCGGCCGTGCGCCCGGCCGTGATGACACTGGTGATGCCTGGTCGGTCCTTGAGCCAGGCCAGGCACACCCGCGCCGGTGAGCAGCCATGCCGGCGCCCCACCTCGATCAGCGCCTCGATGATGTCGTAGGCCCGCTCCCTGTCATGCACGTAGGGTTCCGGCCAATCGTTGCCTTGGCGGGTACCGGCCGGCGTCTGTTGCCCGCGCCGCACCTTGCCGGTCAGCAAGCCCTCCCCCAGCGGCCCCCACACCAGCGTGGCAAGGCCCTGGTCGAGTGCCATCGGCAGCAGTTCGTACTCCGCTTCACGGGCCTCGGGGGTGTAGTAGATCTGCTGGGAAACCGGCTGCTGCCAACCGTTGAGCCGCGCACTGCCGAGGGTTTTCATCATCTGCCAGGCGGTGTAGTTGGACGTGCCGAAGTAACGCACCTTGCCGCTTTGCACCAGGTGCTCAAGGGCGGCCAGGGTCTCTTCCACAGGCGTGATGCCGTCCCAGTTGTGGATCTGGTAGAGGTCGATATGGTCGGTGCCCAAGCGCTTGAGGCTGGCTTCGCAGGCGCGGATCAGGTGATAGCGCGAAGCGCCGCTGTCGTTGGGGTTGTCCCCCATCGGGCTGCGCGCCTTGGTGGCGAGGATGACCGATTGGCGCCGCTCACCCAGCGCCTGGCCGACGATTTCTTCGGCCAGGCCGTGGGAGTACAGGTCTGCCGTGTCGACCAGGTTGACCCCGGCGTCGAAGGCCATGTCGAACATGCGCCGGGCCAGTGCCACGTCCACGCTGCCGGTTTTCTCGAATGCGCCACGCCCGCCGAACGGGACCGTGCCGACCACCAGTTCAGAAACCAGCAGGCCAGTGTTGCCGAGTGCGCGGTACTTCATGGGTAGTGCCTCCAAATGCGAACGACTTGGAAGTACCGACGGGGCGGACTGCTGAAACGTTCAATCTGATTGGTTAGCCCTAACCGTTTCAGGGCTGCTGCGCAGCCCATCGCCGGCAAGCCGGCTCCTACACGGACCGCGCAGTTCAGGAGGCCTGCGCTGGA